>JANPIJ010000150.1:0-62481 GCA_031424955.1 Ferruginibacter sp. | reverse complement strand
GTTTCTGCACTCATAATGGATTGGTTATCCAGGATCTTATATATTAAATCCTGCTTATCTATTTTTTTAAAATTGGGAATAGCAAGTTGCTCTGCAATATCCTGCAACTCAGGAACGAGCATATCGTTCAGTTGTAAAATGTCATACATAAGAAAGTGAAAATGATTTTTTTCAAAAAATCTAGTCTTAAAATCTGAAAAAGTAATTGAGAATTATGATTAATGGAATGGGACTGTCTGATGCAGTGAATGAATGGAAAGACCTTATCAGCAATATTCCATAGCAATATTACGCTGTTTTTCTTTAAAAATATAATTTTTTTGTTTTTGGGCTGTGTTTAACAGTATTGGCTCCCAGCCATTTTAAAGCGCCCGGCTAGGATAATAACCGCCTGGCTTTATATGAGATAATTTTGTGTTTCATTGATAAAAAGGTTGATTGCAGGAATCCTTCCGCAAAAAATAATTGATCATTTTGCCCCAACCGCTTTATTAAAAATAGCTCTAACCCTATTCTTGTATACCGTTTTTGAAATTGGCTGTAACATGCTGATGAGAGGGAATTAAGCATTTCAAGCGTATACACTTTTTATACGACAATATTCACAGGCGATTTACCTGATGCAAAATCATCTACATTAGCCATGGTAATTTTTGCAATCTGCGTTAATGCTTCTTCGGTAAAAAATCCCTGGTGGGAGGTAATCAATACATTTGGAAAACTTAACAGCCGCATGATGTCATCATCCTGTATAATATTTTCGGAAAGATCATTGAAGAATAGCTTTTCTTCCTGCTCATACACATCCAATCCGAGATAACCGATACGACCGGTTTTAAGGCCGGTAATAGCCGCTCCGGTATTGATCAAAGCACCACGGCTGGTATTAATCAGCATTACACCTTCTTTCATCATTGCAATGGTTTGTTCATTGATAATATGCCGGGTTTGTTCATTCAGCGGACAATGCAATGAAATAATATCTGCCTGGCCGAAAATATCGATAAGTGGTAAATATTCGATTCCTTTTGCTACAGTTGGCTGATGTGCCACTAAGTCAAAGGCCAGCACCCTGCAACCAAACCCCAGCAGTATGTCGCAAAAAATCTGACCGATTTTTCCGGTTCCAATTACCCCGACTGTTTTTCCATGCAAGTCGAACCCTGTAAGTCTTTCCAAAGAAAAATTGCCCTCCCGCACCCGGTTATAGGCCTTATGTGTTTTACGGTTCAATGTAAGAATCAATGCCAATGCATGCTCAGCAACAGCATAAGGCGAATATGCCGGTACCCTTACTACGGTAATACCCTGCTCTTTTGCCGCTGCAAGATCTACATTATTAAAGCCTGCGCATCTCAGGGCTATCAGTTTCACACCTTCTTTTTTTAATTCTTTGATAACGTTCGCACTTAATTTATCATTTACAAATACACATATAGCAGTGCAACCTGCAGCCAGGTTTACGGTTTGGTGGTTTAAACGTGCTTCAAAATAAATGATTTCGTGTTCGGTAACATACCGGTCAAAAAATTCACGGTCGTACAATTTTGTGGAGAAGAAAGCTATTTTCATATTGCTAAGGTAGCTGAGATGGCTGATTTTTTGATGTCTGATGTCTGATTTAAGAAAGATAATTTAGTTCACAGATCCCTTGTAAATCACAAAGAGATAACAAAATGATGGTTTATTCAGACGCAGGCAAAAATGAAGGATGAAAAAATCAGACATCATACATTTGCAGGTTATCTTTGCAATCCTAAAAATCAGGAGTATGTTTAACAAAAGAGTGAGGATTAAAGAATTGCTGGCAAGTGATACTGCCAACTACCAGGCAATCGTTATGGGATGGGTTAGAACCTTCCGTAACAACCAGTTTATAGCCCTGAATGACGGCAGCACCAATAATAATTTACAGGTAGTGGTAAGCCTGGGCGAGTTTGACGAACAAATACTGCGGCGCATTGCTACCGGTGCCTGTATAAAAGCCGTGGGCGAAATAATTCCATCATTGGGCAAGGGCCAGAAAGTAGAATTAAAAGCAAGTTCTATTGAAATATTGGGAGATAGCGATGCAGAAAAGTTTCCATTGCAACCAAAGAAACACAGCCTCGAATTTTTAAGAGAGATAGCCCACCTTCGTTTCAAAACCAATACGTTCGGATCTGTTTTCAGGGTGCGCCATTCATTGGCTTATGCCGTGCATAAATTTTTTAATGATAAAGGGTTCGTTTATTTGCATACGCCTATTATTACTGCCAGCGATGCAGAAGGCGCAGGAGAAATGTTCAGAGTTACCAGCCTGCCACTGGATGGTACTGCTCCAAAAAATGAAGACGGCTCCATTAATTTTAAAGAAGATTTTTTTGGCCGCAGCACTAACCTTACAGTAAGTGGCCAACTGGAAGGCGAATTAGCCGCTATGGCATTCAGCGACATTTATACCTTCGGGCCCACCTTTCGTGCGGAAAACAGCAATACCACCAGGCACCTTGCAGAGTTTTGGATGATTGAACCCGAAGTGGCTTTCAATGACCTGGAAGACAACATGAACCTGGCGGAAGAATTTATTAAGTATGTGATAAAGCATGCTTTGGAAAATAACAAAGAAGACATTGAGTTTTTAGCTCAGCGCCTGGAAGAGGAAGAAAAGCAAAAGCCACAGCATGAAAGAAGTGAAATGAGCCTGATGGAAAAACTAGACTTTGTGGTGAACAATGATTTTGAGCGTTTAACTTATACTGAGGCGATTGAAATTTTAAAGGAAAGTAATCACAATAAGAAAAAGAAATTTCATTACCTGATTGAGGGCTGGGGCGCAGACCTGCAAAGTGAGCATGAACGATACCTGGTAGAAAAGCATTTTAAAAAGCCGGTGATTCTAACCAACTATCCAAAGGACATCAAATCGTTTTATATGCGCATGAATGATGATGGTAAAACAGTAGCGGCCATGGATATTTTAGCGCCGGGTATAGGTGAAATTGTAGGTGGCTCGCAAAGAGAGGAGCGGCTGGATAAACTTACTGAGCGCATGAAGGAAATGAATATCCCTGCAGAGGAATTAAACTGGTACCTTGATACGCGGAGGTTTGGATCTTGCCCCCATGCAGGCTTTGGACTGGGCTTTGAAAGGCTGGTACAATTTGTAACCGGTATGGGAAATATCAGGGATGTAATTCCGTTCCCAAGGTACCCCAAGAGTGCAGAATTTTAGATGCATCATATCCATTAAATAATTGAATTATTAAACCGGTAAATTGTTTACCGGTTTTTTATTAGCCATTTAATACAGTATGCATTTTAAGTACTGAATTTATTTACAACTATATTTACCATCCCATCCACAGCATTCCCACACCACAAATAAATATCGTTAACCCTCCCAATGCATGAACATAGCGTTCTATCTTTTCTGTTTTTACAAACGAAATTCCATAATAACCTAAGAGTACAAGGATAAGCATTGTAACTAAGGTAACTAATGTATATATTCCAATCAGCAGGCCCATTCCCCACCAACTGTTTTGAGCCGCCGGAAAATAGAGCAACGGTATCATGGGTTCGCAAGGGCCCAATATAAAAATAATGAACATTACCCAGGGTGTTACCTTGTACCGCTCATTAGGTGAAACTGCTGATTCATGATTGTGCTGGTAAACATACAGCTCATTATTTTCCTGTAATTCAAAATGCTTATGCGGATGGTTATGCATCGCCCGGTATAAACCCCAGGTACCATATAAAAAACCAAAGAGCAACATTACCCAACCGGCAATACCTCCGCGTATATTTTCGAGCCAGCTCAGTTTTGATAAGGACCATCCCAATGCCGCACCTCCCAAACCTAACAGTACCGAACTTAACACATGGCCCGATCCGCAAATGATCGTCCACCCAATAGTTTTGCCAACCGGCCAGTTCCTTGATTTTGACAAAGCAATAAAAGGCAAATAATGATCGGGGCCGGTTGCAGTATGCAGACCGGCAACTGACACTGCCGCAATGATCAATATTTCCATTTCAGACTGCATCAGCTACTGGTTTAATTTTGATGTGTTGTGGTAAAAGTGTTGCGATCCTTTTCAGGCAATCATGTAATTGTTCGGCCTTGTTCCCCAATATTCTTACAATCAATCCATTTGCCGGTGCTTCTGTTATTCCAAAAACTATATCGGGTTGATTAGTTAAAAAATCATTTACTAATTCAAGCAATGGTTTTAGTTTAGCTGTTGCATGGAGGTAAATAAAACTGGCCTGGTGAGTAAAGCTTTCCAACTGGCCAATGGCATCCAGGTTGATGGTTGCCGGTTCGATCAATAAATTTTCTTTAATGATCAGTTTGTCATTTAGAAAAACTTCAGTGGTATTGTGGTATTTTGAAAATAAAAAAACTTCCCCATTCAATTTCCTGCCACAGGTTAATATTTCTCCAAACACCAGGCTACAGTTTTCTTCGAGCCAAATTTTATTGGTCGCTTTAAATACTGATTGTGCATGTGGTACGGATGGATGCGGCAAAAAGCAAAATGAGGAACCATTTGATAAATGTACTTCCAAACATTGCGAAGCGCTTTGTTTCATATTGAATAAGCGCTGGTAAGATTGGGTATATAATTGCAATGAGGAGCCTTCCTCCAGTTCTATTTTTAATTGATATTGATCACCATCTAAGATACCCGGAGACGAGCTCATCAGCATTAAATGCAGGTCACCTGCTTTCTTATCTTCTGTAATGTTCGCTACTTTAAAGGGAGTTGAAAAGAAAGTATTCTTCAGGTAGGTAATATTAACCCGGGCTGCCGTTTGTATGTGAAGGGTTGCGATCATCTGTATAAAATGGGTTCCTCAACCGGTTCCAGCAATGCATATTTCTTTATCCAGCCTGCCACGCTATCCAATCCCTGCAGGCTCATCAAATTGGTAAAGATGAAAGGATTGCCATTGCGCATTTTACGGGCATCTCTTTCCATTACTCCCAAATCAGCATTTACATAAGGTGCCAGGTCAATTTTATTAATTACCAACAAGTCGCTCCTGGTAATACCCGGTCCGCCTTTTCGTGGAATCTTATCTCCCTCAGCCACATCAATTACAAAAATGGTAAGGTCCGCAAGGTCGGGACTAAAAGTTGCCGATAAATTATCGCCCCCGCTTTCAATAAAAATAATCTCCACATCCGGTATGCGGGTGGCCATTTCTTCCACGGCTTCCATATTCATACTGGCGTCTTCCCGTATGGCAGTATGTGGGCAACCGCCGGTTTCTACACCGATGATTCTTTCTGCCGGCAGCAAACTGTTCTGCGTTAAAAATTCCGCATCTTCTTTTGTATAAATATCATTCGTGATTACCGCCAGGCTATAATCCTTGCTCATCAGGCGGCTCAGCCTTTCTATCAAAGCTGTTTTACCCGAACCAACCGGGCCGGCGACCCCGATTTTTATATATTTTCTTTCGGTCATAGTTTTAAATGAATTATAGTTTTTTTTTGTGTGATTTTACCCTTAATGAAAAGTGAAACTCCCCGAATAACTCCCCTTTAGGGGATGGGGGTTACGACATATACAATCTCGAATACAACCGCTCATGCTGCATACATCTTATATCAAAACCGGTACAACATAATCCAAGCATATCTTTATCCGGCACCATTGTATTTACTACTAACTGATCTATTAACGACTGTAATGAAAATAATATCTCCTGCCCGTCCTGCTGGCCCAATGGTACCAGCTTTACGCTGTTGGTTACCATACCTGCTGCTGCATTGTAAAAAAAACCCGTTAATGCATCCTGCTTTGTAATATGCAACGCATGAGCATACAATCCAAATACAATACAATAGTGGCCCGTAGCTTCTTTCAACTCGATTGCTATTCTGTATTTATCTGCCAATTTATTTTCACAAACGGGTTGAAATATTTTCATCAGCCGCATTCCTAATTTCTGGCTTGCCTGCCTCATTTCTCTGGGCAATTTCACGGCGGTACATTCCATATCCAACTGCAAAATTGTTTCAATATCGCCTGCTTCCGCCGCATCATACGCAAGCGAAACAAAAGCCGCATCGGTATACTGCAAATTCCGGGTAAGCATCCCGGTTACAAATTGGTTAGCGGTAGCTTTGTTGTGTACGATACCTTGCTGTATGTATGTCTCCAACCCCGAGGAATGAGCATATCCGCCAATAGGCAATGTGGGGTCTGACAATTGTAATAAACTCAACAGTGCTCTGCTCATTCAGGAGAATTTGTCAGTTTCATAATTTTTGAAAATAAGCTTCCGCTATTATGGCCATGGGGTGAAACAGAGGTTTTTAAAGGATTGATCAGCTTTCTTTTTCCTATACTTACATCATACCCTGCTGATGAAAATAACTGAAATAAAGGAGCTTCATAAGCAACCAATATTTCATCGTGCTGATAAAAAACCGGTATGTGTTTATTGCCAATTTCATAACAGACAGAAGCCATCTCAAACATTGTTTTTGGCTTAATGATCATTGCATCACACTCCTTTACCTCAATCACTACGATACTGAAATCATCTTCGTAAATAATATCGCCTTCGGTGAGTTGCTGATTTTCGTTTAAAAATTTCATCACCACCTCCACACCTGCGGCTGTTTTTTTATGCAGGATACGCTTATTGGTTTCGTACCATTCCAGCAACAGGTAATCGATTTTACGGTTGTACAACGCAAAAAAATTAAGGTTCCCTATTTTTTCTTTTATTAACATCCTGTACTTGTAAGTTTTCGTGAAAATTCGTGCATTCGTGGCTAAACTTAAAACAAAAAATATCGTTGCGCCAGCGGTAACTCCGCCAAAGGTTCGCAGGTAATATGCACCCCATCCACTTTTACTTCATAATTCTCCGGGTTTACATCTATCTGCGGGGTGGCGTCGTTGTGTATTAAATTCTTTTTTGAAATAGTACGGCAATCCTTTACCGGCAATAGCATTTTTTGAAGCCCGTATTGTTGCACTACATTTTTTTCCAATGACAGTTTTGAAACAAATGTAGCGCAGGTGGTAAACAAAGCTTTTCCATAAGCCCCAAACATGTGCCGGTAAACAACAGGCTGCGGTGTAGGGATGGATGCATTGGGATCACCCATTCTTGCAGCGATGATCATTCCGCCCTTGATAATCATTTCGGGTTTGGCGCCAAACAAGGCAGGTTTCCATAATACAATATCAGCCAACTTGCCATTTTCCAACGAGCCAACATATGATGAAATACCATGCGTGATAGCCGGGTTGATGGTGTATTTTGAAACATATCTTTTGGCCCTGAAATTATCATTCCCCGTTCCTTCATCTTCGGGTAAAGCACCTCTTTGTACTTTCATTTTGTGCGCCGTTTGCCAGGTACGGGTAATTACTTCCGCCACCCTTCCCATTGCCTGGCTATCGCTGCTCATCATACTAAACACACCCATATCCTGTAGTATATCTTCCGCAGCAATTGTCTCAGGCCGAATACGGCTATCCGCAAAAGCCACATCCTCCGGAACCGACTTATCCAGGTGATGGCAAACCATCAGCATATCCAGGTGTTCATCAATTGTATTAACGGTATATGGCCTGGTTGGGTTGGTAGAGGAAGGCAAAATATTTGGATACATCGCTGCTTTGATAATATCCGGTGCATGGCCACCACCGGCTCCTTCTGTATGAAAGGTATGGATCACCCTGCCGTTGATGGCGGCGATGGTATCTTCTAAAAAACCGGCTTCATTTAAAGTGTCGGTATGTATGGCAACCTGCACATCATATTTATCTGCAACCTTCAGCGAGGCATCAATTACCGCCGGGGTAGATCCCCAGTCTTCATGAATTTTAAGACCGAGGGCGCCCGCTTCAATCTGTTCTTCGAGCGGTGCAATGGCGGCACAATTACCCTTACCAAAAAAACCAAGGTTCATAGGAAAGGCATCGGCGGATTGTAGCATTTTTTCAATATTCCATGCACCCGGCGTTACGGTGGTTGCATTGGTTCCATCAGCAGGACCTGTACCGCCGCCAATCATGGTAGTAATCCCGCTGAATAAAGCATGATCCACCAGTTGCGGGCAAATAAAATGAATATGCGTATCGATACCACCCGCAGTAGCTATTAAGCCGGCGCCGCCATGTACTTCGGTAGAGGCACCGATGATCATGTTGGGTGTAATACCTTCCATGGTATCCGGATTACCAGCTTTACCAATGCCTGCAATTTTTCCATCCTTAATCCCAATGTCACCCTTCACAATACCCCAATGATCCATAATCATTACACTCGTAATTACAAAATCCAGTACACCTTCACTACGGGTAGCGGTTGCCGATTGGGCCATGCCATCCCGGATGGTTTTGCCACCGCCAAATTTGGCTTCATCGCCATACACTGTATAATCCTTTTCAATCTCAATCAATAATTCTGTATCGCCCAGGCGAATTTTATCACCGGTGGTAGGGCCATACATGTTGGCGTATTTTATCCTGTTGATGTGTAGTGGCATGGATTGTAGCTGTTTAAATGATGGTGAATTCGTGAATGGTGAATGGTGAATGGTCAATGGTCAAAGGTTAATGGTGAAAACTCAGCCGTGGTGGATGTCCTCACCCGCCACATCAGGTCTTTTACCTGGTTTTGTTTTTAAAATTTAACTCACTAACCTTAACTAAAGCCAGCTCTTTATTTTGTTCATTAATATCGCCATCCACTAAATTATTAAAACCCATTATTTTTTTACTGCCGCCAAAACTTACCAGTTCTACATCTTTTTCTTCACCCGGTTCAAAACGAATGGCAGTACCGGCTGCAATATTCAGCCGCATGCCAAATGCTTTTTGCCTGTCAAATTCCATTTGCTTATTTACTTCAAAAAAATGAAAATGCGATCCTACCTGCACCGGCCTGTCGCCGGTATTTACTACTGTAATTTGTGCAGTTTCCCGACGGGCATTGCACTCAATATCTCCGGTTGCTAAAATATATTCGCCTGGTATCATATTTAAATAGTTTTGGTCCGAATTTCTGCCGAAGCAAAAAGTAAAGAAGGTTATTAATTTTTCAGTCGATGATAACTACAGTCTCTCTTACTATTCTGAATAAAATATGCATCCAAAGATTCTTGCCTTATTCTCCCCCCTCGGGGGAGTTAGAGGGGGCTTTTTACCTTATCGGGTCATGCACTGTAACCAGTTTGGTTCCATCCGGAAAAGTAGCTTCAATCTGTATCTCATGAATCATTTCGGGGATACCTTCCATTACATCTGAGCGTGTTAAAATAGTGGCGCCGTATTGCATTAAATCGGCAACGGATCGTCCGTCACGGGCAGCCTCCTGCAAATGACTGCTGATGAGGGCAATAGCTTCCGGATAATTCAGTTTCAATCCCCTTGCCTTTCTTTTTTCCGCCAATTCACCGGCTAAAAAAAGCAATAACTTTTCAGATTCCCTGGGAGATAAATGCATGACAAAAAATGATTTTTGGTTATTGAACAGGCAGGCAATCGGGCTATTCCGCAGAATAAATGTTAAGATAAGAAAAAACCAAATACCATTACCAGCATAAATATTATTGTGTTAACAATAAAGTAAGGATTTTATCGATTTATATGGACAATCCTAGCAATCAACTGATTGCTAACATGAAAACCAACAAAATGTTAAAACTTACTTCTTACCCCCTCGTGGCCGCCGTTGCAGTATTGGTTATGAGTTATACAAAGTTTTCTATCGTTAATAATTCACGACCTGTATCAAAACCGTTTTCCTATGTAGTATCTGCTGATTCAACTGCAGATAACATATTGCACGCAACAAAGGAGGAAAAATCAGATTGCTACAATGTATGGCAATTGGGTAATGCAGGACTCTCGAAAGCTGCATTTAATTTTGCAATGAAAGGATTTGACTATTTAAACAGGGTGAACCAGGTCACTAAAAAAAATATCCTGACCGTAGTTGATTTTAGCAAAGCATCTACCCAAAAAAGACTGTATGTGATTGATGTAATTACCGGGAAAATATTATTCAATACATGGGTGGCACATGGACGAAATTCGGGTAATGAATATGCGAATGAATTTTCAAACCTGCCTGAGTCGCATCAAAGCAGCCTTGGATTTTATACTACAATGGGAACTTATATCGGGGGACACGGATATTCACTCCGGCTGAAAGGTTGTGAAAAAGGAATCAATGACAAGGCGTACGAAAGAGCGATCGTAATTCACGGAGCTGATTATGTAAGCGACCAGTTTATCAATAGCAGGGGCGCCCTGGGAAGAAGTTATGGCTGCCCGGCAATACCCAATGAATTAAGTAAAAAAATTATCGACGTAATAAAAAATGGCAGTTGCCTTTTTATTTACCATCCTACTAAAAAATATTGTACCAGCTCAAAAATCCTTAACAGCCAGATTTAAATAAAAATCCGGCGCTTACCTCAATTGTTAGGCACGACAGAAGAAAAGATGGCCCCGATGTTGGTTGGGGCCTCTTGCTTTTTTATGTTTACGGGTTACTTAAATCCTCTTCCTTACGCCTTTAACCCTACACCCTAAACCTTCGAACTATAAATTTATCATGGCACCTACAAACTGGCAAACCAACCCAACCAATAAACCCATATATATTTCTTTTGGCTTGTGGTCACTTACAATCATGCGGGATGTACAAACCAGTCCGGTTAACAAAATAACCAGCGATAAGGGCCAGGTCATTAACATGGAGTTTTGCTGCATAATAACAAGAAACAGCCCGGTTAATCCGCCCATTCCAATGGCATGCATGCTTATTTTATAATAAATATTGGCAATCAATGCTGCCGAAGAAGAGATAAAAACACCAAACATAAAGGCTACCAATATCCGGGGAACATAGTTTTGCTCTCTTAATACATATTGTGTCCAGAAAAAGAAAGTGCCGGAGGCGATATAAGGAATGATCCGGTCTTTTTGGGTTTTTAAAAAAAGCGAATCGATAAAGCCCAGCCCCTTTAGCAACAAAACGGTGATTGCGGGAAAAGCGAAAGCATTAATCGCTATCAACAGCATCAATTTCTGTTTTCCCACACTGCTAAAGCCCGAAAAATAGGAGGGATGAATGAATGCTAAAAACCAGGTAACATATAATGGAATAAAAAGCGGGTGAAATACATAAGAAAACAAATGAGCAAAAACCCGGAGTATCGGAGAATGGCTGTCAGTCTTTGGTGCAGTCAATTTTGTGCTATCTAAAACCTGGTTGGTAATATCCATAAAAGCTTTTCTTAACACTCCGCCGCGGCGGAACGGGGGTGGTATTATAATTCTTTTCTCAATCTTGCCACCGGTACATTCAGTTGTTCCCTGTATTTGGCAACCGTCCGTCTTGCAATGTTGTACCCTTTTTCCTGTAATAATTCTGTTAATCGTTCATCACTTAATGGATGCTTTTTACTTTCTGCTTCTATCAAATCACTGAGAATCTTTTTTACTTCACGGGTACTTACTTCTTCGCCACTGTCTGTTTGTAAACTCTCACTAAAGAAAAACTTGAGCCGGTAAGTACCAAACTCGGTTTGTACAAATTTACTGTTGGCAACCCGGCTTACAGTACTAATATCGAGATTGGTTTTTTCAGCGATATCCTTTAAGATCATTGGCCGCATTTCAGTCTCATCACCGGTTATAAAAAAATCATATTGATAATTCATGATGGCTTCCATGGTACTTAGCAAAGTATGTTGCCGCTGCTTAATAGCATCAATAAACCATTTGGCCGAATCAATTTTTTGCTTGATAAAAAGCACCGCTTCTTTTTGCCGCTTATCTTTTTTTGTACCCCGGTCATAATCCTTCAGCATATCCCGGTAACCTTCACTGATCCGCAGATCGGGTGCATTTCTGCTGTTAAGGGTCAATTCTAATTTTCCGTTATTATTAATGATAAAGAAATCGGGGATCACATAACCTTCACCTTTGCTGCTTTCGCCAATATTTCCACCGGGCTTGGGATTTAGTTTAATAATCTGGTTGATAATTTCCCTTAGCTGGTCGTCGGTAATATTTAATCCCCGCTGAATTTTTTCGTAATGCTTTTTGGTAAATTCATCAAAATATTTCTCCAGCACTTTGATGGCCATTTCTACCGCTGCGCCCTCATTGACCCTTCTTTCCAGTTGAATCAGTAAACATTCCTGTAGATTCCGGGCACATACCCCTGGTGGATCAAACTGTTGTATCTGCAAAATCAGTTCTGCAATTTCCTCCTCAGAGGTTTGAATGTTTTGCCTGAAGGCAAGGTCATCTACAATAGCACTGATATCCCGTCTTAAATACCCGTCATCATCCAGGTTGCCAATGATCTGTTCTGCCACCTGCTTCTTATGATCATCCAGGTTCAATTGCCCTACCTGCTCCAGCATTATTTCATTAAAGCCGGTTTCTACCCTGTGTGGAATTACTTTGCTATCATCCTGCTCCGGGTAATTTTCATCCCGCATCTTATAATCCGCAATATCATCGTCTCCATCCTGCACATAATCGCTGATGTCAATATTTTCATATTCATCCTTACTGCCATCGAGGTCAAATTCATCCTCCTTTGTTTCAAACTCTTCCGTTACGTCGTTTTCAAACTCCTCTGCTTCTTCTTCTTCACCTGTTTCCAGGGCCGGGTTTTCTTCCAGTTCTTCCTTTATTCTCTCTTCCAAAAGGGCAGTTGGCACCTGCAGCAATTTCATTAACTGAATTTGTTGCGGCGATAATTTTTGTAATTGTCTTTGATATAATCCCTGACTTAAAGCCATATTTTATTCCATTATCCCTTCCAGGATGATTAAGTTTATTAAATAAATGATGTTGGTACGGAATTAAAAAAGTTACCTCAGAAAGCTCATATATGATCAGTTAAACAAGACCAGCATTTATTTCCCAGGGCTCTCTTCATTATCACTTTAAACTTATTAAAGGCCGATTGAAGATTTATATTAACGAACAATGCAAACCCATTATTCTATAAAACCGTAAATTTACACACATTCAACTACGTAAAGTGTATAAAAAAGGTAAAATTATATTTTTTTGCATGATTTTTGTAGCCGCCACGGCATTTTCACAAAATGAACCAGCTAACCCTGTGAAAATGTTGTTGTTGGAAAAGACAAATAATTTACCACTAACTACTGTTTTACTGATTAAAACAAAAAACACTACCCCCGCAGTTAAGCAGGTTATAGCGCCTAATTTTTATGTAACCAACTTAGGATTTTTTTGCAAACAGGAAATTAAATTTGAGAAGGCAACCAAAATTCCTTTCCGGTTTAGGTTGGGGAGTGTAGAAGATTGTGATCGGATGGAAGGAAAAAGAAGAAATACCGCCCCCATCCCCTGAAGGGGAGAAAAAATACAGGTTATATATTGATGATTTAAAACATGATTTTTCTTCCCTCTAACAAAAGGATAGTGTGTAGATTAATGCCATCAAATTTTTGCAAAAGCTGTTATCCCCTCTATCAGCAAATCCAGGTTTTTTATTGTAGTGTACACATTCGGAGTTATCCTTACCCCGCTGATATTTTCCCATACAATCCCGACAGTATGAATTTTATATTTGTCAAACAGGAAGGAGTCGAGTTCGCCGGGTTTTTTTCCTTCTATCGCCACATTGCCAATTGCACAGCCCCATTTAGGATCCAATGAAGTATTCAATTTTACTTTCGGAATATGCTGCACTTTTTCCATCCAGTAATTTTTCAGGTAGTGCAAGCGCTTTTCTTTTCGTTCGCTTCCGATCATTTCATGAAATTCGATTGCCTTGCCAATGGCCTGTTCGATAAAAAAAGGCCGGGTGCCTAAATTTTCAAACTTTCGGATATCATCTTTCAACGGATCCTCACTGGTGGCGAACAATGGGTAAATACTTTTGATCTTATCCTTTTTTACATATAATAAACCGGTGCCGATGGGCGCATAGAGCCATTTATGTAAGCTGGCCGCAAAATAATCGGCATCCAGGTCCGGGATTTTAAAATCAAAATGAGCAAATGAATGGGCGCCATCCACCACTACTTCAATGCCTCTTTTGTGGGCTTCCTGCGCAATCTTTTTTACAGGAAGTATCTGCCCGTTCCAGTTGATGATATGGGTGATATGTACAACCTTTGTTTTGGAAGTAAATGCTTTTACATATTGCTGCACCAGGTAATTTTCATCTACGGAAGGTAACTCCAGGTTGATCCAAACTATTTTGATCCCTTCTCTTTTCTCCCGCTGGTTGTAGGCATTGATGATATTGGGATAATCCTGTTTGGCGGCTACTACTTCATCCCCGGCTTTTAATTGCAGGCCAAAAATAACCGTTTCCAGCCCTTCAGATGAATTGCGATTGATGGCGATTTCCTCTGCATCGCAGCCTGCCAGCTTCGCCAGGTTTTTTCTTAAGGGTTCACGGCCCTGGTCAAGAATGCGCCACATGTAGTAACTGGGCGCTTCGTTGCTGTAATCATAATACCGTTTCATGGCATCTTGTACTGTTTTGGGCGCAGGAGACACACCTCCATTATTCAAATTAATAATGCCGGACGAGACAGTAAATGATTGTTGGATATAATACCAGAATTCCTCTTCTGATGCCAGCACAACCGCCGGTATTCCTTCGGCATTTTGCAAGGCACGTTCCAGATTATTTGCCCATGAGGGTTTTGTAAGAGACGAAAAAAAAGCAGTAGCCGTTAAAGCTCCTGCTCTTTGCAAAAAATTGCGGCGGTTATTATTTAGCATAGATTCTATCTTAAGGTGTTGCCCCAAGATAGAATAGTTTTAATAAGTTACCGCATGTTCCTGCAATACTTTCTTTATCACCGTTACCATTTGACCACCTTTTGCCTGTATTTGTTCTTCCGTCCACAGCAAACTGATGAGGGTAGAAACGCACCGGCTCATTACCGCATCGCTAACAGAAAAATCTTTATTGGCCTGTTGAATCACAGCGGCTTTCAGGTCGGGATGCAATTTATTAAGCGTTACCGACCCCTTCAAATGATCCCACTTAGTGATGTAATGCCAGTTATTATCAAACCAGTAAAAACTACCTGCCATAATTCCCTGGGTTCTCATTTCAGTAACTACGGCTTTTGTAAGTTCAGGAGTTGGCAAAAACCAACTCAAAAAAGTGCAACTGTCTCCCGCTTCATCCGGTACCCTCCTGAAAGAAATTTCGGGAATGGTGGAGAGGATATTTTTTAAGGCCTTATTATTTTTACGTTGAATGGATAAAAAATTATCCAGCTTTTTTATTTGTGCCAGGCCAACTGCAGCATGCAATTCACTGATCCGGTAATTGTACCCTATAAACGGATGAAGATCGGCACCACGGTCTGTTCCTTTATGATCATGGCCATGATCGCTGTAACCATCGCAGGCTACATATACATCTTCCCGGTTGGTCATTACTACACCGCCTTCTGCACAGGTGATCGTTTTTACAAAATCAAAACTAAAAGTACCGGCATCGCCAATGGTACCTAATTTTTTGCCTTTATAGGTTGCGCCAATACTCTGGCAGGCATCTTCAATTAATACGAGGTTGTGTTCTTTGCAGATAGCCACCAGTTCATCCATATCGGCCATACTGCCGCACATGTGTACGGGCATGATGCATTTTGTTTTGGGCGAAATGGCTGCCCTGACAGCCGGGGGACTTAAGGTTAAAGTGTCATCCACATCAACCAAAACCGGTATGGCGCCTACGCTCAAAACGGCTTCAAAGCTTGCTACAAAAGTGAAAGAAGGAATAATCACTTCATCTCCATATCCAATTCCGAGGCCAGTTAATGCGGTAGTTAATGCAGCAGTTCCGCTGCTTACCAATTGCGCATATTTACTTCCAAAAGTCTCATTGATCGCCTGTTCCAGCTCTTTCGCCTTCCAGATTCCTTTACGAGCTCCGTCAAAGCCGTACCGCATCAGGATACCGGTTTGCATTACATCATTTACTTCTTCGCGTTCTTCATCGCCAAAAAATTCAAATCCGGGCATGATTGATACAATTTATTGATTTAACAAATAGGCTGCAAAGGTATAGAAATCAATATTTAAAATGTCTGATGACTGATTTTTCGATGTCTGATCTTTAACCTCCGGAAAAAGGTTTAACATAATTTTTGAGCCAATGAAGATGTTATTTCTCACTGGCTTCACAGATTCTCTTATTTTGGCTCATGACATAAAATTAATTGAGTACATAAACATAAAATAGAAATCCGGCTTTATAGGGTTGTTATAGGGAATAATACCAAAATTTTAAAGTTCCACAAACTGGCTCTTTTAAAAAAAGCTGTTTAACTTTGTTGCCTCAATGAAAAAAATCGCTCTCATATTCTTATTATCTTTTCAACTGTTGCTTTTTGTACAAACTACAGGCAGTGCACAGTGCTCGCTTTGTACCAAAACAGCTCAGCAATTGGGAGAAAAACCCGCACAGGGAATGAACAGTGGCATTTTATATTTAATGATCATGCCTTTTGCCATTGTGGGTTTTATCGGTTTCCGCTGGTACAAAAACAATAAGGAAGTAGAAGAACAGCAATAATTCCCTTTTCAATTTTTGCAACTGATTTCCTGAATCAGCGTTTCCTTATCTTGTGCGAACAAAATTGTACGCATGAAGTATATCATCAGCTTATCTTTTTTCTTTATTTCCACCTTACTGGCTGCACAAAAATTACCTGCCATCGTTGAAAAAACGAAGGACATGAAAAAGCAGGAAGGTTTTTTGAATTATTATTGGGAAGAAGCCACCGGTAAAATCTGGCTCGAAATCAGTAAATCAGGAAAAGAAATTTTATACCAGCAATCGTTACCTGCGGGATTAGGTAGCAACGATATTGGCCTAGACAGGGGTTTACTGGGAGATACCCGGATTATCCAATTCAGCAGAATCGGCAGAAAGCTTTTGATGATTGAACCCAATTATAGTTACCGGGCTGTTACGAATGACGCCAATGAAAAGAAAGCGGTAGAGCAATCCTTCGCCCGGTCTACCTTGTGGGGGTTTGCCATTGAAGCGGAAAGTGATAGTAGTATTTTGGTAGACGCCACCGATTTTCTATTAAGGGATGCCATGAAGGCAGTTAACAAAATAAAAGCAACCCAGCAGGGAACATATACATTTGATAAAAGCCGTTCCGCCATTTATCTAACCGGTACTAAAAATTTTCCCCTCAATACCGAAATTGAAGCAACCATCACCCTGGTAAATTCGGATGGTACCACCGGCAACTTTATAAATAGTGTTACCCCGTCACCAGAAGCAATCACACTGCGGATGCATCATTCATTTGTGCAATTGCCCGATGCTGATTACAAGCCCAGAGTATTCGATATCCGGAGTAGCTTTATCAATACTTCCTATTTTGATTACAGCACGCCGGTTAGTGAACCTATTGAGAAAAAAATGATCGTCCGGCACCGGTTAAAAAAGAAAGATCCAACCGCGGCTGTTAGTGAACCTGTAAAACCAATTATTTATTACCTCGATAACGGAACACCGGAACCAATCAGAACTGCATTACTGGAAGGAGCCGGTTGGTGGAACCAGGCCTTTGAAGCAGCCGGTTATAAAAATGCATTCCAGGTAAAATTGCTGCCGGATAGTGCCGACCCGATGGATATCCGGTACAATGTAATCAACTGGGTGCACCGCTCCACCAGGGGCTGGAGTTACGGCGCTTCGGTAGTAGATCCAAGAACGGGAGAAATCATTAAAGGCCAGGTTTCATTGGGTTCATTGCGGGTGAGGCAGGATTATTTGATAGCGCAGGGCCTGCTGGCTCCTTTCGAAAATGGAATGCCGGCTGATGATAAAATGCTGAAAATGGCCCTGGACAGATTAAGACAATTAGCTGCACATGAAGTAGGACATACCCTGGGATTAATGCATAATTATGCAGCCAGTGTAAGCAACCGTGCCAGTGTAATGGATTATCCGCATCCGTTTGTGAGGTTAACTGCAAAAGTTGATATTGATCTTTCAAATGCTTATGATTTGAAGATTGGGGATTGGGATAAAGTAGCGGTTACCTGGGGCTACCAGGATTATCCCACTGGAACGGACGAACCTTCGGCACAGAATAAATTACTTACAGATGCCAATAAAAACGGGTTGCAGTTTATCAGTGACCGCGATTCAAGAGCACCGGGTGGACTTCATCCCTTTGCCCACTTATGGGATGGTGGCAACGACCCGGTGATTGAATTAATTGAAATGAAAAAAGTGCGTAGTAAGGCGCTGGCACAGTTTGGCGAAAAAAATATCCGGCCCGGTATGCCAATGGCAACATTGGAAGATGTATTGGTACCGGTGTATTTGTACCATCGCTACCAACTGGAAGCCGTTACCAAGTGGGTAGGAGGCTTAAACTACACTTATGCACTCAGAGGCGATGGACAGTTGATCACAAAGTCCTTAACAAAAGACGACCAGTTAACCGCATTGAATGCAGTGATCAGTTGCCTTGATCCGAAATTTTTGTTATTACCTGATGCCATCGTCCGGTTAATTCCTCCGCGACCAGCTGGCTATAATTTTACAAGAGAATTATTTAAGAAAAGAACGGGGCTTGCTTTTGATGCCCTCGCCCCTGCAGAAACAGCGGCAGACTTACCGCTTTCCTTTTTATTTAATGCAGACAGGCTAAACCGGATGGTGCAATATGAAATTGAAAACAACGGGTTGGGTGTAAGGGAAATGATCAACCAGTTGCTGGCCATCACCTGGAAGGCACCAGTAAGAAAAGGAATGGAACAATTAATCCAACTACAAACTTCACAGGTGCTGCTAACTTATTTACTGGCTGCATCCATTGATGACAATGCCTCTTTTGAAACAAAAGCTGTACTGGCCAAAGCATTGAGTGATTTAAAAAAACACATAGAGGCACAACAAAAACTTGTAAAAGATGACCAATTATCAGCACATTTTATATTGGCATTGGAGCGGATGAAAGCGCCTGAAAAAGCTAAACCAACCATTCATAAGGAGATACCGCCGGGTGCACCAATTGGTTGTGATTGGGAAGAGTAGGAACCACCTATCCTTCCGCCGCGGCGGAAGGGAAATGGAGGAGATTGTGCAATCTGTTTGGCAGAAGTCAAGAAGATCTATGCATTGAAATAAATCAGACATCAAAAAATCAGCCATCAGACATTTATCTGTTGCCTAATAATTTTGAATAAAGCTGTACAAATTAAAATCCTTTCCAGCTGCTTCAATCCGGGCTTTTATTTCGGCTTTGCTAATATCTTTCATTCTTTTTTGCTGAATGAGAAAATAGGTTTTTTCTGCCAGCAGCCAGAATCGTTTATCGTTTAATAAGTGCAAATCAATGTGAGCTATGATTGCTTCATATAATTCTTCAATTCCTTTTTTTTGCGAGGCAATTGTTTTTATAACCGGTATCGGTATATCCTTTTTATGAAAAGCCGGTGCAAGCATCAGCCTTAAATTTCTTACAAACAAATCCGCATCCGGCCGGTCTGACTTATTTACCACAAAGATGTCGGCTATTTCCATTAAACCGGCTTTCATGGTTTGTACTTCATCGCCCGCTTCGGGCACAACCACCACAATGGTTGCATCCGCCAGGCCTGCAATTTCAATTTCACTTTGTCCCACGCCTACCGTTTCTATAATAACATAATCAAATGGAGTGGCTTTCAACAGGTCACTTATTTCAATAATTTTTGGATGCAATCCACCTAACGAACCTCTTGTTGCCAATGAACGGATGAATACATTCGGGTTGTTGTACCAGTCACTCATTCTTATCCGGTCGCCCAATAAGGCACCCAAATTAAATGGGGAAGATGGATCAATACAAAGGATTCCTACCTTTTTACCGGCTTTTACCAGCGTGCCGATCAATGCATCTGTCAATGTACTTTTACCTGCACCGGGGGGACCGGTAATGCCAATGATGGGCTTACCGGATGGCGGCAGTAATTGCAGCAATTCTTCATATCCAGGCACTTCATTTTCTATTAGTGAAATACAACGGGCCAGCGCTTTAATGTCGCCCTCTTGTATCTGTTGAAGGTATTGATGCCACATCCAACAAAATTGATCGTAAATAAATCAAATTCCAAAAATAATACCCCTATCCCCTGAAGGGGAATTAGGGAAGCTTTTAAAGCTCCTCCAACTTCTGTTTTTTTCAAAACGTTGGTTTATAGGACATAATTGGCCCACTTTTATAGGATTGCCAGTCTTCACAGCAACTTTGTTTTTCAGCTTTCATTATTATCTTCGGTAAAATTTGATTTCAAACAATGACCAATTTCATACCTATATTTCCGCTTGGTATTGTTGTATATCCGGGTGAGGAGCTAAACCTGCATATATTTGAACCACTGTATAAACAATTAATAACCGACTGTAAAGAAAGTAAAAAACCTTTTGGTATTCCGGCGGTGATTAATAATAAGGTAAGCGAAATGGGCACGCTGGTGGAACTGGTTGAAATTACAGAAGTATATGACAATGGAGAAATGGATATTAAAACAAAAGGAACCAAAGTATTTCGGGTATTGGAAATACTGAAGTCGGTTCCGGATAAATTATACAGCGGCGCCATTGTAAATTACCCGGAAAATTATGCCAATGGCAATCGTGTTTTAATGGAAAAAGTGATTGCAGGCATTCGCCAGTTACATACCATTTTAAAAATAAACAAAGCATTTAATAAAATGGATGATGAACTATGGAGCTATGAAGTGGCCCACCATGCAGGTTTATCCATCACGGAAGAATATGAATTATTGCAGTTAATGCACGAACTGCAACGGCAGGAATATTTAAAACAACACCTGCTGAAAGTTTTGCCGGTAGTATCGGAGATGGAAACACTGAAAGACAGGATTAAACTAAACGGGCATTTTAAAAATTTGAGTGGGTTTGATTTGTAGGATGTTTAGAATTTACTGTTTATGGTTTTCTGTTAATCGTTCACAAAAGGAGAATTCTCCGTTGATTTTGAAACGCTCGGGTAGAATAGTATTTGTATTTCAATCATATAAAAAATACTGCATCAATGATTTGCAGTTCAGTTAATTTTTGAATCCCGGTATAATTACAAACTGCATTTAACTATGAACAATCAACCAATAGCCATCAACCTTACCACTCTTTGCCTTGATTTTGGAAATACCCGGTTAAAAGCCGCCATTTTTGAAAATGATATTTTTAAAGAGGAGTTGGTGCTACATGATGACAGTGTTCTTACAATAGAGAAATTGCTTATACAATACAAGCCTCAGAAAGCCATCTTATCATCCGTAATTATTCACAACCCGGATATAGAACACATTTTAGCGGAACGAACCAGCTTTCACAAACTATCCCATCTTACAAAAATAAATTTTACTACCCCGGTTGGTAAACCTGAATCTATCGGAGCCGACAGGCTGGCGCTGGTTGCAGCGGCTGTACATTATTTCCCTGGCAAAAATAACCTGGTAGTGGGATTGGGCAGTTGCATCACTTACAATTTTATCAATCAAAACCATGAGTTTCTTGGTGGCAGCATTTCGCCCGGTATGGAAATGCGTTTTAAAGCCATGAATGAGTACACCGCATTATTACCATTGGTGCAAAAAGACTGGAATTTCCCGGTAATTGGGTATGATACCAAAACAAATTTACAAAGCGGTGTAATTGCCGGAATTACCTATGAAATAAAGGGTTTTATCGATTATTATGCTTCAAAATACAGCAACTTTAACGTGGTTTTAACCGGGGGTGATTCGGGCTATTTTGCCGGTCAACTTAAAAACAAGATATTTGCAGACTTAAATTTCTTATTCAAAGGACTGTATGCACTCAGCGAAACTAACAATCACTAAATTTTTACCCGTATTCATCGTTGCTTGTGGCTTACAGCATGCGGCTTATTCACAGGAAAACTCTCCTTATTCCCGTTATGGATTAGGTGATATTGTTCCCAAATCAAATATTGTTTCGCGGGGAATGGGTGGTATTGTAGCAGGGTTTTCTGATTATTCCAGTGTTAATTTTGTTAATCCCGCTTCTTATGGCAATTTGAAAGCCACCATTTTTGATATTGGTGCCGAAGCTGACAGAAGAACTTTGAAAAGCACCAATCCCGCCGCAAGATTTTCTGCTACCAATGCGGTTATGTCGTACCTGCAACTAGGTCTTCCAATCAAAATGAAAAAGGCAAATAAAAAAGATATTTTCCTTGGAATGAATATTGGCCTGAGGCCCGTATCGAAAATTAATTACAAGATTATCAAGCAGGAGCGTTTACAGGGAGTGGATAGTTTAGGTACCGTTTATGAAGGTAGTGGCGGGTTAAACCAGGCTTATTTCGGTTTGGGATTAAGGATCAAAAAATTTAACATTGGGGCAAACGGTGGTTATATGTTTGGCAACAAAGATTACAGTACCCGGCTTGCCTTTTTAAACGACACCATCCAGTACGCTCAATCAAACACCCAAAGCCAAACCAACTTTGGCGGTTTATTTTTAAATGGCGGAATTCAGTATGAGCAAAAAATAAAACATAAAAAAAATAAGAACATCAGTATTCTTCGCTTTGGAGCTTATGGCAACTTAAAGCAAACCATGACCGCCAATAGGGATGCAACGGTAGAAACCGTCCAGTTTGATGCGGCTGGAAATAAATATCGCATCGACAGTATTTATACCAATAATCAAAAAGGTGAAGTGATATACCCGGCTACTTTAGGGGTAGGAGTTACTTATCAATCTGTGAACTGGCTGTTTGGAGCTGATTTTGAAACAACGAAATGGCAGGACTATCGTTTTTATGGCCAGCAAGACCTGGTACAAAATAGCTGGAAAATCAGGGTTGGAACTGAATATTTTCCCTTAAAAGAGAATACCCCTTTTAAGAAATATTTTAGTTTTGTAAAGTACCGTTTTGGATTTTATTACGGGCCTGATTATATTAAGGTAAATAGCAGCCTGCCGGAATATGGCTTTTCATTTGGTGCAGGTTTTCCGTTGAAACTGAGAAAGAGTTATTATGAAACCCAGACTTCCATGTTGAATACAGCGATCGAATTTGGAAGCCGTGGCGATAAAAACTCCAATCTTCGGGAAAGCACTTTACGGATCAGTGTAGGTTTGTCATTAAGTGATCTTTGGTTTGGAAGAGCTAAATATCAATAATCATCACACGAAACATGTCCATTCATCCAGTGAATATAAAAATATTGGCAGCCTTCATTACGGGCTGCTTTTTTTTAGGCGGCTGTGAAAATGACCCGAATGTGATTAAGGAATTTAACGCAAAAAGAAAGGGAGTGGAAGAGGCGAAAACTGTTACCGTACACTACTCAATTGGTGGTAAGCGGAAGGCTATATTGAGAAGCCCCCTGATGTACCGCGTGCAGGATACCGTTGCTTATGTTGAATTTCCCAATACCATTCATGTTGACTTTTACAACGAAAAAAACAGCGATAGCATAGAAAGCAAGCTGGATGCCCGTTACGCAAAATATAAAGAAACCCAGAGCATCGTTTTTTTAAAAGACAGCGTAAAGGTCGTCAATGTGTTGGGCGATACACTATACTGTGATGAATTGTATTGGGACGTAAAAAGAACCGGTACTGAATTTTACACGGATAAACCGGTTCGCATCCGCACCCGAACCCAGATCATCAATGGTATTGGAATGGAAGCCAGGCAGGATTTTAAAGAATGGCATATTATTCAGTCAACCGGGTTTATAAAAGTACCGGCCGCCCAGTTTCCGGATTAAGGAAATTATTTAGATAACATATCAGCCTTGGTATGTTATTGTAACTTTAAACTTTCAAAAAAAATCAGCATGGAATATCGTCGTTTGGGAAAATCGGGTTTGCAGGTGAGTGTTTTATCCTTTGGTAGCTGGATAAGTTTCAGCAAGCAAATCAATGACAAATCAGCGGATGAGCTAATGGGTATCGCGTATGATAATGGGATCAATTTTTTCGATAATGCGGAAGCCTATGCATTGGGGGAAAGTGAAAAGATGATGGGCCGGATTTTAAAAAAGAAAAAATGGGACCGTACGTCTTATACTGTTTCATCGAAAGCATTTTTTGGCTGGCGCGGAAAAGCGAACAAGCCCAACCAAACCGGTAATAGCAGGAAGCATTTGATTGAAGCCTGCAATGAAGCATTGGAGCGTTTGGGAGTAGACTACCTGGATATGTTCTTTTGCCACCGCCCCGATAAAAACACCCCTATTGAAGAAACCGTGTGGGCAATGAATCATTTAATTCAGCAGGGTAAAGTTTTTTACTGGGGAACAAGCGAATGGAGCGGTGTGGAAATAATGGAAGCGCACCGGGTAGCTGAAAAGTACCGGTTGATTGGCCCAACCATGGAGCAAACGCAATACAATTTATTTGAAAGAAATAAAATTGAAAACGAGTTCCTGGAAATTTATAAAAATGTTGGATTGGGTACCACCATCTGGAGCCCGCTGGCGGCAGGGCTTTTAACCGGAAAGTACAATGATGGCATTCCAAAAGGAAGCCGCTTTGCACTGGAAGGATTTGACTGGCTGAAAGACAAATGGGTGGCCGATGACAAAATGAAGAAGGTGAAAAAGCTGAGTGAATTAGCTGCAAAATTGGGTGTTAGTACTGCATCCTTAAGTATTGCCTGGTGCGTAAAAAATCCAAATGTAAGTACGGCCATTTTAGGTGCTACCAAAAAGCAACAATTGCTGGATAACCTAAAGTCATTGGAGGTTTTGAAATTACTTACCCCCGAAGTAATGGAAAAAATAGAAGTGATCATGAAAACAAAACCGGTATTACCCGAATTTTAATATGCATACAATTACTGTTTACGGAATACCCAATTGTGATACGATAAAGAAAACACTTGACTGGTATAAAAAGAAAAATATCAGGGTGGAATTTTACGATTACAAAAAATACGGTATCAAAAAAGAAAAACTGGCCGAATGGTGCAACGAAACAGGCTGGGAAATATTACTAAATAAAAAGAGTACCACCTGGCGAAGTTTACCTTTGGCAGAACAACAACTGGTAACCAATGAGAAAATAGCTATCAAACTGATGATGGAATATCCGAGTATTATCAAGCGGCCGGTGATAGAAATGAATAACAAGATAATGGTAGGCTTTAACGAAACATATTTTACCAAACAATAAAAAACAACACAATGAAACGTAACGCAACGGCCGTATGGAACGGCACAGGTAAAGAAGGCACCGGTAGTCTTACAACCCAAAGTACTGTATTGAATAAATCACAGTATTCATTTAACACCAGGTTTGCTGATGGAATTGGAACCAATCCGGAGGAACTGGTAGCTGCTGCTCATGCAGGATGTTTTAGTATGAAGCTGAGTTTTGTTTTAAATGCAGCCGGATTTACTGCCGATGAAATAAATACCCAATGCATCATTACACTGGATCCTGCAGCCGGAGCCATCACCGAATCACATTTGATCATTAATGCCAAAGTACCAGGCATTAGCCAGGAACAATTTGATGCCGCTGTAGAAGACGCGAAAACTAACTGCCCCATCTCTAAATTATTAAATACCAATATTACCCACGAAGCAGTATTGGGTTAAAGCCCCCTGTCTCCGCCGCGGCGGAGGAACTTAGGACGAACCAGTAAAATTAAATAGATACCTATTTTAATTTTACTGGTTTTATTTATAAAAGCGTTGGCTGTAGCTATTCATATAATTATAACAGACTTTGGAAAGGAATATTTAAAATACTACCAATATGAATACTAATTCCGTTGTTGAAATTCGTGATGCTACGCTCCCCAATGACATTGATTTTGTGAGACAATTATGGATAGATTACCTAACATGGGGAAACGACAAAATGCAAATGCTCTATGGTGTGCATCCGCATAATCCGAAAGAAGCAGTGGAACACGACATTAAGATGATTGACAAATTCCTGCCACCCAATGGACGTCTTTTGCTTGCATTCATTGATAACACAGCTTGCGGAATAGGATGCCTGAAAAGTATTAATGAAGAAACAGGTGAAATCAAACGAATGTATGTAGACCCATCTTTCAGACAGGTTGGAGCAGGACGGGCTATACTTCAATCTTTACTAAATGCCGCAAAAGAAACAGGTTACCTGAAAGTTCGATTAGATAGCCCAAAGTTTATGGAAGCTGCTCATTCACTATACCGAAGTGTTGGTTTTAAAGACATTTCAGTTTATGAAGAGGTTGAAATTCCGGAAGCGTTCAGACAGTATTTATTGTTTATGGAATTAGACCTATCTGAAACGACTAAGTAAACTTTAATAGAAAAAGCCCGGCAACCAACAAAAACGGATTGATCATGTAAGCTAAAAGCCGATGATTAATTTTCCACTTTGCTACTGACCTGTTGTTATTTTGATTCGCCATAAAACAATTGAAAGTATTCCTTAATTCACATGTTGAAAAATCAGGTTAACTTTTAAATACAGTTGAAGTTGTTAAAAACTCTTTGCTTTTTCAATTGGTTTGTTGTGAATATTTTAATGCATCGCTTCCGCTACATCTATCTTCTTTCCTTTATTACCCTTTACCATTAACACGAATGGTACGCATATTAAAAATATAACACCGAGGTAAAAAAACACATCCATGTAAGATAATACCGCTGCCTGTTTGGTTACCATGTGATCGAGCGACAGGTAACTGCTTTTTAGTGCGGCGTCAGTATTCATGCCCTTATTGATAAAACCGTGTTGCATCGCCTGTACCCTTTGTTGTACGGCCGGGTTGTTTGCATCGAGTTTACTTACCAGGTCGCTGCGATGCGTCATATTTTGCCTCGACATAAAAGTGGTGATCAGCGCCACTCCAAAAGAACCGCCCAATTGCCGCATCATACCCGTAAATGCAGCACCCTGCCCTATTTGCTGCCCCTTTAAAGTAGAAAGGGAAAGCGTTGTAATGGGGATAAATAACATACCCATACCTACTCCACGAACAATTAGCATCCAGAAAAAATTATCGGAACTGGTATCGGGAGAGATGATAAAATAGCCCCAGAATGTAAAAATGGAAAACAATACCATCCCTCCGGCTACCAGGTATTGTTGAGGCACGCCCTTTTGCAATAATTTACCGATGATGGGCATCATAAAAGCAGTAGTTAATGCCGCGGGCACCATCAGCATCCCGGCCTGCTGGGCTGTCCATCCTAAAATGGATTGGGTGTATAAGGGAATAATAAATGTGGAACCATATAATCCAAAACCCATGATAAAAGACAGGATGGTTCCTACCCGCAGGTTACCGTTTCTCAGCACCCGCAACTCCACGATGGGATTTCTGAAACTGGTTTCACGCCAGATAAAAAAGAACAGGCCCAATATGGCGGCCACGCCCAGGTAGATGATAACGGAACTATTGAACCAGTCGTCATCCTGTCCTTTTTCCAATACGTATTGTAATGATCCTACGGTTAGCGCCAGCAAACCAATGCCCAGCCAATCAATATCACTTCCGGTACTTTTTTCCCCGTATTTAGGACTGCGTACAAACTGTAAGGTCAATAAAGTAGCAATTACCCCAATGGGGATATTGATGTAAAAAATATATGGCCAGGAGGCGTGATCTACAATATAACCTCCTAAGGGCGGCCCTAAAGTAGGACCAATGATAACACCTAATCCATAAATCGCCTGCGCCATCCCCCGTTTTTCAACCGGGTAACTTTCTGTAATAATTGTTTGAGAGGTTACGAGTAATGCGCCCCCACCAAGTCCCTGCAAAAAACGGAATAGTACCAGTTCCCAAATGCCGGTAGCATTTCCACATAAAAAGGAACATACGGTAAATAGTATAATAGAAGCGGCGAAATAATTTCGCCGTCCAAACTGGCGGGATAACCAGCTTGTCATGGGCACGATGATTACATTACCGATCGCATAGGCGGTAATTACCCAGCCAACTTCGGATAAAGTTGCACCCAGTGTACCACGCATATCATTCAGGGCCACGTTCACAATGGTGGTGTCCACAATTTCCAGCAAGGCACAGAGAATAGCAGTGACCGTTATGATCACCCGCCTTGAGCCATATTCTACCAAAGATTCCATTTGTTGCATACGATACTATTTACACCCCGATCCCCTAAAGGGGGATTGAGGAACGCTATAATTTTGACTGTATTTTAATCAGCGGCAGCGTGATATGGCATCTTTTACAAATGCACATCCACACCTACGTTCATACCGGGCCTTAATTGCTTTACCAATGAATCTGCCGGGTTGGTAAACTCAATTTTTACCGGCAGGCGCTGTACTACTTTTACAAAGTTGCCGCTGGCATTATCCGGGGGCAATAATGCAAAACGGGAGCCTGTGGCCGGAGAGAAAGAAGTAAGGGATGCATCAAATTCATGGTTGGGATAAGCATCTACATGAACGGTAACTTTTTGGCCGATCCTCATTTTTTCAAACTGTGTTTCTTTAAAATTGGCAACCACCCACACATCCTGGTTTAATACGATGCTGAACAATGATTGGCCGGCCTGCAGGTACTGCCCTTCCTGTACATTTACTTTTGATACAAGGCCCGATGCAGGCGCAATTACCACGGCATAAGAAAGGTTCAGTTTGGCATCTGCAACATCTACCTGGCGTTGTTTGATGATAGCACTCGCTACGCCAATTTGTGAGGAGGTAGCATTGCTTTGAGAGCTAACCGCAGTAGTTTGTTGCGACACCTGGTTCTTTTGTTGCACCAATATCTGTAACTGGCGTTCCGCGGTTTGTTTGGCCGCAATTGCCTGCTCGTATTGTTGTTGGGTTATTGAGTGATCCTTTATCAGGTTGGCATACCGGTCGTAATCCTGGGTGGTTCTCCATACATTTACTTTGGCGGCATCTATCTGAGCATCTGCAGTAGAAATACCTGCCTGTGTGCTGGCTATATTAGCTCTTGAAGCATTGGTAGTAGCCTGTGCAACGCCAAGGTTACTTTGTGCCGTTGCCAATGCCGCTTCGGCCTGCTGTAGTTTTAATACCAGGTCCCTGTCATCTAAAATCAACAGGGTATCCCCTTTTTTCACCTGCTGGTTATCCTTTACCCTCACTTCATTTACAAAGCCTGCAACCCTTGGTATTACCGGGCTTATATTGGCTTCAACCTGGGCATCATCTGTATCCTGGTGATGCAGCCCATAGAGGTATTTGGAAATACCAAACCATCCGCCACCTGCTACGAGCAATATCAACACAATGATAAAACCCTTGCTTTTCTTTTTAGGTTTTTCTGCTACCAGCCTTTCTGTTGGTGGTGGTGTTTCTTTTGGGTTTTGATTCATAATGGGGGTTTCTTTTAAGTTCTGATCCATAAAATATCTTTTATGTGTTGATGTTTGTATGTATTAATTATTATTTAAAATTCCTGCTGTTTGTAATAGCTTATTATAAGCAACCACGGCATCGGCTGCAGCATTGGAAAGATTTAGCTTTGTTTGTAATTGCGCCAGGTCTGCATCTAATAAATCTGTAGTGGTGGCTAATGCGTTGTCATATTTATTCTTTGTGATACGGTAATTTTCGGTTGCCTGTTCCACCGCCTTTTTATACACTTCTATCTTTTTCTGGCTTAATAAATAACTTTGATAAGCCTGGTTAACCTGTAGCCGGATATTATCGTTTAGCATGAGCTGACTGGCAGTTAATTGCTGCACCCTTGCTTCGGCCTGTGCAATTTTTGACTTAGTTTTCCATAGAGCCGAAAGATTATACTTAACGCCAACACCCACATTCACTGCATTGGTGATGGTTACAAAATCAGGAATATTTGCTGCTACATAACCAGCCGTTAAAGCGATACCAGGGTAATAATCCGCTTTCACCGTTTTTATACCAATGTCCGCCACTTTTTTACGCAATAATAATGCTGCTGCATCTTTACGTTGCAGCAATGCCAGTTGTTCATATTCTTCCATGGTTTTTACGCTGGTTGCCTGTTGCAGGCTTGAAGCATCCGGAATTAATATGGTTTGTTCCGGCAGGCCGAGCATCAACGCCATATTTACATTGGCTATTTTCAAATTGCTTTCAGCATCGAGTAATGCCAGTTCAATATTGGAGGATTGCAATTCTACTTTCAGCAAGTCATTTCTTGCCAGCAATCCATTTTTTTCGAGGTTGGAAAAATCCTTCACCCGTTGATTGGATTGTTCCAGGTTTTCCTTTACAAGGCTAACTGCTGCTTTTGATTTGTATAAATTGCTAAAAGCGTTGATGGTATTTAATATTACCGCTTCCTTGTTTTCATCTGCATCCAGCCGGATAGCCTCCTCCAGGTATTTGGCCGATTCAATGCCGTATTTAATTCTGCCGCCTGAATAAATGGGTAACGACACGCTTGCAATTCCATACATTGCCTGCGATACATTCGGTCCGCCGCCGCTCCCTGCTGAATCTGATTTTAAATTGATATTCGGTTTTACCGGTAAGTATAACCAGGAACCACTGATACTTGCATCGGGCAATTTTCTTTCGCGGGCTTCCGTTACGGCCGCAATGGCTTCATTAATTTTTGCCTGGTTGTTTTTAAGTAAGTGACTGTTTGTAACACCCAGGTCAATCGCCTCTTTTAAAGTAATCTTCCTGGATTCCTGTGCCAGTAGTGTTTGTGCTCCCGTGATACAAAAAAGTGTCAAAAATCCGATCGTTCGCTTCAATTTATGCTTCATTGGTTAATATTGCTTTGAATAATGTTTTAATATGAATACTTAATCTTCTTTTAATAATCACCTGGAATTCTTCATCCGGCATATCCAGTTGATGATTGAATTCCCTGTAATATTGCTGGCTCATCATACATTGGGAAACGGTGCCCACCATGGTATTAAGCATCAAAATAACGTCTACCTTCTTTTTAAATACACCTTTTTTCTGGCCGTCTTTAATTAGTTCTGCCACTACTTCCGCATTACGGATTTTAACATTGTTGGCAGCTTTAAGAATGGCCGGATTTTTATTGGTAACCTGTACACCGAGCATAATTCTAAAAAATGGTTGCTTTTGCATTACTCTTTCAATGTGCTCGTCAATCAGCATATTCACTTTTTCGATAGGTGAAAGGCTTTCATCTTTCAACAGACTTTCCACTCTTATTTTTACGCTCCCTACCCTTAGTTCAAACAAGGCTTCCATCAATTTTTCTTTTGATCCGAAATAATAAGAGATCATCGCTACATTTATTCCTGCCTCATCCGCTATGTCTCTTACAGAAGTTCCATCAAAGCCTCTTTCTGCAAAAAGCCGCTCTGCAGTTTCTATAATTTGTATTTGCTTGTCAGTAAATTCCATTGACCACTTTTTTTGAGAGGGCAAAATTAAACAAACGTTTAATTAAAATCAAACAACTGTTTAATTTTTTCTCAAAAAAAGACGGCTCTTAACCAACAATTAACCAAAAAGGATTAAGAGAGCAGGCAAAAAAGGGAGGGCTCAATTGAAAACTACACAGGGTTCACCCGCTTTTTGTTTAGATTTGGAAAAACAATTGCTATGTCATTTCAAAACAAAACTGTGATCATTACAGGTGCATCCCGTGGTATTGGTAAAGCCATCGGTTTGCGGCTGGCTAAAGAAGGCGCCAATATTGTAATTGCTTCTAAAAGCGTAGAAGAAAACCCCAAACTGGGGGGGACCATATTTTCCGCTGCCGCAGAAATGGAGGCGGCAGGTGGTAAAGCGCTGGCGGTTCAATGTGATATTCGATTTGAAGACCAGGTGCAACTGGTGGTTAACCAGGCGGTTGAAAAATTTGGGGGCATCGATATTTTGATCAACAATGCTTCCGCAATTTCATTAACCAATACAGAACAAACGGAGCCAAAGCGGTTCGACCTGATGCATGATATCAATGTAAGGGGGACCTTTTTTGTTTGTAAGGCCTGTATTCCTTTTTTGAAGAAAGCCACTAATCCGCATATCATCAATTTATCACCACCTGTTAATATGGATATGAAATGGTTTGCCAACCATCTTGCCTATACAATGAGCAAATACAATATGAGTATGATTGCCCTGGGCCTTGCGGCAGAATTGAAAAAATACAATATAGCAGCAAATGCATTGTGGCCAAAAACGACCATTGCAACGGCGGCTGTTAAGAATTTATTAGGTGGAGAAATGTTGATGAATATGAGCCGTACGCCGGAGATACTGGCCGATGCAGCTTATTATATTTTATCCAAACTATCCACCCAATGTACGGGTAATACTTTTATAGATGAAGATGTGCTGGCTGCAGAGGGAATTACAGATTTAAGTAAATACTCAGTTGTGCCCGGGGCACAGTTGTATAATGATTTGTTTGTGTAGGATTTATTAGTTCTGCCAGTCAATTATTTGTTAAAAACACCCACCCGGGGCTTTGCCCCGGGCTGAGGTATATCGCCCTTTCAGGGCTTTTTCTATTTCAGCGTCATTTTATTTACCGGCTTTTCCAGTAAATATTTATAAATAAACTGTGTTTTTAAATTTTGAAAGTGTATCCCTTTATTTGCTCCCCATCCATGCCTCCCACCAGGGTAAACCATCATTTCAAATTCCTTTTTAGCATCCTGTAATTTACTGATCAATTGCAGGCTGTTTTGCATGTGTACGTTGTCATCAATTTCGCCATGAACAATTTGCAACATGCCCTTATACTTTTCAACATAATTCATCACATTACCTGTTTTATACCCTTCCGGGTTTTCAGACGGTAAGTCCATAAAACGCTCCGTGTAATGGGAATCGTACAATGTCCAGTCTGTAACCGGGCCACCTGCCATAGCATGTGTAAATACATCCGCTCCTTTTGTAAGTGCCAGCGTACTCATATATCCTCCATAGCTAAAACCGGTAATACAAATTTTTGCAGGGTCGGCCTGCTTATTTGCTATCAGCCATTTCACCATGGTTGTATAATCTACCAGTTCCCAATGGCCGAGATCACGATGCATATAATTTACTCCTTCTTTTCCAAAATGGCCGCTTGCCCGGTGATCCATTACCACCTGTATCAACCCTTCTTTTGCATACCATTGCTGCTGGCTGTTCAGGGCCCATGTATCCCAACAGGTACCTGCATCCGGCCCGCCATAAATTGAAATCAACACCGGGTATTTTTTTGCCGGATCCATATTTAACGGCCAGGTAACCTTCATAGGCAAATCAAATAATCCATCATCACTTTTTACACGAAGCAGTTCTGTTTTGGCTAAGTTAACACCCTCAAAACCTGCGTCCTTACTATCTCCCAAATTCTTTATAATTTTTCCCTTGTTGTTGACCAGCGTCATTTTAGTGGGTGTAGCAGCATTACTGTAAGTAGTTACAAAGTAAGTACCACTGGGTGAAGGGCTGATAAATGAATGGTTATAATCTCCAAAGGTTAACCGCTTTAGATTTTTACCATTCAGGCCAACACTATAATAATCTTTGCGGGCTGTATTTTCTATACCCCTGGCGGAAAAGTATACCAGGCCATTTTTTTCATCAACATACTCCAGGTTGGTAACCGTAAATTTGCCTGATGTAATGGGACTAACCAGTTTGCCGTTGATGTCATAATAGTACAAATGATCCCAACCTGTTTGATCACTTTTTAAAATAAATCCTTTACCGTTTTTCAGGAATGTAATCCTGTTGCCTTCATCCAGGCTGATCCAAGTTTTTTGTTGTTCGGTATAAAAATCTTTTAGTTCACCGGTTAATGGGTTAACTGCATAAATTTTTAATTGATCCTGGCTGCGTGGCATCCACTGCACCAGCAATGCACTTCCGTCAGGTTTCCAATAGGGCAATCCAAAATACTGGTCTGCTTTTTCATCCGTTTTTGTCCATACAATATCGCCCCCGTCCGGACTTACAATGCCTACTTTTACAGACGGGTTCGGGTCGCCCACTTTTGGGTAACGTGTGTTCTCTACTTCACCATGTAATCCTTTTGCGTTGGTGATGGTAAATACCGGAACCTTACTATCGTCGCTTCTGAAATAAGCGATCTTTTTACTATCGGGGCTCCACCAAAATGCACGGTACTGGCTTGCCCTTCCCAATATCTCTTCCATGTACACCCAGCTTGCATACCCGTTTAAAATAACATCGCTGCCATCGATGGTTAACCGGTTTTCTTTTTTTGTGCTGATATTAATCGTGTACAGGTCGTTCCTTTTTGTAAAAGCCACATAATTACCATCGGGGCTCATGGCAGGGTTTGATTTTTTTTCTTTATCGCTGGTAAGCTGAACTTCTGTGCCATTTAGTTTAATGTACAGATCCCCGTTTTTGTTATATGCAACTGCTTTATCAGCCTCAACTGCTTTTGTATAGGTATCCGTAATCTCTGTTTCGATGCCGGTTTTTGCATCTACCGTAAATTTTTTGCCCTCTCTCAATAAAATAAAATGACTGTCATCTATCCACGTAGTAACTACTGGTAGCGATTGAATAATTCCTTTAAAATTGCTTTTAAAATATTGTTCACTGGTAAGCTCATTCTTTTGAGCATTGACGGAGAAACCAATTAGGAGAATTACTAAAATCAGGGATGATTTCTTAACAAAAAATAGCATATTGAATTTGTTTATAATTTGGTTTTCAAGATAGTTTTTTTGGGGGAAATGAAAAAGGGAGATTGATGGATGGGGTGTTCTCTAAAGAGGAGAAATAAAAATTCAAGGGAAGAGTATCATATTGTCCGGAACAATTATTTTTAATCAATTATATCTGTTGCCTTCACTTTTATTATTTTGCCATTTTCTGAAAAAACAAATTCGCCACCATTTTGTCGCTTTTCTTTTAGTAGCTTTTTAAAAGTCAGTTCGAGACCTTTTTTTATTTTTTCTGTCAATTCAATATAGTCTGCCTTTGTTGGTTTCACGTGCTTTAGTTTTAATTATTTCCCATATTTCCGTATCGTATATTGTCGTACCCATCTCAATATTTTGTTCTGCGATAATAAGATAAGGCTCCGTAGAATTATCAATGACTATCCAATAGTCGCATAAATTTACAAAAACGTTTAGTAAGTTCCGCATTCCTTTGTTGTATCGCCGGATTATAACATCTTCCGGTATACTGTGGCCACCCTCGCTAACTCTTTTTTTTACTCTTTCAATAGCTAAATTCACATCATTAAGCCAAAAAAATAATAAAGTGACATTGTAACCTTTTTCTTTAGCCCTTTCAATAGTCGATTGATAGGAGAGCGTTGTAAGTGTAGTTTCAAATGCAAAATCTGCATTTTGATTTATTAGTTCATTAATCCTTTGTAGCATAATCCTTCCTGCCTGAATAGAAACTGTCTCGGGTTGAAAAGGAGAAAGCCCCTTTGCAATTTCATCTGCATTTACAAATTCTTTGCAATTGAGCATTTCCGGCAAAACCGTATAAGATGCGGTAGTTTTTCCGGCTCCATTACAACCTGCGATGATATATAATTTCGGCACCTGGAATATTTATTACTTAATAAAACTAAAATCTTTAGAATTGCAGGTTTTAGAAAATATGATACAATAATACAGCAATCAATTTCACCGGAAATGTTATTTCTTCAAATACATCTATTCCTGGCTATTCAAAATTCTCCGGCCGCATCATAGGAAAAAGCAATACATCCTGTATGGAATGCTGGTTGGTTAGCAACATGGCAATCCGGTCGATGCCAAAACCAATACCACTGGTTGGCGGCATACCATATTCCAGGGCACGTAAAAAATCATGGTCTATAAACATTGCTTCATCATCACCCCGCTCCATTAATTTGGTTTGCTCTTCAAAGCGTTCCCGCTGTTCCAGCGGATCGTTTAACTCACTGTAGGCATTAGCGATTTCTTTTCCGTTACACATCAGTTCAAAACGTTCTACCAGTCCGGGTTTGCTGCGGTGCTTTTTGGTAAGCGGACTCATCTCTACCGGGTAATCGGTAATAAAAGTAGGCTGTATATAATTGCCCTCGCATTTGGAGCCGAATATTTCATCAATTAGTTTACCCTTGCCCCATTTGCCATCTGCATGTATGCCTAACTGCCGGCATACATCCCGGATACCATCTTCATCCATTGCGCAGATATCAAAACCGGTAAACTCTTTAATGGAATCGTACATGGTGATTCGTTTGTACGGAGCTTTAAAATCGATTTCATTTTCACCCACCAGCACTTTAGATACGCCATTTGTTGCGAGGGCTGCTTTCTCCAGTAACTGTTCGGTGGTTTCCATCATCCACTCGTAATCTTTGTAAGCTACATAAAATTCCAGTACAGTAAATTCAGGGTTATGCGTTCTGTCCATTCCTTCATTGCGGAAGTTTCTGCTGAATTCATACACCCATTCAAAGCCACCTACTATCAGTCTTTTTAAATAGAGTTCATTGGCAATACGCATATACATCGGCACATCCAATGCATTGTGGTGCGTGCTAAAAGGCCTTGCAGCCGCACCGCCGGGAATACTCTGCAAAACCGGTGTATCCACTTCCAAACCACCCCGCTCATTTAAAAACTCACGGATGGCATTCATCATTTTGGTACGCTTGATAAAGGTTTCCTTTACCGCGGGGTTTACTATCAGGTCGGCATACCGCTGGCGATACCGAAATTCCGGGTCGGTTACTTCATCAAAAGCCTCTCCATCTTTCTCTTTTACAATAGGCAAAGGCCGCAGCGATTTGGTCAATATGGTAAACTCCTGAACATGTATCGAGGTTTCACCCGTTTTAGTTGTAAATACATAGCCCCTCACGCCAATAATGTCGCCTATATCAACCAGTTTTTTCCAAACATTCTGGTACATACTTTTATCTTCCCCGGGGCAAATATCATCCTGCTTTATATACAATTGAATTTTACCAACTGCATCCTGTATCACCGCAAAGTTAGCTTTACCCATATCCCTCACGCTCATAATACGTCCTGCAATACACACATCCGAAAACAGTTCCTTATTCTCTTCGCCTTTAAAATTTTCTTTAATATATACCGAAGTGGTATTTACGGGAAATAAAGGTGCCGGATATGCATCAATTCCTAATCTTCTAAGCTCGGCTAATTTTTGTCTGCGAATGATTTCCTGTTCGGATAAATGGTGAATACTCATACTGGTAATGAAAATTTTTGCGAAGATACCGTATGCAACCGATTCTTCAATAACCGGAAAACAGGGCATTAAGATAAGTTTGGCAGGATACTTGAATATGACAGATTACTTAAACCAGCAAGATGAAAAAAATTTTAGCAGCAATTACATGTATTGCCCTTTTAAACAGTTGTGATATTTTACAACAATTACCACAAACCGGCGGATTGGGTGGCGTTACACAGGCCGAAGCGGCACAAGGTATCAAAGAGGCGTTAAGCCAGGGACTTGTAAAAGCTACCATGCAGTTAAACAAACCCGATGGATTTTTTGGTGATGCATTCTACAAAATTTTATTACCCCCAGACGCAAAGAAAATTGAAAACACTTTAAGAAGCCTTGGCCTGGGTAAATCGGTGGATAAAGCCATTTTACAAATTAACCGGGGAGCTGAAGATGCCGCAGGTTTTGCCCAACCCATTTTTATAGATGCCATCAAACAAATGACCTTAGCCGATGCCATCAGTATTGTAAGAGGTGGTGATACCAGTGCAACCCATTATTTTAGAACCAAAACGATGGAGAAACTGACTTCTGCGTTTTTACCTGTCATTAAATCATCACTCAGTAAAGTAAATGCTACCAAATACTATGGTGATATTGTAAACACCTATAATAATTTTCCTACCACATTCAACAAAATCAACCCCGATTTACCCAGCTTTGTAACAGACAGGGCTACTAACGCATTGTTTGATTTAGTAGCGAAAGAAGAAAAAAACATCCGGGAGAACCCGGTGGCAAGAACTACAGAGATTCTGAAGAAAGTGTTTGGCGGGTTGTTGTAAAAACCGATCACACAATCTTAGCTTTCCCGTTTGTTTTCAATTATACTATTTGGTTTTCATGGATGGTGAATCATGCATGTTTTCATTCACCATCCTTGAAAACTATTTTTTCGAATCAAAAAAATCAGTCGCAGCCTTTACCCCATTACTATACAACATTTCCTTTTCTGCAGGTTTCATTTTGCGTACCCTTGATGCAATGGATCCGTAGCTCACGTAGATGGTTCTGCCTTTCTCGTTTTCGAGGTCAGGATATTTCCTGTTGAGTGTTTCAATTACGAGGTTATTAAATGCATGAATATAATCCCGGAACGACCTGATCATAAAAGGTGGGATATTGTTGCTGTTGTTTTTGATGGAATCTATCTGCGCCGGCCTTTCGAGTTTAATACCCAGTGTTTGGGGATTGAATTTTAGTTTATCACATTGCAACGGATTCCCCTTATTCTCACAGGTATCAAAAATACTGATTGGGTAGTTAGCGATCATTCCGCCATCTACGTAATAATTTCTAAATGATGTGGTATCTGATTTCTCAATCTTTTGAAATTGATTGTCCAGTATGATGGGCTCAAAATACAATGGCAATCCTCCGCTGATTCTAACTGCTAAAGCAATCGACATTCCAGGCGTATGTTCGTAAGAAAAAATATCCAGTTGCTGTTTACTAAGATTGGTAGCGGTACAATAAAAGTCTTTAAACATTCTATTTTGTAAATGAAGCTGGTGGAGTTGGGCAAATGTTAATTTATCATTGCCTGTTTTAAACTGTATCAATTCCTGCAGCCAAAGCTCAAATTTTTCTCCCTTGTACAAACCATATTGCTTTCTTACACGCCGGTATTTACCAATTATTCCTCCCCGCCCGTCATTGAATTCTTCTACCGGCAAAGAGCGCATGATACTATCTACTTCTTTTGAATTATACCCTACACTAATCATTACACCGGCGATTGCACCTGCTGATGTGCCGGCTACTTTTTCAAGATTTTGCAAAATATCCTTTTTCTCCAGTTCACTAAAAGCGCCGGCGTAAGCAAGTCCACGTACTCCACCGCCTTCCAATACAAGGTTTTTGTAATCATGGTTTGGCTGAGCAAAACAAAATGCCGGAAATAATAATAGGGTAACCATTTTTTTCATTGGGTGAAAGTAGGTGATTGCAGGAGCAGTAAAAGTTAACTACTCATTAAATTTGATATTCTAAAACCACCAGGTAATTGAGGTTAACCTTACGTTTTTAACTTCGGGAGAAAAAACAATTGAATGGGAAGAAATGAAAAAAGGGTCTCAAATCAATGAAACCCTTTTTGGTGGCTGCTCCCCCCGCCCGACTTGAACGGGCGACCCTCTGATTAACAGTCAGATGCTCTAACCAACTGAGCTAGGGAGGAGTGTTCCTTTTTTAATCGGGAGGCAAAAATAAGGCATTTTAGTTTTCAACAAAAAATTAAATCCCTTTTTCTACCAATTAAACAGGTTATTTTGCTCAAATCCCGCAAATACGCCATCTTCCCTGATTTCAATGGGATAAGTTTTTAAAAAATATCCCTCCCCGCTTATATTTCGCCCGGTATTTAAACTGAATTTATACCGATGCAGCGGGCAAACAATATTTCCAAGGGCATCTATATAACCATTGGCCAATACGCCACCTGCATGCGGACATTTTTGCGAACAGGCTAATAACTGTTCATTATTTTGCAAAGCAATGCAAAGCGTTTTTCCCGCTACTTCAATTTCAGTCAAACCGTTGGATGAAAAATGAATCTCCGTTATACTATCCGCTATTTTATGCCAGGTATATTTTTTTTCTCTCATTGTTTTTCCAGAACTATCTTTTACATCCTGGTTGTCTTACCTTGTAAAAAGCGAGTCTGTTTCAAAATAAAAGCCAGCTTTTCTTTGAAAATTTATGCACGCTGTGGCAAAAATCAATAAAAAAACTCTGCCCGGTAAGGATACCTTATCTGGTACATGTCCCTTACTTTGTTTAAAATGGTTTGGCGCAACGCTTCAATATTTGTTTTCTCGGTAGCGGACACAAACACACAATTGTCTTTTGTTTCGTTTTGCCAGCGTTGCTTCAGGTCAATCAATATTTCCTTTTTCACTTCCGGCTCCAGCCATTGATCAAATGCTTCTGTTTCGTATTTATCCATTTTATTGAAAATGGTAATCGTCGGCTTTTCGGAGGCGCCGAGTTCTGCTAACGTCTTATTTACTACAGCCAGTTGCTCCTCATATTGCGGGTGGGAGATATCTACCACATGTAATAAAATATCCGCCTCTCTTACCTCGTCCAATGTACTTTTAAAACTCTCTACCAAATGATGAGGTAACTTACGAATGAACCCAACCGTATCGCTTAGTAAGAAGGGAGTCTGTTCAAATACCACTTTACGGGTAGTGGTATCCAGCGTGGCAAATAATTTATTTTCTGCAAATACATCGCTTTTGCTAAGCAGGTTCATAATGGTGGATTTACCCACGTTTGTATATCCCACCAGCGATACCCTGATAAACTCGCCTCTTTCCTGGCGTTGTGTAGATGATTGCCGGTCTATTTCAATTAATCGCTTCCGTAATAAACTGATCTTGTCTTTTACTATCCGTCGATCGGTTTCAATCTCTGTTTCGCCGGGCCCCCTCGTACCCACTCCACCTCCCTGTCTTTCCAGATGCTTCCACATCCCTTTCAGCCGGGGTAAAATGTATTGGTATTGCGCCAGTTCTACCTGTGTTTTCGCTTGTGCGGTTTTGGCCCGGCTGGCAAATATGTCTAATATCAGGTCACTCCGGTCAATGGTTTTTACACCGAGTTCCTTTTCAATATTCTGAATCTGGGAGCCTGTGAGTTCATCGTCAAAAATCACCAGTTCCACATCGCTGTGCAAGCTTACATATTTTTTAATTTCTTCCAGTTTACCCTTTCCCACAAAGGTCCGGCTATCGGGATGTGCCAGCTTTTGTGTAAATCTTTTTACAGCAATTACACCGGCGGTTTCTGATAAAAACGCCAGTTCATCCAGGTATTCATTCAGTTGTTGTTCCGATTGATCGGAAGTTATTACACCTACCAATACCGTTTTCTGTTCCTGTTTAAGTTGCTTTTTATCTATCAATTTATGTGTTATTTCATTTTTTAAGAATGGCTGAAAAAGTGAATGCTTCAATCAGTTTTAATCCAAAGCGCTCCCCGCCGTGGGTACAAAAGTAAAGCGTTCCGATTGTTATCGGAACGCTTTTAATTTTTTCACTGTTTTTTCTACTTTACAGCCGCCGTTGCATTTGCCGAGGTTGACCATTTCTTCATTTCATCACAATTCTTATACTCGTTGTCGACCATTATGTAATAACCAGAGATCTTCTGATTAAACCAGTTTTCCAGTGCTTCATTCTTTTTTTCCTCCAGGGCCCGGTTAGCAATTTTATTATAATCGTCTCTTATGTTTTCCCTGTGCGGTTCGGTGCGGCTCATCAGGTAAACGATCCTTACTCCTTTCTTTCCTTTTTCATCTGTAAATTCTGTAGGTTGTGAATATTGACCAACTTTTAAATCTTTCATCATTACTACCATGTCTTTGTCTAACTGGTCAATCGTGATATTAGTTCCACCTTCAGCATTGGTTTTTCTGCCACCGGTAAATTTACTGTTCTCGTCGTCACTATGTTTACTTACGGCTTCGCCAAATTGTAAAGTTCCTGCAATTAGTTTTGATCTTACAGTATCCAGTCTTTGCATGCCTTCATCCAGTTCTGTTTTAGTTACCTGTGGTATTTTTAAAATATGCCTAACAGTTGCATCGTCACCCGCACGGCTTACCATCTGAACGATATGATACCCAAACTTCGATTTAAAAGGGCTGGAAATCTGGCCCTCTTTTAACGCAAAGGCCTTCGCCATAAATGTAGGATCCCATTGCTTTTCATTCCGGTTTATTTCATATTCACCCGATTTGTCCTTGCTACCGGGATCATCTGAGTACAATGCCGCCAGGGTTTTCATGTCTTTCCTACCACTTTCCAATTGTACTTTAAATTCTTTCAACTGGTCCAATGCATATTCCTCCGCATCGCGGCTTGCCTTCGGATACTTCACTATTTGCCCGATTTCCAGTTCGCTTTCATAAAAAGGTAAACTATCCTTGGGCAATTTATCAAAATAAACATTCACTTCTTTTGGTGTAATCCTGATGCCTTCCACTATTTTATTGCGCATTGCAGCGGCCAGCTTTCTATCACGGAAACCTTCTTTAAAATCTTCTTTCAACTGGTAAACAGTTTTGCCCGAAATTTCTTCCAGCTTATCCTTTGAACCATACGCACCAATAAAATACCGGATCTGGTTATCAATATCTGCAGCTATTTCTTCTTCCGTAACCGGTAAAGAATCCTTTTCTGCCTGCAACACCAATGCTTTAATTCCCATCGCCTGCTCTAAAGTAAGGCAGCGGGCATTACCCGGAATTTCCATTCCCTGCCGTTCCATATCCTGGATGCTATTGTCAATATCACTCTTTAAAACAATTTTATCTCCTATTACTGCAATGATCTTATCTGCTACCATCTTTTTAGGCTGGGCAAAAGATGCAATCAGCAAAAAGCAATTGGCAACAAGCAACAGGCAAAGTTTTTTTGTAATCATAATATAAAATTCAGGTATTCAATCATCGCAAAGGTATGCGGTGCAATTCTAAAAAATAAGACTGAGACAGTATCAAAAATAAAGAGCTATTTTATCAATAGCCCTTTAATAATTTTGTTTAACAAAAGATTAGAGTGAAGGATGCCGTTCAGACGTTGAGACGCTTTTTGATAATTTTTTCTTTTGTCTGAAATTAAAGCGCCGGGTATACTAAAATAATGCGGAAGGAAATCAGACATCCTACAAAGTACGTTTCACTTCTACTTCTTCAAATGCTTCCACAATATCTCCTACCTGGATATTCGCATAGTTTTTGATCGTCAATCCGCACTCCATGTTGTTCGTTACTTCCTTCACATCATCTTTATACCGTTTCAAACTACCCAGTTCGCCGGTAAATATTACAATACCGTCTCTTACCAAACGTATGCGGTTGTTCCTGGCAATTTTACCTTCCAGTACAATACAGCCGGCAACGGTTGCTTTATCAAATTTGTACATTTCCTTAATCTCCACATTGGCCAATATTTTCTCTTCCACACCCGGCTCCAGCATACCTTCCATTGCACTCCTGATTTCTTCAATCGCGTTGTAAATAATGGAGTATAGCTTAATCTGTATTGATTCAGCCTCAGCTAAACGGGCTGCCTGTATAGAAGGTCGAACGTTAAAGCCAATGATAATTGCATCTGATGCGTTTGCAAGAGTAACATCACTTTCAGTAATAGCACCCACTGCCTTATGTATCACTTTCACTACAATTTCTTCAGTACTCAGTTTCTGCAATGAATCGCTCAAGGCTTCTACAGAGCCATCCACATCACCTTTTATAATTACATTCAGTTCTTTAAAGTTGCCCAATGCCAAACGACGACCAATTTCATCGAGGGTAATATGTTTTTTCGCCCTCATACCCTGCTCCCTCAAAATCTGTCCACGCTGGTAAGCTTTTTCCCTTGCTTCACTTTCATCCGCATATACTTTAAAGGTTTCACCCGCCTGCGGTGCACCATTCAATCCTAATATTAATACCGGTGTAGAAGGCGGTGCTGATTCACTACGCAAGTTGCGCTCGTTGTACATGGCTTTTACTTTACCAAAGTTTTGGCCGGATACAATCATATCGCCCAGTTTCAAAGTACCGTTTTGTACCAGGATGGTGGCTACATATCCACGTCCTTTATCCAGGGAGGCTTCAATTACTGTACCATTTGCTACCTTGACCGGATTGGCTTTCAATTCAAGGATATCTGCTTCCAGCAAAATCTTTTCCATCAACAAATCAATGTTCAGACCTTGCTTGGCGCTTATTTCCTGGCTTTGATATTTTCCTCCCCAGCTCTCTACCAGAATATTCATGGAAGCCAACTGCTCCTTAATTTTTTCAGGGTTTGCTCCATCGCGGTCAATTTTATTGATAGCGAATATCATTGGAACATTGGCAGCCTGCGCATGCGAAATGGCTTCCTTGGTTTGAGGCATTACCGCATCATCTGCCGCAATTACAATTACAGCAATATCGGTAACTTTCGCACCACGTGCCCTCATCGCCGTAAAGGCTTCGTGCCCCGGTGTATCAAGGAAAGTAATCGCTCTTCCGTCTTTCAGCTTTACTTCATAAGCACCGATATGCTGGGTAATACCACCCGCTTCACCGGCAATTACATTGGTATTGCGGATATAATCCAACAAAGAAGTTTTACCATGATCTACGTGTCCCATAATGGTAACGATTGGCGCTCTTGGTTTTTGATCTTCTTCGTGATCATCCTGGTCATCTTCTTCCAGTTCGGCGGCATCTTCCACACCAATAAATTCCACTTCAAAATTAAACTCACTTGCAACCAGTTCAATTACATCTGCTTCCAGGCGCTGGTTGATGGATACCATGATACCGAGGTTCATACATTTACTGATAACATCAGCAAAACTTACTTCCATTAAACCTGCCAGCTCACTCACAGAAATATATTCAGTTACCTGTAGCTTATTTCCTTCATCCCCTTCTGATCCTCTTTGTTCCGCCATTTCATCCCGCTTGGCTTTGCGGTATTTAGCTTTCAGACTTTTACCCCGGCCACCGCCGCCCGACAATTTAGCCTGTGTTTCTTTTATTTTATCCTGTATTTCTTTTGCGTCAATTTCCCTGTCTTCCCTGCGTGGAGGAGGTGCTGCATTCCTGTTATTAGGGAATCTTCCTCCGCCTTGTGCCTGGCCGCCCTGACCCGGAGGCCTGTTACCACCTGGTGCACCGGGACCGCCTGTATTGGGACGATTCCTGTTTTGATCATTTGGACCGCTACCCATTGGCCGCTGCTGGCCACCATAACCTGTACCCTGTCCTTGCGGGCCACGATTTGGTTGCCCCCCCTGTCCCTGCGGACCGCGATTGGGTTGGCCTTGTCCCGGCTGACCTTGCTGGCCCTGTGGCGGACCGCCACCTTTCCGTTCCATGGGTATGCGTTTCCGCTTCCGCTTATCGTCATTATCCCGTTTGGGCCTGGTATCATTATCCACAGGCAATTGAATTTTTCCCAAAATTTTAGGGCCTTCCAATCTGTCTGCTTTAATATTTTCTATCGTTGCGGGTATATCTGCTTTTATTTCCTCGGGCTTTATTTCCGGTATGGAGGGCTTTTCTTCTATTTTTACAACAGGCTTTTCTTCTATTCTAAAAATTTCTTTTGGAGGTGCTGCTATTACAGGTGCCACTTTTTCTTCAGGCTTTTTAGTTGATTTTTTGGGCCTGGTGGAAGAATCAATCGCATCCAGGTCAATTTTGGTAACCACTTTAGGAGCTTCCAGTTCAGGGGCCTCAATTTTTGTAATTTCAACGACCGGGATTTCGGCAACTGGCTTTTCAACAACCGGGGTTTCTGCTACAATCTTTTCTTCAACTATCTTCTCCTCTTTTACAGCCTCTACAACCGGAATTATTTCCACTGGTTGTTCTTTCACCGGCACTACTTCAATTACCGGCTCTTTGGCCTCTACGGGTTTCTCTTCTACCGGCTTTTCAACCACCGGAGCCACTACTGAAGGTGGTGGCGGTGTTGGTGCTGCTACCACTTCCTTCTTTTTAAAAGAAAGATCCTCTTCATCCCTTTTTCTTTTTGGTTCTGTTGACCCGGCACCTTTTGGCAAATCAATTTGTTCTGCCTTTTGCTTTGCAGCCTTATCCTGCTGAAATTCGGTTTGAAGCACCCGGTACATCTGTTCCGTAAGCTTAAAATCCCGCTGCAAGTCTTCCTGATTAAAGCCCTTGCTTTCCAGGAAAGCAACGAGTGTATCTTTACTTACGTTGAATTCGATGGCAGCCTTCATTGCCCTTGGTAATACTATTATTGCTTTTTCTGACATTCGTATTTTTTAGTCAATATATTTTGTTCGTCATCCAATGTCCAGCGGAATCAATGTTTACAGTAAAAATACATTTCACTATCGAACAAATACCATTGAACAATAAACTTAATTATTCCTTCTCAAATTCTTCTTTCAAAATCCTCATTACATCTGCAATGGTTTCTTTTTCCAGATCTGTCCTGCGCTCCAGTTCTTCTGCTGTTAATGCTAATACGGAACGGGCAGTATCACAACCTACTTTTTTAAGTGCTTCTATTACCCAAGCCTCTATTTCATCGCTAAACTCTTCGAGGTCAATATCAAATTCATCCACTTCTCCTTCATTATCCCTGAATACATCTATTTCATACCCTGTTAATTCGCAGGCAAGTTTGATGTTTACTCCGCGACGGCCAATGGCTAATGAAACCTGGTCGGGTTTTAAAAACACGGTAGCGTGTTTCTTTTCTTCATCTAAATCTATACTGGTAATTTTCGCTGGGGTAAGGGAGCGCTGGATCAGCAACTGCACGTTATTGGTCCAGTTAATCACATCGATATTTTCATTTTTCAATTCTCTTACAATACCGTGTATACGGCTACCCTTCATACCTACGCAGGCACCCACCGGGTCAATTCTGTCATCAAAACTTTCTACCGCTATTTTTGCTCTTTCTCCCGGGTCTCTTACAATCTTTTTTACAACAATTAAGCCATCAAATATTTCCGGTACTTCAAAATCCAATAATTTTTAAAGGAATGTAGCACTGGTACTCGAAACAACAATTACTGCCTGGCTATTTTTTAATTCTACTTTTTTAACTACCCCTCTCACATTTTCTCCCTTTTTAAAGTAGTCGGACGGAATTTGTTCAGATTTTGGTAAAATCATTTCATTTCCTTCTTCATCCAAAAGCAGCACCTCTTTTTTCCATACCTGGTATACTTCGCCACTCACAATATCACCCACCCGGTCTTCGTATTTTTTGATCAATAAATTTTTCTTCAAATCATTGATACGGCTTGCCAGCGTTTGTTTTCCAGCCAATATTGCCCTGCGTCCAAACTCTTTTTGGATGTCTACTTCTTCGTATAACTCTTCCCCTACGGCATAGTCCGGCTCTATTTTAATCGCATCGCTGTATTCAATTTCAGTAAGGGTGTTATAAATATCGCCATCATCCACAATCATCCGGCGCCTGAAAATTTCCAGGTCACCTTTCTGATCATTTACAATTACGTCAAACTGGTCATCACTGCCATACTTTTTACGAATCAATGTTTTAAAAACATCCTCCATTACTTTCATCAACGTTGGACGATCAATGTTTTCCGCCTCTTTAAATTCCTGAAAGGAATCAATCAAATTAATACGTGCCATAGACCTAACCAGCCTCACTTTTGTATCCCCGCTGGCAGGGGAGTTTTGTTTGTTAACTAAAATGTAATAAGAACAGTTGTTTGTTTTATTTGCTCAAAAGGAATATCTTTTTTTATCGTAACCGCTTTCTTATTCTTTCCCTCCGTGTATTCAAGCTGGATGAATTCTTCATTTGCCGCTACCAATTTTCCTTCCTGCCGGGTATCATCGGTTAAAATCATTTCCACCATTCTGCCCATATTTTTTTTATATTGACGAAGCAGTTTCAATGGCTCCTCCACCCCGGGACTTGATACTTCCAATGAAAAATTCCCATCGGGATACCAACCATTCTCTTCAATTGTTCTATACATTGCACGATTGATCTTCACGCATTTATCAATGCTTAATCCTGCATCGGCATCTAAAAACACCTTAATATTATTGGTTGGTTTAATCCGAACAGAAACAAGGAAAACATCCTCTGTTTCAGAGAGTAACTGTCCCACTAATGTTTCGATAGCCTGTATTGATGTTGTTTCTGGAGTCATAGTAAAAGAAGAAGGGAACGGTAATCGTTCCCTTCTTTTGCTTCATTTTCCGTTTGCAAATATAGGTAAGTAATAATAAACTTCCAAAATAGTAAATGAATTAAATATTTTGGCCATTTAACAATTAACCTGAAAAAATTAACAGGTTTATTTTTATTTGATTTATACCTTTACAAAATGAACATTTTCAGATTGGCGTTTGAGCTATTTGTGCTCTATCTTTTGTATAAATTGATTTTTGACTTCATTATACCTGTGGTAAAAACTACCAAACAGGTAAAAAAGCAATTTGGTGATATGAGTGCCCGGATGCAGGAAAAAATGAACGAACAGCAACAACAACCTACCGCATTTAGCAATACTACAAAGCCTGGTTCCGCTTCAGGCAAAAACGATGATTATATTGAATTTGAGGAAGTACCACCATCCCCTAAAGGAGGATATTAGAGCAATCTGCTATTTAACGAGAATGTTTTTTGTACAACTTAATTTTTGCTCACTTGATGATAGCCGGAGTTTTCAAATGAATTTTACCTGTGAAAGAAAAACGAGTTTTATGTTTCATTTTTGTATTTGGTTAGACACGCACGACTCCGATTACAGCTTTAAATCACCTATTTTTTCACCAGGTAACAAATGATGTGTTTGGATACCAGCGTCAACGGCTCCTTTTATGTTATTGATTGAATCATCGATAAAAAGCGTTTCTCCTGCAATCAGTTGTGCATCGTTTAACACCCATTGGTAAGTGGCTACATAAGGCTTACGCATACGAATGATATGGGAGTAATAACTTTTTTTAAAGTATGCGTCAAGTGATGTTTGGCCGGCTTCTTCCAGGAGTTTTTTATTAAATTCAGTAAGATGTATACTATTGGTATTGCTCAACAGGTAAAGATTGTATTTGTCCTTTACTGATTCCAATACACTTAAACTATCCATTCTAAAATCGAGCAATATGGCGTTCCAGGCTAACTGTATTTGCTGCCTGGTAGTTCCGGGGCCGCAATACTGCTTTATTTCCTGGTAAAAATGATCTTCTGAAATATCGCCTGTTTCGAGCGCTTCAAATAAATGGTTGGCATTTGCCTGCGAATACAATTCGTCAAATTGATGAACTCCAAGCGCTTTAAAGGAGTCTGCGGTTTTATGATAGTCTATATTTAATAATACACCACCCAGGTCGAAAATGATATTTTTGATTGCTTGCATAAAAATGTAAAAGACGAAAATAAGGGGTATTTATTACAAATAGTTTTTTGGAAATAACAAAATCTATCAGAGAAGCATGGCATATTTATTAGGAATGCCTGATTTTTTCCCTTTACTAATTACACCTGCACGCTTCATTTTATTATAATAATTCAACCCCAACTCCAACAGCCGCTGATCAATTGATCAATAACATTGTTCATTATTTAAAAACAATACAGAGTGCTGCATTATTAAAAAACTATCTCCATTTTTAAAAAGCTGTATGAAATGTTCTGGACATTGCTGAGATATTCAATTTAATTAAATATCTTAACAGAACAATTCAGATAGTCCATAAGGATTGTATATTAAACACTAAAGCCCCCATTTGTTATGGCATCACAATTTTCCTTTTTAAAGAAGACAACAACTGTATGGATGATGGCGGCAACACTCCTATTTAGCAGTTGCTATACCTACCGGGTGGCAACTCAAGCCCAGGCAGGCACGGAAGTTACCAATACTGTTACAGCTCATTCCTATTTATGGGGACTTATCCAAAAACCGCCAGATTTTATACATACCCCCATTTGCGATTCATTGGGTGTAAATGGGATGTCGGAAGTAACCGTTAAAACAAATTTCGGATATGCGCTCATTACGGTAGCAACCCTTGGGATCTGGAGCCCCATGAAAGTACAGTGGAAATGCAGTAAACCATGCAAAAAAACCGGAACCTTATAAAATTAAATACCATGAAAGTAATTTCAACAGGAATGCAGGAGTGGGAGAACAAACATGAAATTTTCAAAGAGAAAATAAAGGACTTACGAATAGCCGCCAACGAACCGGCCCTGGATGCTTTGGATGGCTACAATGATTGCACCAAAGGTATCCAAAAATTAATACAGGAAGCAATCGACACCAAAACGCCGATCCGGTCGCTAGGTGCCGGCTGGTCGTGGAGTAAAATTGCGACCGCAAAAAATGGTATTATGTTGGATACCAAACAACTGAATACTACCCTTTCTATTTCTGCACAAAGCGTGGTGCCGGAATATACCGGAGATCCCGGAAAATTATTGTTTGCACAATGTGGTAATGGGGTGTGGGAGTTAAGTAAAGAGCTTCGTGAAAAAAAACTTTCTTTAAAAACTTCGGGTGCCAGCAACGGGCAAACAATTGTGGGCGCCATGTCGACCGGGGCGCACGGTGCTACCTTTGATGTAGGAGCTGTGCAGGATTTTGTGGTAGGTATGCATATCATTGTTGGCCCTAACCGACATATCTGGCTCGAAAGAAAATCGGCTCCCATTGTGTCTGATTCTTTTATTCAAAAATTGCAAACAGAACTGGTGCGGAATGATGATTTATTTAATGCTGCGTTGGTAAGTTTTGGAAACTTTGGCATTATACACGGTGTAATGGTAGAAGCTACTGACCTGTTTTTACTGGAAACCTATATGAGGCCAATGCCTTATGATGATACCCTTAAAAAGTTAATGGCTACACTGAATTTCAGCAAAGCAAAACTACCCTGTGGTAATGAGCGGCCCTTTCATTTCCAGGTAATAATTAATCCTTACGACAAGGATAACATGGCTTATGTGTATTCATTTTATAAACGGCCTTACCGGGATAATTACAAGCGGCCCGTACCCAATGATGCAGGAATTGGTCCAGGTGATGATGCCCCCTGCTTCATAGGGAAGCTTACCAATTCAATTCCAAAATTGGTTCCAACGTTGGTGAATACTTTATTGGCAGGCGCTCTAAAACCATTCGAAAAACAGTTTGGCACTTTGGGTGAAATATTTAACAATACTACGTTACATGGAAAACTGTATAGTGCGGCAATCGGTTTGCCACTTAACAAAGTAAGCCGCGTTACTGAAATTTTGTTTGAAATCAATAAAACAAAAGGCCCGTTTGCCGGGCTTTTTGCTTACCGGTTTATTAAAAAATCAAAAGCCAAGCTGGCATTTACCCGTTTTGATTTTACCTGTATTCTTGAACTGGATGGTGCGCCCTCAAATACGACCAAACGATTTTATTCAGCCGTATGGCAAAGGCTGGAAGAAGAAAATATACCCTTCACATTTCATTGGGGCAAGATGAATGAATTGGATTTTGACAGGATAAAAAGAATGTATGGAAAAGATGCCGATACCTGGATAGCTGCAAGAAACAAATTACTGGATCCGGCCGCTATGAAAATATTTACCAACCCGCTTTTAAAGGAATGGGGTTTGGATAAGGTAGTTTAATTATTGCAATGTAGCAGTCAACCCACTTACTATGCGTTCTTTTTTACTAATTGCAATTTTTTATTCAATAACGTTACCGTTAAGATCACAAACTGCTGAAGACATCATTGCCCAATTAAATTCAATCAATCAATCAATAACAAATCAACCCTGTAGCACGGGCAGTGCATCCCTTATTTCAAACCGGGCAATGAATATTTTCCTGGCAGATAAAACAGGATATCTTTCAGAAAGAGGCGATTTGTCGATGTATACAAATTATGCAGCCATTAATACCTCAGAAGGACAGGTTGCTATCAATCATAATTTTCAAAAAGCAACAGGCATTGATGATCCGATAAAAAAGCTATGGAGCCTGGGCATTCATGCAAATATTGCGAATAGCTTTGCGGCCACTTTTTTAGATAAAAAATTTGAAAATGAATTGGTGGTTGCACTAAACCATAAATGGTTGGGAAAAGTAAAAACACATTCTACTGCATGCTCCCTTACACAAAATAACAACAATCAAAAACAGGCAATGGATGCCTTGCGTGCAGCGATTTTCCATTCGCTGAAAATTGAAATTTTAAAGAGGGATACTGACTTTAAAGCAGCGCTCACTGCTATTGACCCCGCTGATGTTCCCGGCCAAAATCCACAAATGGCAAAGGCAATTATGCAACAGGAATTTTATGAAAATTTAAATGATGAATACACAGAAAAATTTGCAAGGTTACAGGCTGAAACGCTTACCAAAACGAATAACTTCAGTTTAATCAGCACCGGCTGGACAAGCCTGACGGCCAACATCCCCCTGGTATTTCCAAAATACACTATTGCGCAATCACTAAGTTCCAGCTTTGTTGAAAAACATCCTTACCCCTTGAGTGTGCAACTTAGCCATACCCGGTTGTGGGAAAGCAGTAAAGCGGGCAGACTGTTTTTTACTTTGAGTGGAGAAATATTTTTAAACAATTCAAAATTGAGCTATGCGCTGGACAAAACAAATTTTACAGTGTATAAAAACCTTGGTGGCGCAGATACCATCCATTTAGCCCGGTTAAAAAACGACAAAGCCTATATCGGGCCTTACGAAACCTTTGAAACCCCTTTAGTGAAAGGCCGCGTGGTTTACTTTCCACCTACATCGCATGTTGGAATAAGTTTTTTACTGGAACAAAATTTTGGCAGGTATAATCTTCTCAATGCAAGGTTGGGTGTTCCAATTATTTTAATTAACAGTAAAAAGCTACCTGCTGCCAATTTTGAATTTTTCATATCCTTCTATGACATGAACAATAAAACAAGCGTCACAAAAAGTGCTGGTAATAAAACTGCCGTTGGCCTGGGAGTGGGGATACCGTTTAGCAGGCTTATGTATTAAGCAATGTTTTGAAATGAAAACCGGCACTTGATCTTTTTAAATATACTTATGATATAATATTTACACTTCATGAAATGCAGTTTATAAGCCATTTAAACACATCCGCAGTTTAAAAAAAATACTAATAATCCTTTAATCAAAAGAGTTGGCCACTCAATAATTTTTTAGCTGTATTGGGTTTGGTTACGTAAAGCCTTTTTGAATGACAATCTTCTCCCGTGAATCATTTGCCGGCGTTTATCCGTGGCTCACATTGTATTTTTAGCTTAAATAATACTGATCCTTTACCACATGTCTTTCATTTACTCCTACCATCTATAAAGAGCAAATAATTTTGCTATACTTTACTATTTTTGATCTATGGCGGTGTTAACTTAATAACCACGGCCTGCCCGGTTCTTTGTAAAATAATATCGAACCGATTTGTGACATAATAAATAATCGTTTTCCTGTAGATATGAATTGGAAGTGTATTTTTTTAATGGGTTATGTGTTATTCTTAGTACCGGTGGTTACTTTTTCGCAAAAAGACTGGTCTTTAAAATTGGATAAAGAAGGCATCAAAGTATATACAAAAAACCTGGATGACTCTCCGTATAAGGCCATTAAAACCATTTGCATCATTGATGCTTCCCTAAGCAAATTAACCGCCGTACTACTTGATATAAACCGCAGTGCAGATTGGGTATATGCAACCAAAAGATGTACTTTGTTAAAGCAGCCTTCCCCATCAGAATTATTATATTATTCGGAAATTGAAGTGCCGTGGCCGGCAAACAACCGTGACTTTATTGTTTTGCTGAAGGTAACGCAGGATGAAAAAACAAAAGCTGTTACAGTAGAAGGAATAAACAAACCATCTTATCTTCCTGAATATAAAAACATGGTACGTATTCAGCAATCTTATTCCAAATGGGTTATCGTACCACTTACCAACGGACAGGTAAAAGTGGAATATGTACTCCAGGTGGATCCGGGTGGAAATGTGCCATCCTGGCTCATTAACCTTTTTGCAACGAAAGGGCCATTTGAATCTTTTAGAAATTTACGTAAAGAGGTAAAAAAAGGCATTTACAGCCAGGCCAGTATTCCATTCATCAGGAACTAAATAAATAAGTTGAGGGGTGCTACCCACCGGTGCCCCGGAAAAATTATCTAAAAAAATTTATAGCCATGTATTTTTCATAGCAGGTACTATATTGAAAAATCTGCACGATGCCTCAACCATCCGGAACGATATCCTTTAACAATGATAGTGGTAAGCAATGCCAACTATAATCCTTCGCAAAATAGCCCTTTAATCAATACACCTGGTAATTTATAAATTTCCCGTAAACAGGGGGCTAATACTTGAAATCACAAAATTGCTTTCTTTTATTTTCTTTTTATTTCTTTTTTTTGCATTTTTGATATTTAATATTTATGTTTGTATAGATATTTTCTCCCTTTATTTTTCAAACGATAAAAAATTTGCTGGATGAGACTAAGTTCATGTTTTGTGAAAAGCCTCCTGCTTTCACAATTGTTGTTATTCACTGCCCTGCCGTCTATTCTGGCACAAAAAGAAGGCACCGTGTCTTCCGGTAAACCGGTAAAAGTTTCAGGCAAAGTTGCCGACGACAAAGGCGTTCCTTTGGTAGGCGTATCGGTACAGATTAAAGGCGGCCAGGTGATTGCCGTCACAGATAACAACGGAGAATTTACCGGCACAGCCAGTGAAGGCTCCATATTGCAATTTACATCCCAGGGTTTTGGCACATTTGAAAGCCCTGTAAAAAACCAACAGCCTTTCTTAGTAAAGCTTACCATTGATTCAAAATCGCTGGATGATGTAGTGGTAGTAGGATATGGCACACAAAAGAAAAGAGCGGTTACCGGCTCGGTGGTTTCTGTAGGATACGACCAATTTAAAGACAGGTCGTTTTCCAATGTGGCGCAGGCTTTGGAAGGCGCTATCGCCGGGGTAAATATAAGTACATCACAAGGTGCTCCCGGTTTTGGGCCCACCATTAAAATACGTGGTACCAGTTCAATCTCCGCCGGTACTACGCCTTTATATGTGGTAGACGGAATGGCACTTGAAAATTTCGATCTGAACCAGATTAACCCACAGGATATACAGTCCGTAGAAATACTTAAGGACGCTGCGTCATCAGCTATTTACGGTTCAAGAGGCGCCAATGGTGTTATATTGATTACTACCAAACTGGGCAAGGCAGGTAAGGCGCAGGTAAGTGTAACCTACGAGCAGGGTATTAGCAATGTGAACCGTAAAGTGGAAATGATGGATGCACAGCAATGGATAAAATATTACATTGATGCAAGAAATAATGCATGGGTGCTGCTTGATCCGGTAAACAATAAAGCCACCGATGATAATGCAAAACGCTCCCTGGTATCGGGTGCAAAAAACTACTTAATTCCCCCGGATTTCTTAACCAATCCCGCCCAGTTTGGCAAGGGCACCGACTGGCAGGATGTCGTTTTCAGAAACGCCAACTCTACCAATGCCATGGTATCGTTAAGCGGCGGTACCGATAAAACAAGTTACCTTTTTTCAGCCGGCTACCTTAACCAGGAAGCCGTGGTGATTGAGAACTTTTACAAGCGTCTTTCACTGCGTACCAATATCCGGCAAAAGATTTCTGACCGCGTAACTGCGGGATTGAACATCGCCTTTACTGGTACGAACGACCGTACAGATGGTACCACCGGTAAAAGTGATGCCATCAGTTTGGCCATTCAAAGCGACCCTATTTTTCCTGAGTATAATGAAAATGGCAATATTGGTTTCCTTGATCCAAACTCCACCTGGAAACGTTTCCAGACTTATGGCGTTCAACTATGGAACCCACATTCTTTAATCAGCTATGCCGATAAATTAAACAAAAACTATAATACGCTTACCAATGCTTACCTGGAAGTAAAACCCATTAATGATCTTACGATCAAAGGGAGCATGAGTGGAAATCTTACCAACAACAATTACAATTGGTATTGGGAAGCAGGCCAGGGCTATGGATATTCAAGTGTGTTACCTGCACAGGCCTCTGCCCGAAACTTTACCAACTTTAACTGGCAGAGTGAAATTACCGCTACTTATAACAAGATAATCGGCGATCATACAATAGGAGCCATTGCAGGCTATAGTTCACAAAAAAACCGGTACGATGCAACCAGCATCAATGCCGCTGATTTCCCCAACGACCTTGTAAGAACGATCAATGCCGCAGGAACCATTACCAAACCATCCACCGGAAACGGGGCGGAAGAATGGTCATTGCTTTCCGTGTTAGGCAGGGTAAGCTATGGATATAAAAATAAATATTTTATGAACGCTACCCTCCGACGGGATGGAAGTTCAAGGTTTGGCCCCAATTCAAAATGGGGAACCTTTCCATCGGTTTCCGGCGCATGGCTGGTATCGGATGAAGGATTTATGCAGGGTGTAAAAGCTATCACTAATTTAAAATTAAGGCTAAGTTATGGGCAAACCGGCAATAACCTGATTCCTAATTATGGCTCGGTTTCACTATTGGGAACGGCCCGCTATGTAAACGGCACCTCTGTTGTAAACGGCCTCCGCACCATCAGTATTTCCAACCCCAATTTGAAATGGGAAAAAACAGGACAGTACAATATCGGCATCGATATGGCACTCTTCAACAACCGGGTGAACGTGACAATGGATGCCTATAAATCTGTTACCAATGATATGCTGCTGAATGTACCGGTGCCGGCGTATACCGGTTTCACTTCGCAGTTGACCAATATTGGAAGCATGGAAAACAAAGGGGTTGAGTTAACCATTTCTTCCAAAAATATCCAACGCAGTGCTTTTAGCTGGAGCACCGATTTTAATATCTCTCTTAACCGAAATAAAGTGACAAAACTGGGACCCAATAATGCGCCAATAGAAATAGATGAGTGGGGGTATTTTGTAACAGAAGTAGGCCAGCCTTTATCCAATTACAAGGGCTATATTTTTGATGGCCTTTATAATAACCAGGCACAGGTAAATAGTTCTGTGCATTACAATGGCGCTGCACCCGGCGATCCGATCATAAGAGATGTGAATGGTGACAAGAAAATAGATGTGAATGACAGAACCATATTGGGTAATGTACAACCCGACTTTACTGCAGGTATAACCAATACTTTAAGATACAAGGGCTTTGAATTCTCTTTTATGCTGCAGGGTGTATTTGGCAGCGAAATATGGAACCAGCAAACAAGGTTTAGCAAGTTTTGGAACGATAGCCGTAACTCCTATGCCGCATCAGCCAATTACTGGAAATCAGAACAGGATCCCGGAGATGGTAAAACATTTAAGCCTTATGCCACTTTTCCTGCAACTGCACAGGGTAAAGGTGCTTTCATAACAGGCTATTCCGATTACTGGATGGAAGATGGGACATTTGTAAGAATTAAAAATCTGCGTGCTTCTTATACTCTTCCCGCAGACCTTACCAGGCATACGCCAATCAAAAATGCAAGGATCTATATAAATGCAGAGAATGTTCATGTTTTCAGCAATTATGTGGGATTTGATCCGCAAAACAGTACTTATTCCGTGGGAACCTCCTCACAACCGGGAGCCAATGGAGGTAGTTCCACTAATCCCCCGGGTTTATTGCTGGGCGCCGATTATGGAGCGTACCCCATCCCTTTCATATTAACCTTCGGTGTTAAAATGGATTTCTAAATTTGCTGACACAAAAAACTAAACAAATGAAAATCAAAAATATAACCTTCCTTCTTGCAACAGTTCTGTTATTGGGCGCCTGCAAGAAATCATTCCTCGACCTTGCACCGGTATCCAATGCCAATGTAAACGCGGTTTTTAAAACCAAGTCCGATTTCGACCTGGCTGTAAATGCCGCTTATTCAACATTGTATACCATTTATGCTCCAAAGGGATCAATGTCTTTCACGGGCGAGTTGATGTCGGACAATACCACTGTATCCACACTGGCAATATCAGGAGCTTTTACGATTGTGGATCAGCAGGCATTCCGTGATTACTCCATTGCGACAACTAACTCGGGGGTTTACCTTTTTTGGGTTGATCACTACACCTCCCTATACCAGGTGAATATTGTGATCGACAAGATTGCATCGGCCGCTTTGGAGGATGCTTATAAAAAACAAGTGGTGGCAGAAATGAAATTCCTGAGGGCATTGTATTATTTCAACCTGGTACAATTGTATGGCGACGTGCCTTTGGTAACCGGCCCGATTGTAGGAGAAGAAGCCTATGCCATGAAAAGGTCTCCAAAAGCGGACGTATACAAATTGATTACAGATGATCTGAAGGCCGCCGCAAGCGATCTTACCGATCCGGGTAGTGAACCGGCCAAAGGCAGGGCTACTAAAGGCGCCGCCAAAACCCTACTCGGAAAGGTATATTTAACCATGGGCGACAAAGTAGCTGCTACAACGGCATTGAAGGAAGTATATGATACTTATGGAGGCAGCAAATACGATCTCTTGCCAGCTTTCAGTTCGCTGTGGGGCAACACGAGCGCTCATAAAAATACCAAAGAATCAATTTTTGAAGTGCAATACCAGGGAGGTGCCGCCAATCCTTATAGCAGTTTTTGGCCCGCCTTCGCCCCTTTCGAAAATTTCGCCATCACCAAATATGGTGGCGGGATGAACATGGTAACAAACGATTTGTACAACGAATATGAAACCGGCGACACCAGGCGGGATGCATCTTTTTTCCTCGGATACGATAAAGCCGGCACATTTGTACCCATTAAATTCAGTAAGAAATGGGTTGATATTACCGCCCCACTTGACGGTGGTGCAGAAGCCTGCAATAATAATTTTATGGTTTTACGGTATGCAGATGTGTTGCTCCTGCTTTCTGAAGCAACCGGGGATCCGTTATATCTAAACAAGGTGAGGGCCAGGGCAGGTTTACCGCTTTTTGGCACGCCAGGATATCCGTCGGCAACTTATCCTACCATCGACCTCGCGGTTGAACATGAACGCCGCATGGAGTTTGCCCTGGAATACCAGCGCTGGTTTGATCTGAAAAGGACCGGCCGTGCAGTTGCCGTGCTCACTGCAAAAGGCAAGACAGTGAATGCCAACAAATTGTTGTTGCCCGTTCCACAATATGCATTGGGGCAAAACCCTAACCTGGCACCACAGAATCCGGGGTATTAATTTTTGATAAAAAACAATGCACTTTTCCCAGGTGCATTGTTTTTTATACTAATTCATTGGGTATATTTAAAATGATAAATGAAGAACAGGTAATACTAACGGTTGTTTATAATTTTTAAATTCTCTGAATACAAATCTTATTATGCCTTTGGTTTTATTACTTATGTACAGAGGTACATTAGACTCAAATTTTAGGGCCAACAATGCAAATTCTAAAATGCTGCAATTAAGAAGTTGCTTTATGGCCAGGTAGCCGTATTTGGCTTTCTTGTAGAATGGCTCCTGCTATTTAGTTCAACAGCAATGCTTATCCAATTTACTTCGGAAAACAGGTTGAATGATTTCAAAATAGCCGCCATCGAAACACGGGGTATTCCCGCTACAAGGCGAATCAAATGATTACTAACGGTTGAACCGTCACTTGTGAAAAGGTGAATTTGATCGGTTTTTTGGATAAACGATCCGCAAAAACCTGGATACTTTTTAGATTTCTTTTACTTGTTTTTATTTTCAGTTAGATTACCAGTATGCAGTTATCTTTAGCATCTGAAAAAACCCACTAAAAATGCTTGCTAACCAAAGAAGAGAAAAAATTTTTGAGATGATTCAGGAGGATGGATCGGCAAAAGTGATCGACCTGTCGAAGATTTTTAAGGTAACAGAAGTAACCATCCGGCAGGACCTGGAAAAATTAGAAAAAGATGGCCTGATCATTAAGGAACATGGGGGAGCCTTTCTAAAGAATATCAAAGACCAGGTGCAGGCTTTTTCACTGGGGCACCGCGAAAACAACGACAAAAAAGAACTGATCGCAAAAAAATGCCTTGAGTTTATTGACAATGGCGACAGTATTATTTTAGATTCCGGTTCCACCACTACCGAGATAGCAAAAAATCTGAAAGGTTTTAAAAACCTGATGGTAATTACCAATGCCTTAAATATTGCTTTGCTGTTAGGAGCCGAACCTGGCATTGAATTGATTGTAACCGGCGGAGAATTTAAACCGCCTACCCTTTCCTTAACAGGTCAAAAAGCAGCAGATTTTTTTAAAGGCATCAATGTACAAAAGCTATTTTTAGCTACCGCGGGCATTTCGCTTAAATCGGGATTAACTTACCCGAGTATCAGCGACCTGGTTGTTAAAAAAGCAATGATTGAAGCGGCGGATACCACCTACCTGGTGGCAGATTCAACTAAAATTGGCAAAAGCGCATTTGCCAGTCTTGGCGCCTTATCGCTGATTGACTACATCATTACAGATAACGGCATTGAAGAAAAACACAAAGAAATATTTAAGAACAACGAGATTGAATTAATTATTGCAGGTTAATAATACCAGCGGGTGTCATTCCTGTACCGATGAAAAGGAAACAGACAATTCAGGCAATAAATCCGTTAGTTGAATCTGGGGGAATAACGGTTTTTATCGAACCATTGGTTGCGTAATGAATGACTGATTTCTTATGCTCTTTAAAAAACGGGCATTAACCCAATTGTGCCGGAAATACAAAGAACAACCTTCATCAGCCAACAACGCATTTTCACTTCAACTCTTTAAAATCATAGAAATGTTCGGCAATCACCACCTCAGCACGACCACATCGTCAATTCCATAATAATAAAAAAGCAGTTACGATAATATCATAACTGCTTTACATTCAGTGGGCCCACCTGGGCTCGAACCAGGGACCACCTGATTATGAGTCAGGTGCTCTAACCAACTGAGCTATAGGCCCTTCTTCAATTAATTTTGAAGTTTGAGGATGCAAATATAATCAAACACAATCAATTTAACGCTTCATTAAATTATTTGCCGTTATTTTGCACACTCAAGATTAATTATGAAGAAAATATTGTCCGTGGTTATAGCAGTTACATTATTGGGTACTGCATTTGGTCAAAAGAAAAAAGATTGGAGCAAAATTAATATTGACCGTGCAGGCGATCATTTTATGGTTCAAATAAGTACTGATAACTGGGGCGGTGCTCCTGATAGTATTAAAAGCAGGATGAGTGGTTTGTCGCGGGGATTAAATGTGGCCATTATGCTCAACAAACCTTTTAAAAGCGATCCCCGCTGGAGTGTAGCCCTGGGGTTAGGAGTCAGCCACAGCAGTATCTTTTTCAAAAATACATCGGTAGATCTTAAATCACCTTCTGCCCGTTTACCTTTCAGGAACTTGGATTCTACGGAGCATTTCAAAAAATATAAACTGGCCACCACTTATGCGGAAGTACCTATTGAACTTCGGTACACTTTCGACCCGGTAAACGAAAAGAAAAGCTGGAAATTAGCGTTGGGTGTTAAAGTAGGTACTATGCTTAATGCACATACCAAGGGCAAAACATTACAGAATAAAAGCAATACTACTATCAATCCTTATACAGAAAAAATTAGTAAAAAAGCATTTTTTAATGGCACACGCCTGGCCGCCACGGCAAGGGTAGGAATAGGAAGTTTCTCATTATTTGGCTCCTACGCAATCACTGCATTAATAAAAGATGTAGCAGGGCCGGGTGTACGCCCTTACCAGATTGGACTTTGCATCAGCGGTCTTTAATCTTAACAAGATATATATGCAATCCCGGCCGTGCGCCGGGATTTTTAATTTACAATCTTGTAACTTCGCGCCTTATTTCAAATCATGAGCGACGAAATTAAACACGAGTGTGGCCTCGCCTTCATTCGCCTTCGCAAACCTTTCAGTTATTATCAGCAACAGTATGGATCGGTATTGTACGGCCTTAACAAGCTGTATTTGTTGATGGAAAAACAGCATAACCGCGGCCAGGATGGTGCAGGTATTGCTACGGTAAAACTGAATGTAGAGCCAGGTTATCCCTTTTTACACCGCCTGCGCAGCAGTGCCAATCAACCCATTGCAGATCTTTTTTCCCAGATAGGTAAAGAAATTGATGAGCTTGAAAAATATCAGCCGGATATTAAAAACCATCCCGGACTGATGAAGGGCCATGTAAACTACCTTGGCGAATTATTACTGGGCCATTTACGGTATGGTACCCAAGGTAAAAACAATGTAGAGTTTTGTCATCCGTTTATAAAAAGGCATACCATTCCCGCAAGAAACCTTGCTTTGGCAGGTAATTTCAACCTGGTAAATACAGAAGAATTATTCGGGCTGATCAATATTGATCCCGGTGTATTTCAGCGCCAAAGTGATCTTGCTGCAATGATGGAAGTATTGCATCATTTTATGGTAAAAGCGGATGAAGCTTTTCCCGGCCAAATGGATATTACCAAAGTGCTTAAAAAAGCAGTGCCCTTATTTGACGGAGGGTTTAATTTTAGCGGCCTGGTGGGAAATGGAAGTGCTTTTGTAATGAGGGATGCCCATGGAATAAGGCCATCATATTATTATGTAAATGATGATGTAATTGTTGCCGCCAGTGAACGGGCAGCCATCAGAACCGCATTCAATGTAGGTGAAAATGAAGTGCAGGAATTGATGCCGGGCTGTGCTTTAATAGTAGACCCGGATGGCAATTACCACATTGACCAGGTATTGGAGCCCAAAGAACGGAAAGCCTGTAGTTTTGAAAGGATTTATTTTAGCCGCGGTAGCGATGAAAAAATTTATAAGGAAAGAAAAGCGC
>JANPIJ010000149.1:0-4861 GCA_031424955.1 Ferruginibacter sp. | reverse complement strand
ACTGGCTTTCGAAATCTGAAAGATGACCACGAAAATCATTATTACTATCGCTATCAACAAAATCTGTGTCATGTTGCAAAATTATTTTCAGTAATTGTTAATCTGTTAATTTGTTGAAGGTTGCGCAGCTACTTTATTAATAACACAACCCCGTCAGTTTTTGTTGCCTTTTGTTTCATCAAAATAACAAACAGGCCGGGTAATTTTAAGTATGGTGTATGATACTTTCTTTCAGGAAAGGATGATTTTTAGCGGTTAACGGATAACTGCTGATGTACACACCTACTCTCCACATAATGATACCAATAAATAAAGCTGCTATACCAAATTCAAAAGGCATTAATTCGGCATGTTCACCTAAAGTGCCGGGCATTACCATTTGCCAGAAATCAATCCAGTGACCGAATATGATCAGCACCGCCATAAAAGTTACCAGCGTCCAGTTACGCTTGGTGCTTTTCTTCATAAATATCAACAACGGACAAACGAAATTCAAAATTAAATTTAAAAAGAATATACCCCGAAACGGCCCCTGCACCCGGATTTTGAAATAACCGGTTTCCTCAGGAATATTTGCGTACCAGATCAGCATATATTGTGAAAACCAAAGGTAGGTCCAGAATACAGAAAAAGCGAACATGAACTTACCCACATCGTGAAGGTGTTCATCGGTAACATATTCCAGTTGTCCTTTATTTTTCAGGTACACTACAAATAACGCGATCAGCGACATACCCGCTACAAAAGAACTGGCAAAGGTGTACCAGCTAAACATGGTACTGTACCAATGTGCATCAATACTCATGATCCAAAGCCATGGAATGGTTGAACCAACAGATAAGCCGAAAAAAACTATAAAGAAAGAGGCCCATAAAATATTCTTGTTCACCCAACTCTTTCCGGTTTCATAATCCATTGGACCGGTTTTATCGCTTTCGATACTGAACTGCCGCATTTTTCTTCCAATAAACCACCAGAGAAAGATGGTGATAGTGCTCCACACAGTAAAGAAAACAGGATTTAGAAATCCCTTCTTGCCATTTAAAATTTTATCATTTGCAACGGCTTCCTTATCTAACCAATGAAAAATATCTGTTCTTCCACCCCATACAATCGACATTAAAATAACAAAAGTAATTAGGCCTAAAACAGGCACCACACTGGATATCGCTTCAGGAACTCTCTTAAGGGCAACCTGCCAGCCTCCCATCGCTAAAGTAGTTACCCCGATGAAGAACATACTGGCGTTGGTAATTAATAAAAAGAAAACGCTGTTTTGTAACAGCACAGCCCAAAACCTGGTACTGTTTACATTTTCTCCATGGCCTGCATGTGCAAATGGATGAAACATGATCAATCCATATAGTAATGCAATTACACCGGCACCGATCAGGCCCATTGTCCATTTCTTATAACTTCCAGGTAATTCGAATGATGTAGACATCTAAACTTTATTTATAGTGAATGCTTTTATTATTATTGTTATTTCGCTGAAGTGCTGTCTGCTGCGGGTGCTGCTGCCGCTGTTGTTCCTGCGGCTGCCGCCGGCTTTGGCTGTAATGTTCTGATGTATTGCACCATCTCCCAACGCTGCTTCCTGCTCAACTGTGAAGCATAACTTCCCATATTGTTTTTTCCGTAATTAATGGAATGATACATTGTGCCGTCCGCCATGTCAATATAAAGGGGCAAAGTGAGGTTGGCAATTGCACCAATCTTTCCGGATGTACTCAACGGACCATTTCCCTGCCCGCCGGCACCATGACAAATGGCGCAATTAATATTAAATAACCTGGCAGCTTCAAGGCTATCCTTTCCTGCCAGCGGTGGCAAAGGATTTTTAACCTGCGCACTCATGGCGTAACCATTGGAATCATTTGGCAATGTATACGGAAACATTTCCCCTACACCAATCGTACCCTCAACAGGCATACTGTTATAATAAATTTTATCACCCGGGTTTTTCTGATCAATCGTAAACATTGTTGAATCTAAAGGAGCGTAGGTTTCCAATGCACGGCTATATGTCATATCAGGCATATATATCTTTCCTGGTTTACGCTTATCGCCACCACAGCCCGTCATTACAGTAAGGCCTGTAATTGAAATCAATAAAACGGTTATAATAGTATTTTTTTTCATTCTGTATATTTTTTCCGAAAGTCGCATGCCTTAGAATTAGAATAAGAGGCCACGGTTTAAGAACATTATAATTTCAAAATAACTAACAATCAGGAGTTTTTAAATCCTAGTACCCCGCCTCATCATCCCTGTATAATTTCTGTTCCCTGTCATACCTGCCGATCCACCATCCGGTCTCCGCTCTTTGAATATTCACTTCTTTGGCACCGGCTTTATGCAAAAAAGCTTCCACTTCGGCATCATTGGTTTTATCAGTACACTCAATTGCCATTACAAACAAATCATCTGTGGCCCTTGGATGAAAATGATGCTTTTTTACAAATGGTGATAACTGGCATAAGTAACAAAATGTAAGTACCATACCAACGGCAGCAAACAAAACCGTTAACTCAAAAGTAATAGGTATCCATGCCGGTAAAGCAAAATGTGGTTTACCTCCAATATTCAGCGGCCAGTCCTTGGTGAATATCCAACTGATGGTTGTAAGCGCAGTGGCGGTTCCGGTAATCCCGTATATAAAACCCGCGGTGTGCAAACTGGTTTCCCTTATTCCCATCGCATGGTCCAGGCCATGAATTGGAAACGGAGTGTACACATCATGAATTTTGTAACCGGCGCGGCGAACATTTTTCACCGCTGGAAACAATACTGCTTCATCATCGAAACATCCTACTACAAATTTTTTAATTCCTCCAGCCATATATTTTATTTTTTACCCCAAATCCGCCGCGGCGGACTCAATAGTGTATTAAAACTTAAATACTCTTCAATATTTGAACTCCTGCCTTCGTTCCCCTTTAGGGGTTAGGGGCGGACTAATGCGCATGCTCCACTTCATCCAAATAAAACTTCTCCGCATCTGCCTTCTCAATATCCGTCATCTTATGCTTGTAATTTTCGCCGCTGGTTTTTAATACCGCTTTAATTTCCGCTACTGCTATTACAGGGAAGTATTTCGCAAACAGGAAGAAGCAGGTGAAAAACAAACCAAAGGTTCCCAGGTAAAATCCTATTTCCCAGATAGACGGGCTGTAATAAGTACTCCAGGAAGATGGCAGGTAATCCCTGTAGGTAGAGGTAACGATAATTACAAAACGCTCGTACCACATACCAATGTTTACAATGATGCTCATAAAGAATGTAAAGGCAATATTTCTTCTGAGTTTCTTAAACCAAAACATTTGAGGAGATACCACGTTACAAAACATCATCAGCCAGTAGCTCCATCCATAAGGACTGAATAAGTTGGCCCTGTTTTCTTTGAACGCATACCACTCGTAGGGGTTTTGACCATACCAGGCTATAAATAACTCAGTGATATAAGCAATACCTACAATAGAACCTGTAAGCACAATAACCTTGTTCATCGCTTCTATGTGGCCGAGAGTAATATAGTCCTGCAAGTCAAATACCTTTCTTAAGATAATCATCAGGGTTTGTACCATTGCAAATCCGCTAAAGATGGCACCAGCTACGAAGTAAGGAGGGAAGATGGTAGTATGCCAACCCGGTACAACCGATGTAGCAAAGTCAAAAGATACAATTGTGTGAACCGACAATACCAGTGGCGTACTTAAACCCGCCAATACCAATGATAAACTTTCGTGACGTTGCCAGTGTTTGGTGCTGCCAGACCATCCAAAAGATGCAATACCATATAGTAACTTCCTCAATTTGGTTTTAGCACGATCCCGAACGGTTGCCAGATCAGGCAGTAAACCTGAATACCAGAATAATAATGAAACAGTGAAATAAGTTGATATCGCAAATACATCCCACAGCAAGGGTGAATTAAAGTTTACCCATAATGGCCCGCGGCTGTTGGGGTAAGGCATTACGAAAAAAGCCATCCAAACTCTACCCATGTGCCAGATCGGGAACTGGCCTGCGCACATTACAGCAAATATTGTCATTGCTTCAGCAGCACGGTTTACACCGGTTCTCCATCCCTGGCGAAACAGTAGTAAGATCGCAGAGATCAGCGTACCGGCATGACCAATACCGACCCACCATACGAAGTTGGTAATGTCCCAACCCCATCCGATGGTTTTGTTGAGGTTCCACTGGCCCACACCATAGGTAACCTCCCGGTATACACTGTACACCCCAAATAACAATAAAGCAACACTGATATAAAAACCAATATACCATAAACGGCTTGGTTTCATTTCAATGGGGCGTATAATGTCTTCTGTAACCTGGTGGTAATCCTTGTTACCATCCACCAAAGGTTCCCTGATCTGTGATTCGTACTTTAATAATGACATATTTCTTTAGCTGTTTTGTAAGCTGTTAACCTTAGCTATTAGCGTTAGCTTTATTTTTATATTACTGCCACCCGGAATTTACTTACTATTTATGCATGCTCTTTTTCAGCCGGTGCATGCGCTCCTTCCAAATGCTCTTCCTTTTGATTCGTTACATTCCTGTCTGTATTCTTAATCTTAGCCAGGTAGCTCACATTGGGTAATACGTGCAATTGCTCCAATACATAAAAGTTTCGGTGCTTCTGCTCTACATTCCTGATTTTATATACTTCGCTCTCTTTATCGTTCACGTTGCCAAAACTAATGGCGTGTGTAGGACAAGCCTGCATACAAGCAGTTTTTACATTGCGCACCAAAGAAGGGTCTTCTGCTTTTTTAGCTTCCAGCTTGGTTTCCTGTAAACGCTGTACGCAGAAAGAACATTTTTCAATAACCCCTCTTGAACGAACGGT
>JANPIJ010000148.1:0-30921 GCA_031424955.1 Ferruginibacter sp. | reverse complement strand
AAACTAACCGACCAGGCAAATTCTATTGAGAGCAAAAAAATAGTACTAGCAAAGTGCATTAATGAAATTATTAGCGGGCCATCAATTTATGATGCTAATCGCTTTCCTAATTTATCTTCTGCTATCCTGGAGCTAAATTCGCTAAATCCTGCAGGACGGGATCTGGTCCGCTTGAATCGTCTGATACTTGAAGGAACCTTTTCTGAAATTAAAATGAATCAGCATACTGCTTTTCTGAGTTTGCCAACCAATTTGCAGAAGCCTGAGTTGGAGAAAATTTTAGCGGAGGTTAAGGATCAAAGCAAAGAATTAGCTGATACAATTTTTGAAGAGGGTTTTACTGAATCTGATATTAAGTACCTTATCAGTGAAGATATCAACGATAAAACGGCATACCCGGACCAAAATATTAATACCGGACCCCAAAAGCGGTTTGCATTCTTAAATAAAAGCATCCCTTACTTGCGGGAAGAACTCATACACCGGCTTATTGTAGATTCCATGTCTAACTCAACAGGGATTGATAAGTCACTCACGGATTTCCTGATCTCAGATCTATTGAAAGATATATCAGGAAACAGCCTTTACTATTCTCTTAAAAATATTACTAAAAATATTCTTACCTACCCTTCGGCACCCCGATGGGAAGCAGCTTTACTTCCTGACTCGAGCGACACATTTATCTTTATTTTTCGATCATTGAATGATCCACATGGTGTATTAAAAATTGATGACATACCATTGATATTTACCCTTATATCCACAGGCCCGGGCCAGTTTAAAGACTGGAAGAGCAATCCGGTAAAGCTCCAGGCAGGAAATGTATATCATCTCTACTTCAGTGATGTACTTCCACCAGATTTAGGCTGGAAAACGGCATCCACCTCCATAAAAAAAATACCAGCTTCTCAATTGCTGCCTGATAATTCTAAAATAACAGTTGGCAATGTTATGGACAAGCTGTATAAAGTTAGTCTTCTTATAAAAGGGTTCATTCTCAGTCAGGCGGAGATACAATATTTTATTTCAGCCAATTTTGGGCCATTGGAATTCAATGCAATTGATCTTAATATTTTTTTCAGACTTGAGGCTTATACCCGTTTAAGAAATTCTTTATCTGAAACTGCAACCAATCTTCTTGATTTTTGGAAGTGGATCAATAGTTCCGATGCTGATCCTCTACAATTGAGTAAAAAAATAGCAGGCCTTACCAACTGGAAAGAAAACAATATCGCCAAACTGATAAATGCTTCAAATTATAACCTGGATTCTCCTGCTAAATTTAAAAATGAAGAAAACCTTTTAAAACTTCAAAAAGCACTTGTGCTTGCAGATAAAATTGGAATAGACATTGATTTGCTGTTTGACTGGGCAATACCAACTTCTGATTTTGATAAATGCAAAAAAATTGCTGATAGTATCCAGCAAGCTGTAAGAATACAATATAAGCAGACCGAATGGGAGCAGGTAGTAAAACCTATGAACGACAAACTTAGGAGCAACCAGCGGGATGCATTGATAGAGTATATCCTGCAACGTGAGGAAGTTAAATCATGGGGTGTAAACGATGCCAATGCCTTGTTTGAATATTTTTTAATTGATGTGCAAATGGATGCTTGTATGGAAACATCAAGGATCAAACAAGCCATCTCTTCTGTACAATTATTTGTGCAGCGATGTTTCCTGGGGCTTGAAGAAAAAGACGAACTTGACAAAGACGGCAACATAATAAAAGGCGTGCATTCAGATATTCTTGACCGGGATAGGTGGAACTGGATGCACCGGTATAGATTATGGGAAACGAACCGGAAAGTATTCCTCTACCCGGAAAACTGGATAGAAAGTAACCTGCGGGATGATAAGAGTCCTTTCTTTAAAGAGCTTGAAGGCGAGTTGCTGCAAATGGACATTAATAAGCAAAACGTAACAGATGCACTGAAGACTTACCTGTACAAAGTGGATGAAGTGTCTAATATGGAAGTGATTGGATTGTACACTGATGGTAATAAAGTAAATAATAAATGGAACAGGGGTGCAAAGCTTCATGTTTTTTCCAGGACAAAGAATGCTCCATATTTTTTCTATTATCGTTACCTGGCGCTTGATGAAGGGAACTGGTATCCATGGGAAAAAATGCAGGTGGATATACCAAGTTATGATGTGGAAGATGCGGCCAATCATCAGGTAAAAGGTAATGGCTGCTACCTGACTCCGGTAGTTTGGAATGGCAGGGTATTAATTTTCTTTCCGCAGTTTATGAAGAAAACAAAGCCAAATGAAAGTACGGCTGGAAAAGCTATAAGTGATGCTGCAAATGATTCACCGAACAATTCAAAACCTACCGAGTATTGGGAAATAAAAATGGCTTGGAGTGAGTATAGAAATGGTAAATGGACACAGAAACAGTTAAGTAAGGATGCAGTTTATCATGTTCCAGCAACAACTAACACAACTACCAGTGTTCCGTTTTCCAGTATATCCGATGCAGTCGGCCTTGCGAAAGACTACGCAAAAAAAGCTGATGACGCAGCATTTATTTCAAAGACAAATGCTGAAACCGTTGAAGGAACAGCTCTTAATTGTGAGACTACTGCCAATACCACTTTTCCAACAGTTATTGCATCTTTTGTTGCATCAGATATAAGTCCAGTTCCACTTGTGGCCCCTCCTGTAATCGCTGCTGGATTGCTACAAGATCTTAAAAGCCTAATTAGTACAGTAAAAACTAATGCAGGTAAAGTTAAAGCAGGAGAAACAAAAACTGCGACTTCGAATTCCTTGGGAAAAGCTAATGATGCTTTAAAAGCTGTTCAAGATTTTGAAGGCGCAAGCAGGGCTATTGCACCAAATTCCATTGGTGAAATTTCTACGTATGGCTTTTTACCGAACACATATGGTAATGTATTAATTAGTGTTGTTCACTACCCGGATTATTCTGAAACTCAAATTAATGTTTTTTCAAAATTGTATTCGGGCTTCCCAATAGGCTATTTTGAATTCGACGGGTCAAATATCAAGACAAACAGGACGGTATTGGGAATTATGGAATCAGATTCTACAAACAGTTATAATTTTCAACATGTAAACACTTCTATAAAATCTGGCGATCATACATTCGATGACTATCAATTTCCACGATACAATTTGATTAACTTTTATCACCCATACACCCATGACTTACTTGGGCAAATAAATAGTAACCAGATAGAGATTTTTTTTAATTATAATATTAATAAGATATCTAATCAGGATGACGCTTTTGGGAGCTCAATAGACAATACAGGAAATAAGATATATCATGAACTTAAAAGACCCTATTCTCTTTACAACTGGGAGTTATTTTTTCATACACCCATGATGCTGGCTGATGCTTTGAGTAAGGCCCAACAGTATGAGGAAGCGATGAAATGGTTTCACTATGTATTCAACCCCGCTGCTGATGGACTTGATGACAAAAGATTTTGGCAATTTGCACCTTTCAAAGAGATCAACAGTGAAAATATGCTGGAGAAACTATTTAATAGTTTACAGCCCAATGCCCCGGAAGATTCAATTAATGAATGGCGCAAAAATCCATTTAAACCACACCTCGTGGCGAGGAACAGGCCTGTGTCATATATGAAATGGGTGGTGATGAAGTATATAGATAATCTGCTTGCATGGGGAGATAACCTGTTCCGGCAGGATACAATTGAGAGTATTAACCAGGCTACTCAACTTTATATTCTTGCTTTACACATCCTGGGTAAACGTCCGGTACCTATTCCCAAAACCTCCAAAACAAAGGCTGAAACCTACATGAGCCTGATTGACAGATGGGATGCTTTTAGCAATGCTAAACGGGAATTAGAGGTCAGATTTCCTATTACAGAGAATCCGGGAAAGTCTGACAAGCCGCCGACAATAACACCTGGCACTGATATCATTGGGCTTGCAGGCAGCTTGTATTTTTGTACACCCAACAATCCGAAGCTGTTGAGTTATTGGGATACACTCAATGACAGGTTATTTAAGATCCGCCATTGCGAAAATATTGAAGGTGTATTTCGCAAGCTGCCTTTATTTGAGCCGCCGATAGATCCTGCTTTATTGGTAAAAGCCGCTGCCCAGGGCCTGAGTATCTCATCCGTAATAAATGATCTCAACAGTGCAATGCCGAATTATCGCTTTTATTACCTGTTACAAAAAGCGTTAGAACTTTGCAATGAATTAAAATCTTTGGGGGGTGCTATACTATCGGCAATTGAGAAAAAAGATAACGAAGCCATTGCCGTCATCAGGGCAAGGCATGAAGGAACTATGAATAACCTGGTGATGGAAATAAAAAAATTGCAACTGGAGGAAGCACAAAAATCCGTGGATTCCCTTTATCAAAACCGTAAAGCACCGGAGGCCAGAATGAGGTATTATTTGCAACTTGCCGGTGAAGATGAGAATAAAATGCCGGCCGCAAATAGTGATTTTGCCGAACTGGCGAATAGTATTGAAAAGCCAATTGATGAGAGCGGGTTGAGGTTGAGTAAGTATGAAAAGGAAGAATATGATAAATCGATTCAGGCTCATAATTGGCAAATGGGAGCTAGCGTAGTAGAGGCCTTATCTGCAATCTTTCATGCAATTCCTAATGCTTCAATACATGCAACTCCTTTAGGTGTCGGAGGTGAAACAAATTACGGCGGAACCCACCTTGGCAACGTTTCAAATGCAACCTCAAAAGTGATACAAATTATATCATCTCAACTTTCTTTTGAAGCATCTAATGCTTCTAAAAAAGGCGGCTTCCAAAGAGCTTTACAGGAACGCATCCAGCAGGCAAATGCTGCCGGTTATGAATTAAAACAAATAGACAAACAAATTACAGCCCAGCAAATTCGTATTGATATTGCCAATAAGGAAATCAATAATCATCAAAAACAAATTGCCAATGCCAATGAAGTGGAAGAATTCTTAAAGAATAAATATACCAATGAAGAATTATATACCTGGATGAGAGGCAGTTTAAAAACCTTATACAAGCAAGTGTATAACTTAGCTTATGACCTGGCTAAAAAAGCAGAGAAAACCTACTGTTTTGAAAGGGGTATCAGCAATGCCAGCTTTATACAGTCCGGTTATTTTGATGCAGGTAGAGAGGGCTTACTTGCAGGCGAGCAGTTGTATGTTGGGCTAAAACAATTGGAAGCAGCCTACCAGGAAAAGAGGGGGTATGATTATGAAATCACCAAACATATATCTCTGAGGCAATTAGACCCGTTTGCCTTTCTAAGATTAAAGGCTGGCAATAAATGCAATTTTGATATTCCCGAAGTGCTGTTTGACATGGATTTGCCCGGACATTATAAACGCCGCATAAAATCTGTTTCTATTTCTATTCCGTGTATTGCAGGCCCGTATACCAGTGTAAATGCCACACTACGTTTAATGAACAATAAATTCAGGAATAGTTCCATTGCTGCAAACTATCCGGAAAAAACAGATGAGACAGATGACCGGTTTGTTACCTACAATATTCCTATCACAGCCATCGCCACCAGCTCTTCACAAAATGATTCCGGCATGTTTGAACTGAATTTTAAAGATGAACGCTATTTACCTTTTGAAGGAGCAGGGGTTATCAGTGGCTGGAGTTTAGAATTGCCTGAGCAAAGGCAGTTTGACTACGATACCATTTCTGATGTTGTACTGCATGTAAAATATATCGCGTCGGAGGGAGGAGATAACTTAAAAGTTGCTGCAAAAAATTCGGTAATTAATCAATTAAATAACATCCGACAACAGTTAAATGAAACTGGCCTGCACATCACTATCAGTTTAAAGCATGATATGTCCAATGAATTAAACCTGCTAAAGAAAAACTCTACAACGCAAATAAAGATCAATAAAGATAGGTTGCCTTATTTGGCGCAATCGTTAGCCATTCAAACTGTTGCACTGTTTTTTATTGCCCGGGAAAATATAAATTTTCTCAAACGAGCCGATGGTACTGGAATATCATTTAGCAAATTACCAGCGATTGAACTTTATAAAGCGGAATTTGAACCTTCTATTTCAATAAATCCCAGCGGTTCTACCATTGTTAGTCTTAGCATTGAGCAGCCGGAGACCGGCCAAGTGAGAACGCTAAATAAGCAGGAAGCCAACTCACTGGATGAATTGGTAATGTTGATTAAATATAGTGTAACGTAACTATTGCTAAATATCGTTCATGATGTATTAACCCTTCAAAACCAAAAATTAAAATATCATCTCTTTTCATAATAAAACGTATGTTATCAGCAGAAGAAAAGCCAAACATTTTCCGGTAGTATGATGAATCCGAATTTATGTAATGAAACAGATAAAAAAATACACGCGGATCTCCGGCCTGGAGTTACTGACCCAATCGGCGAACACAAATTCTTAGTGTCTTTAATGTAGTTTATAAAAAGGGTAGGGCTATGTCTGCAAAATTTAACTTTGCCGCATCCCATTGTATATTTGTTTGTCGTATACTATCAAAGGCTCAACAGTTACCTATCAAAGGCATAGATAAAGTATCAACTCAAACAAATAGCAACAAATATTCTCAAATAAAAGGAGAGTAAATCGAGAGTTGTAAAATAACGATTCTTGAAACCCAATAGGGTAGCGGCTTCCCTTACAAAGTTCGAAGGTGCAGGCTCCACAATTTAATGTCCAAATTCAATTAATTGTTATAATTCAAATGATTATAGCGTTTTTGTTTTTCTATACTATCACAAATTATTCAGTATACCCCAATAAAAAAGTGAGTAATTCGGGAGTTTAAACCCATCAAATTTAACTTCCGAATTTGCACTGAAGCTATTGATTTTACTGTGTATTGACTTGCTTTATTCATTTGTGTTTTGTATGTTTATGAAACAAATTATTCGAAAAAAACAACTCCCGATTTTGAGTAATTTATTGCGAATTTAATTCCAGTTTAGTAAATCGAATTATGCTAAAAAACAAACATTATTTTATTATGCTGGTGTTGTTTTGCCTAACGACTAACAGCCTGATACATCTTTATGCCCAAAACTTCTGTGATAGTACATTGCTGCAAAATAATAACGGACCTTTAGGTTATTCTTACAGAGGCAATCGATGTGAAGGAATATATGCCAAGCCTGTTGGAGCTACTACGCTTTGGATTGCTTCGTTTACTGAATCATTTGAAGACTATAAATTAAATACAAACAAACCTCTCCTGGTGGAATGGGACAGGCCGTCGGCTAGCAGCGTTATACGTCTCCGGGCACAGGGTGTTAAGCGCCGCTTGTACTATCGCATGGATACCCATCTTCCTGCGGTGAATAATTCTTTTGCATGGGCAAACAACGTCCTCTCTTCACTGAATATTGGAAAAAATGACATCGGGGTTATTTGTTTGACAAAGCTTGCCCTTGGTAACAAAACACAAGAAGTTTACCTGCCAGTTCGAATAAAACAAACCGGGAAATCAATCCGGAATAAAAGTTTTACACTAGCAATTATACCTGGAGTTGAGTTATCGGAAATCTATACTAGCCTGTCAGCAGCCGACGCGGACGGTAAACCCGGAAAATACATTGTTGAGGATAAAAAACTTGGATACGGCTATTATCCAGCCGATCGCAGCATTGCAACTAACGTTTCGGGATTGGTAGCCGAGGGTTTCTATTACATGGAGATTAGTGCAATATTAAAAAGCGGCGGCACGTCAACATTGGGTTTTTGGTTTTATTATTCAAAGAAAGCACGAAGTTAAAAACTCCCATTTTGAAGAACCGTAAGCATTATACTAAAAAAGACGATCTCCAAAGATTGCTCAACCAAAAGGCAAACGTGCTTTATGAAGAAGCGATAAGAAACGGAGGAAAAATAGAAGCAGAACAATTAGATGATTTAGACCAGATGGAAAGACTGATAAAAGTGCATGGAGCATCATCCAAACCAACACCAAATACCCGGTGGTTGTTTGCAGTTATATTCCTTGCGACTTTAGTTTTTATTTCTGCACTACTTTTTATACGGGTTTCAAAAACAGACATTGAATTAAACATTCTCGTCTCGGAAATGAAATTCAAATTACAAAAGCGTCAATTCCTGACGAACTTAATGCAGCTTTCGGTATTAGGCGTATCAGGCATAAGGGAAATAAACATACCCCGTTCCGAAGGAAAAGAAGCCAATAAATCCAATTCCAGCGACGATTCAGGATTTTCTTTGCAATTATCAGAGGCCGATAGCCTGAAAAAAGAGGGGACGCTTACCCTTGGCGCAATTTCTTTACCTGCCAATAGTTTTGTATCGTTAAAAACGAATGAAAACTCGTCTCGATTTGAAATGACGTTGCAGGATTCTGAATTACTGCTTCGTGCAAACGTGAACGGAAAAATTCTCATGGGTACATCAACAACGCCTTCCGAACGGCTTCACTTTTTGAGCCCCAGGGCAATTGATATCAGAGCTGGTTCTGATGATGTTGACCTGGCTATTAAACTTAATAACGTCAATGGAAATTTCTTTGCCAAACGATTATTGGCGGACAGTCTTTCTTTTACAAGCATTGAAGAACATAACGAAGACGAGCATCCGCTTGTTAGAAATCTTTCAAGCCTGATTTCCGGAACAATGTTTTTTGAATCTTTAGGTGGACAGAAATATCAATTTCGCGAAGGAGAAGATATACGGTTTGGTTGGTCAAGCGGCGAAATCAGGTCAATCTCATTAAAAGACAATCACATCGCCATCGCATTTCACGGCACAGTGAGCGGAATGACTACAGGTTCCGGCAGCAACGCAAAAAGTTTAATGCCCACCTATCTTGAATGGCTGAAAGAGCGCCACGGTTTTGGCTTGCTATGGGGAAGTACCTTATACATTTTTAGCTTGTTTTTTACACTCTTTAAATGGTGGAGGGCTCCGTTATGAAATTTGCAATTTGTCAATCGTGGAAGCTTTTTTTAAATGTCTCATTGATGACTGTAGTAGTGTTTAAGTCATTCATATGTTTGGCCCAGGATGATGAGGATTTTGATTTCGGCAAGGAGTTTCAGAAAACCGCCAATTTAATTGCGATGCTGAAAGTGGATTTTGAAGGAACACCTGAATTCGGCGCAGGAATTATATTCGGCCGAGAGAAAGATCGCCTGCTGGTCGCTACGGCTTTTCATGTCATTCACAGAGGCAATATCAATCCTACAAAAATTTTTGTCACATTCAGATTCCTACCAGGTAAATTAATTGAAGCGAAGCTGTTGAAATATAATAATGAAAACGATATGGACCTCGCGGTTCTCACGGTTGATAATATAAGCCAGAAAGGAATAAATGTGTGTAACCTGCCTTTTGACCGGCTAGGCACGACGTCGGATTTGGAGAGAGGCGATGATGTGTATGCTGTGGGCAACCCTAACGGCGTTGCCTGGGCTATACCGGTAGCTCCCGATAAGATTTCTCAGATAACAGGTAAGCAGATCGTTTTTCAATCTAACTTTATAAGTAGTGGGCACTCCGGCGGGGGCTTGCTGGACGATTCTGCGAAACTTATCGGAATGACAACTGGCGATCAACCGCCTTATGGCCGGGCTATTAATATTGGTGTGATTCTTCACCTGGCAAAGCAATGGAACTATCCGGTTCGTCTATATGCCGCCCTTAAAGATGGAGGAACGGCGTTACATTTAGCCGTTGACAACGGCGAGTTTGCTTCTGTACTTGCTTTGCTTGATGAATGCGGTGGTGCCAATGCAATGGATAATCATAAAGCCACACCACTTCACTTCGCTGCCAAACAGCGAAATCTTTATATATTGAATGCATTAATAAAGGCTGGTTCGAACATCAATGCATTAGATGCAGATGGAGATGCCCCACTGGAATGGGCTATCGAAAAAGGTCGACTGGAAAACGTAAAATTTTTAGTTAATTCGGGGGCAAATATCAATTATAAAAACTACTATAAACGAACACTGTTGGATATTGCTGCCAGGCACCAGCAGACAGAAATTGTCAATTTTCTGATCGCTAAGGGTGCTATCGTTAATCCTTCGAATGATGTAGCCGGTACATCCGCCCTTGCCGAAGCGGTGAAATCGGAGAACCTGGTAATGGTCAGGAATTTGATGACAGCATATGCGGACGTGAATGTAAGTCTGTTGAAAGAACCAATCGAGCGAAACAACATCGAATTAATTAAGCTGCTTCTTACAAAGGTGAACAATTTAAATGCTAAGCTTTATCAATCCGACGAAACCCTGCTTCATGTTGCTGTTGAAAACAACAGATTAGAGATTGTAAAGCTCCTTGTGAATTCAGGAGCAAGTATCAATCCCAAAGGATACCTAAATAAGACGCCGTTATTTGTTGCTTTTGAAAACAAGGATACAGCCATTCAAAATTATCTAATTTCCCATGGGGCGGATGTTAAAGGCGTAGATGAGATCAGAAGAGAAAGCCTTATGTTAGATGCCGTAGAAAATAAAAATCTTACAATTGTTCAATTTCTTCTTAATGCAGGTACAAATCCAGACAGAACCGGATTAAGAGCCTTAACTAAAGATTTACTTGAAATAGCAGTAACGGGCCAGGATATTGAAATTGTAAGAGCCCTCGTTAAAGCGGGTGCAAATTTAAAAGGATCAGGTCACGGCACTACCCCGCTTTTGATTGCCATTGATAAGAAAAATACAACAATCACAAAAATTCTAATTGAAGGTGGAGCAGATATATTTGAAACGGGTGGAGGTGGTTATACGGAATCGATTGAAAAGGCTATATCGAAGGATGATATTGAAATTGTAAAAATTCTTATCACCAGTAAAACAGTAATCAATCAATTAGATAAAGTAGCCGGGTACGCTGCTTTCGCAGGAAAGTCGGACATATTAAAACTTTTAATTTCCAAAGGGGCTAGTGCACAAAAAGTTTGGATTCCGGCTATTAAATTGGGACAAGTTCCAATAATTGAACTTTTGCTAAAAGCGGGAATTCGCGTCAACGACGATTTAGAAAACGGCGAAAAACCATTGCACATGGCCGTAAAAGAAAATAAAATCGAATCAGTTAAAGCGCTTCTGCGGGCAGGGGCCAATGTTAATGCAAAAGGAAATGACTTTGACACGCCTTTTGCCGAAGCTGTGGGAGAAGGCAATATTGAAATCATTAAGCTACTGATTGCGGCTGGTGTTAATGTCAATGAAAAACGCAAAGAGCCATATCTGCATTTAGCCGCGACAAATCAATTCAACAGATTGAATACTGTGACCGAAGTTGTTTCGGTATTATTGGCTAACAAAGCTGATGTCAATGTAGAAAATGATAACAGGGAAACGCCGCTGGTAGCCGTGCTAAAAGAATATAGGCCTAATACAGAAATGATAAAAATCCTTTTAAAGGCTTCCGCAAAAGTTAATGTAAAAGACGCATTCGGGGAAACGGCTCTCCATCTAATTGTTCACTCAAATCCGGATAACGTAATAGAAATTGTAAAACTATTGTTAGATGCAGGTGCTGACATTAACGCAAAAAATTCTGACGGCATTACTCCGCTGAAAATAGCTATAGACGAAGGACACGAGAAAATTTCAACCTACCTGATTAGTCGCGGAGCAAAATAACCGCAACACTACAATTCAGAATCTGCTACAAAAAATAAAACAGGATTCGGGGATTGTAAAATCAAAATCCTTTAAAACTCAATAGGGTAGCGGACTCCAGTGTAGAATACGACTTCCTGCAGCTCCATTTTTTTAATCGTTAAGTCCTAATACGGGAATGAAATTTTGTTACTTAATTATTGGGGTTTAGTCATTAGGATATCAAAGCCAAGTCATATCCATACCAAAGGCTTAGATAAAGTATCAACTAATGCATGGCAACAAATACACTCAAATAAAACGAGAGTAAATCGAGAGTTCAAAAATAATGATTCTTGAAACTCAATAGGGGAGCGGCATCCGGTAAAGCGTTCGAATCCCTAACTCTCCGCCCAAAATAGCTTAAAACCCGCTCTGGTAGCGGTTTTTTTTGACTTTTCGGAGCCTCACAAAAGTAGCTTAAAGTGGTTCAAGACCGGCCTGTTTTCTATTTAGCCGTTGGAAAAGCGATACAGTATACACACTATATTCATTCAAGAGTTGGGTTTAACAACGGGCCAAAGATAATGGAGCATACTGCACCTGGGTAGAATGATAATGTAGCGCATCACATAAACTGGTGGTGGCAGGTGGTACAGATAGCAATGCCGCAGGAAAGCCACTACTATCGTCATGGAATTTGGCCCGTTTCGTTCCGCAAAAGATTTTTGCCGAATTATTTTTTCCTGCTCACATTTGTAGTATCGTTTGCCTGGGGAAACTGACTAAAAAGTAAGTTAATTTAGTGAAGCCATTCTTTCATATAAAAAATACGCTCACAAAATGAAAAATAAAATTGTTGTTATCGGTAGTTCCAATACAGATATGGTGTTAAAAACCAGCCGTTTTCCCAATCCCGGTGAAACGATACTTGGAGGTGAATTTTTTATTTTCCAGGGCGGGAAAGGTGCTAACCAGGCAGTGGCGGCTGCCCGGCTAGGTGGCAATGTTAGTTTTATTTGTAAAGTGGGCAATGATATTTTTGGAAACAATGCGATTAAGCATTATGGCAATGAAGGTATTGATGTAAGCGGGATTCTGTTGGATGATGAAGCACCCACCGGGGTTGCAGTAATCACTATCAATGGGCAGGGAGAGAATAATATCATAGTAGCTTCCGGCGCCAATGCATTACTGTCTGTTACTGACATTCAATATTCGGGCAAAATATTGGAAGAGGGAGATTGGATCATAACTCAACTGGAAACACCCATCCCGGTCATTGAATACCTCGCTCTTTTTGCCAAAGCGCATTCAAAAAACCTCATCCTCAATCCTGCACCTGCTGCTCAATTACCCATGGCGGTGTATGAAGGGCTTTTTTTAATTACTCCAAATGAAAGTGAAACAACCCTTTTAACAGGTGTTGAAGTAACTGGTGAAGAAACGGCAAAGCAGGCGGCAGCCATTTTTAAATCAATGGGGGTGCAGAATGTAATCATAACATTAGGCAGTAAGGGTGCATACCTTTATTGCGATGATTTTGAGGGTTTCATTGAATCCTGCAAAGTGAATGCGATAGATACGACGGCAGCCGGCGATACATTCAATGGAGCATTGGTAGTTGCGCTGGCGGAAGGTAAATCCTGGAAAGATGCCGCCACGTTTGCCTGTAAAGCTGCGGGCATTGCTGTTACAAAAATGGGAGCCCAGGCTTCTGCGCCCACCAGAGCCGAAATCACCGACTGGTCAAAGAAATATAAATGATGCATGAAAAAACATGCTATGCAGCTTCGGGTGCATTTCACATTGTAGCTGGCTGGTTATAAAGCTGGGCGGACTTTTTTAGTTGCCTCCATGCCCTCTTTTATTAGCCTGTTTTCCTTTGCGCCAGTCTCCCAAAAAAACAATGCCTGCCCTTCTTGAAAATATAAAAAGAAAGATCAAAATATACAGCTACCTCGTAGCGGCAATTCGCTGGCGTTTCCATGGATCGATGTCTTATACAAGTCATGCGGTATTATCGGGGTGAATGATTTTGTTTTTATCAATCAACAAAAAAAATGCCCGCATTAATAGCGGGCATTTTTGTAAAAATTAATTTACTATGGAAGCTTGGCAAAGCCAACAGCTTTTGGTCCATAATAAGGGAAATAGCCGGGGCTGCTGTTCAATATAACTCTTGAACGGGCACTCAGGCTTACGGTATATCCGCAAGGGTCCAGAGGCGTGGTGTCGAGGCTCCATGTTGCATTGGCATCACCATTATCGCCAATGGCAGCATGTGTTCTTGATATGGGTACGGGTGTGGCTCCGTTGGTATGAGAAGTTGGTTGTAGTTCAAGCTCCCACCATGCAAAATATGGGTGAACCGCTCTTAAATGCCCGTTGATGGAAGGGGCGTTGGGGGTATAGCTATGGCAATCCCCTCCGTCAATTACCAGGTCAAGTTGTTTAGTAAAGTCCACAGTAATATTCGCAGTTGGACTTACCTCCATACCGGTGTTGCAAACCATGATGGTAAACTGATCGGCGATTACTTCATTCATAAATTCATCGGTATGTACAAACCGGATAGTGTATGCTCCGTCAGCTTTTGTGGTGGCATTCCATGAAGCCAGGTAATTGTTGATATTGTACAACCCGATGTTAGGATTTTGCTTATAAATAAACCATCCATCAGCATCTGTTTGAGGATCATCAAACGGTGGAGCTACAGTAAATATGTCATCCAGGCTAAATGTTTCAGCAGTAGAAGCCGGCTGGTAAGCACTATCCGGATCTGTTTGTTTTTTAACAAGGAAACGATACTTGATGATGCCGCCAAAACCATTCCGGTCTATCAAACCATGGAAACTAATATTTCCGCCCCATGGCCTGTTATTGTAAATAGAAGCAGCGCCTGCATTGTGCAGGTGAGAGATCGGATCAATGGAAGACCGGTCAACATTTCCTACATAATAAATGGCTGAGTGAATTCCGGAGCCTGGCCTGAAAGCAGGGCGCACCTGCACCAATGCATCTTTATAATTGCCCCAGTGGTTTAAGGCATTTGGGTTAGTGGTAGAAGGTAAAGATTCCCATGAAAGGACCGCCCTTATCCTGATAATGTTGGGTTGGCTGCATAACCTGAGCCTGTCCCTGGTATTGAGCGGCAGTTGAACAGTATAAAAGAGCCCTTCCCTTGGAATATTACTGATATCATGCACATTCAGACTAACGGTTCCCAGGTACTGTTCAAATATTCCGTTATTGTTCCAGTCTGCCCAAAAGGCAACATGTTCCCTTGATCCCCTGGTGCAAAGGTTACCGTTAAATCCGGTAGGTCTTTTTATATGGATCACCGCACCCAACCGGTCGGTTAAAGTGTTTAATCCCACACAGGTTAATTCTTCAAAACTTACATCCGCTTTTTCGCCTGCTGCATTGAAGAAATCGTAGAACTTGTTGATGTCAATATTAAAATCGGCCAGGCTGCCTATGTTAAAAGTGGATGCCGCTTTACTAAAGTCAATGGTTGAATTGAGCTTTGCACCGATGGCAGCATAAAAAGTACGGTGTGAGGAAACTTCTGCAGCGGTGTTCAGTTTATAAATTTCTTCGGCCTTTACAGTAGCCGGTTCTTTTAGCGAAAGTTCAAATTCCGGTTCAATCAACCCGGCGAAATTTTTTATGCCAGCGATCTCCACGATATCCTTCCACCATATCCGCGATTTGCGGGCCAGCTGTATATCGGCATCAATATGGTTTCCGAAATGAGGATTTTGAAATGGATTGGCCGATGAAATGCTGTTCCAGGAAAGAACGGTCCTGAGTGTAGGGATTACCGCTTTATCACATTCCAGAAATTTCCGGTGCTTTCTGTCGTCTATAAATAAAAAGGCGAGGTAACTGAGCGGGTGCTGAGGTCCGGGAGGGTTATTGGAAATATCGGCCACCTTAAAGCTGGTATATCCCATATCCTGGAAACCTGCGCCATCTTTAAAGTCAACAAAAAAACGTACATATTCCATTGAACCTTTTGAACAGAGGTTACCACTGTAACCAGTCGCTTGTTTTACATTGACCACGGCTTCTAACCGCTGGTAATAAGGATTATAACCAGTACACATCACCTGCTCCCAATAAGTGATATTATTGGGAAATTCAAAAAAGGGTGCGGCCTGGTTTATCAAAAACAGTTGCCTGCCTTTGACTAATTCGGGCAATTCAATTTTGCCTTCGTAACCGGTAGTTGTGTTTTGTTCCATAGTGGCGTATTTTATTTTTTGTGCCTACTCTATAATGAAGGGTTTTCGGCATACTCCCGTGAATCATTGGTCGCACTTTGTTTTGCGTGGGAAACAAAAAAGGAAAAAAAAAAGATTTATTTTTCATTGTGATGAAAGTTAAAAAGGAGATCGAATGCAACCATCACACTTATTTTTATTGATGTTATTAAAGGAGTTAAACCTGGCGAAGTTTGATTCGGCCCGGAAAATAATTTTCATTCACCCTAAAAAAAATGTGTGTATGTATTTATTCAATAATATTGTAAGCAGGAATTTCTTATAATACGCACCAAAACAAACTGCATGAAAAATAAATGCTTAATGGCCGGAATTTTATGTTTATCAATTTCCGGCTTAACTGCTCAAAATTCTGCAATTGCGGGTTTTAGTAAAACTGCTGCAGATGTTCACCTGGCTATTGAAAAAAAGTTCGATGCAGGTTTAAGCGCAGCCAACGTAGGCGAATATATCAAGGCCATGTCTGCAGTTCCACATCATGTAGGATCACCCGGAGGAAAAGCTACGGCTGAATACATCTTAAATAAATTTAAAAGCTGGGGCTACGAGGCGGAGATAGAAACTTTTTATGTGTTGTTTCCAACGCCAAAAACAAGTTTGCTTGAAATGACGGGAACCCGATATTTTAAAGCCTCCTTAAAAGAACCTGCTTTAAAAGAAGATGCCACCTCGGGGCAGACAGCCCTTCAATTGCCCGTATATAATTGCTGGAGTGCCGATGGTGATGTAACCAGCGAATTGGTTTTTGTAAATTATGGAGTGCCTGCCGATTATGAAAAATTAGCCATGATGGGCATTGATGTAAAAGGGAAAATTGTTATTGCAAAATACGGGCAAAGCTGGAGAGGCATTAAGCCAAAAGTAGCGCAGGAGCATGGCGCTATCGGTTGCATCATTTACAGCGATCCAAAAGAAGATGGATATTTCCAGGGCGACGTTTATCCCAGGGGCCCTTACCGGCCTGAGTTTGGTGCACAGCGGGGCTCTGTAGAAGATATGCCGGTTTACCCGGGAGATCCGCTTACACCGGGTGTTGGAGCTACAAAGGATGTGAAAAGACTGGACAGGAAAGATGCGGCTAACCTGTTAAAGATCCCGGTTATCCCTATTAGTTATGCAGACGCGAAACCATTGCTGGAATCGCTGGAAGGGCCGGTAGTGCCAGTGGAGTGGAGAGGTGCTTTGCCCATTACCTACCATGCAGGGCCGGGTAAAAGCAAGGTTCATTTAAAACTTGATTTCGACTGGCAGATCAGGCCATTGTACAATGTAATTGCAAAATTAACCGGCGCTGAATTTCCGGATGAATGGGTGATGAGAGGCAATCATCATGATGCATGGGTTAACGGGGCAGCAGATCCGGTAAGTGGCCAGGCAGCAATGATGGAAGAAGCCAGGGCGATAGGAGCGTTGGCAAAAACCGGTTGGAAACCGCGGCGCACCATTATGTATTGTGCATGGGATGGTGAAGAACCTGGTTTGATGGGATCTACGGAATGGGTAGAATACCATGAAAAGGAGTTAACAGAAAAGGCAGTTTTATACATCAATTCAGATGGCAATGGAAGGGGCTTCCTGGAAGCGGGTGGATCGCAGGCACTGGAGCCCGCATTTACCGAAATCATCAAAGAGATCAATGATCCTCAAAAAAATGTGAGTGTATTCGAACGAAGAAGATCGGCAGAGATTATTGGTGCGGCATCTTCCAAATTAAAAAAAGAACTGCTGGCAAAAAAAACTTTTACATTGGCAGCATTGGGGTCCGGTTCTGATTTTTCTCCATTTGCCCAGCATGTTGGTATCCCCTGTATCAACCTTGGTTTTGGTGGAGAAGACAATGGGGGTGAGTATCATTCCGTGTACGATTCCTACGATCTCTACAAAAGATTTAAAGACCCCGATTTCGGGTATGGTGTAGTTTTGGCCAAAACAGCAGGCCACACCACCCTTCGTTTTGCCAATGCCGAAACACTGCCGTTTGATTTCCGTAACCTGCAAAAAACAATCAGCAAATATCTAACTGAGGTAATGAGCCTGGCAGATGATATGAGGGAAAATACCGCGGTAGAAAACCAATTGATCAGGGAAAATTATTATACCATTGCAGATAAGGTAAATGCAACTTTATTGCCTCCTGTTGCAAAAGATGAAGTGCCTTTTTTAAACTTTGGATCATTACAAAATGCGATCGTTGTGATGGAAAAATCTACCCATGGATTGGGAGAGGCGATTGCAGCCGGGAGCATACCAACGGGTAAGCAAAAGGAGCTGAATAAGCAATTATATAAAGCCGAACAGCAATTGCTTACCAAAGAAGGATTGCCCCGCCGCGGATGGTACCGGCATGCAGTATATGCACCGGGCTTTTATACAGGGTATGGAGTAAAAACCTTGCCCGGTATAAGAGAAGCCATCGAGCAACGTAACTGGAAGGAAGCACAGGAACAGATAGAAATTGCAGCATCTGCCATTTTACATTTTTCTGCCTGGTTGGATGCGGCTACGCTGGGTATAAAATAGCGAATGCAGCGGATTAACGGATGTGATAGTTTTTTGCCATTGATTATTTAACTGACGCAAATAAATCATTATGAGATCCCGCTTTTCAATAGACCTGGTAATCTGCACGTACAACAATGCGCCTCTTCTTAATAAAACCTTGTTGGCTATTACTCAATTAAAAGTGCCTTCTTTTGTCGACTGGGGAATATTGGTGGTCAATAATAATTGTACGGATGAAACATCCCGGGTGGTGGCACAGTTTATAAACGAAGGCGCTATTCCTGTTCGCACCATTGTTGAAGGCAGGCAGGGAGTTACAGCAGCCCGGTTTTGTGGCGTTAGCAATACTAACCGTACCTGGATCGCTTTTATTGACGATGATTGTATATTAGCAGAAGACTGGTTGGAACAGGCTGCTTTATTTATTGACGAACATCCGAAATGTGGTATGTTTGGAAGCCGCATCAGGTTGCAATTTGAAAAGGAACCTGCTCCATTTGTACTGAATTTCCCTTACGCTTATGCAGGTAAAAATCATGGTGATACAGCGAGGCTCATGCCCGCCGTTGCAGGTGCAGGGATGGTGGTGCTGAAAAAGGCACTGGAAGATTGCGGGTGGATAAACAATCAACTATTGGAAGACAGAACCGGCAACCAGCTTATCTCTGGTGGTGATATGGAAATAGCAATAAGGGTAAGGGCATTGTACGAAGTATGGTATAATCCTCAATGCAGCATGAATCATATTATACCCGAGAGACGTACTACCAAAAAATATCTCCGGCGAATGCTATTCGGGTTGGGTGCAAGTCGTCACCATGTACTTGCCTTATCATGGGGTGGTGCTTATATGAGCTGGCTGATGTATTCGCTGGCGTATTCTGTTGGTATGTTGGGAATGGGGATTGCAGATACTTTAAAAGAATGGTTGGGGGTACGAAAGAAGGCAGGAATTAAAATTGCTTTTAGTCCTTTTTTGGGTTGGAATGCAGCCATCGTTATGATGTTGCTAATGGAATCGGCCAGGCGAAGGATGATATTGGGTGGCGCTAAAAAAAGAGCATAGCTAATAAGCTTATTCAAAATTTTATAAACGATGATTATAACGGAAAAATTTATTTACATACACCGGCCCAAGACAGGGGGCTCGTTTGTTACGGACACCTTATTAAAAATGTATGATGGCAATTGGAACTGGCTAAGCCACGTTAAGCTGGCGGTATTCAATGAAATCCATTTTACCAACAGGCTGGGAACACTCACTATCAATGGAAACAAACATGGTGGCTGCAACCAGGTGCCGCCCAAATATCAAAACAGGAGCATTGTGTCCACCATCCGCAATCCATTTGATTATTATGTTTCGCAATACGAGTTTGGCTGGTGGAAGCGTAAAAGCTGGTTAAAATATTACAGGGATATTGATGGGTTCAATGATCGGTTTGCATCTTTTCCGGATATTAGTTTTACCGGGTTTATGGAGTTAATGACGGCTGTTTTTAATGAAGGGATACATAAAGAGTTTTACAATGAAAATGCGATAGGAAGATACACGGCGGAATTTATACAGGATTATTTTTATCAGCCGGCAATGGCGCTGGAAAAATTGCAGGATGATGAGTATAAAAATAAAGGCTTTAGCCAGTACATGTATCCTGTACAATTTATTTTTACACACAGGCTCAACCAGCAGTTGCATGATTTTTTGCTCGGGAACGGCTATCCAAATGCTGATATTGATTTTATACTGAAGAAGGAAAAAGTGTTGCCACAGGGGAAGGGCAGGAGTGGGGAACAGAAATGGGAAAAATATTATACGCCGGAATTGAAGCAACTGGTGAGAAAAAAGGACTGGCTTCTGTTTGATTTATTTCCCGAATTTGATGCAATGGTTCATGTATAGTTTTATATAAGCTGGTAAATAATTAACCGCTCATTCTTTAAAATACAGGTTGATTGATCCAGTATATATTGATGAAAATTTTTATAATAATCCAACCACCAAAAGGAGGGCCATCCAAATACGACGTACCGGGGATTTTTTGATTTTAACCTTTCAAATTCCTCCGTTGCCTGCTGGTCGCCGGTTGGCATTCCGTCAAAATGCCCGTCCTTTTCAAGAAATGGAATTTTGTTTCTTCCTGCTGAAAACTCTTCGCCAAAACCTTCCTGGTCAATCAATACAAAAGTATCACCGGGGGCTATCATTGTCTTCATTTCCTGCGTAGCCTCCATCAGTTTATGCATCCATTCATTGGCATGCGGAAAAGGAATATCCGGCACCGGTATATGTAAAAAGGCTCCCAGTTCTTTCCATCCTTCGCCACCAATGATATTCAATACCAGCAGGTCTTCCGGCCTGTCTTTAAAATATTGCAGTACGTTTCGCTCATGCATTTCATACACAAATTGAAAGCGTTCTTTATTGAATTCAATAGCTCCATATACTACAGCTCCTATGAACTCATGAAATTTTTTGAAATCAGGGTAATTATTCCACCATTTCATCATCAGTTCCCAGTGTTTGTCAATGGAACGCAACCAGCCAGGCATATCCCGGACAGTTAAAATAAACTTACTGCCAGGGAATGCTTTATCCAGTTGTGCATAATACGGCGCTACGGGGATATCAACGATACTTTGGTAGTCATCTAAAATACTCAGGTTGTAATTTCCGCTTCTTAGTTCCTGGTAGGTTTTTTCATCAAATGGATAATGGATGGATGAAATGCCCAGTATATTTAAGGCTTCACACAGACTGGAAGTACCCGTTTTGCTAAGTCCAAGCCCAAATATTTTTGTGTGCTGATCGAATGTTTGCATGTGTTATTATTTAAAAAGAAATTTCGAAAGCTGTTTGCCAACAGCTTCAAGGGAAAAATTTTCCTGTACATTTTGTAAAGCCAGTTTTCCTAAATGATCGCACAGTGGCGGATCGTTTATGAACCTGGTAAGGGTCGTTGTCAATGCAAGGCTATTGTTTATCGGCAATACAATGCCACCGCTTTTTTCCCCGTTCTTTAATATATCCGAAATGCCAGGAGCATCCGTTGCAATTAAGGGCAGCCCGCAAGCCATCGCTTCGAGTGGCGCTACAGGAAAACCTTCGTTGCGGGATGGAAATACATAGATGTCTGCCGATTTTAAGTAATTATACATCTCTTTCCGGTCGTTGATATAACGGCTGATCCACGTTACCCCTTTCGGTTTATTGATGAGTCGTTGTACCAGTAAATCTGCATTATTACCGCTTCCTACCAATAATAACTGGTGGGTGTGATCCGGGTTACCAAGTGTCATCTGTTCCCAGGCATCTAACAATATATCTAATCCCTTCCGGTAATAATCAATACGGCCATGCCATACCACTACCCGGATACCCGGCTCTATTTGTAGCTGTTCCCTGGCAGTTTTTTTATCCGGTCCCATCCACATCGATAAATCAACCGGGTTAAAAATCCTTTCTATATTAACGGCGGGCAGCCTGTAGGCTTTTTCGAGTCGCTTGATTTCCATTCCGGACGCTACCACCAGGCCCTTGCTCCATTGTAAAGTGATGGGCCTTACAAAACGTTCAATAGAACTTAATTGCCAGTTGCCTCCCTGGAAGGTTGCGTACACCGGTATCCTCATTATTTTACCTAACAGAGCACATACATCAAAACGGGGATGTTCATAATCCTGGCAAAGAATACGATTACATTGTTGTTTTCTGATCTCTTTCGCTAAATTATAAACCGGGGTAGAAGTATAGCCGGCAATTTTTAATAGAAAAATATACCAGTAGCGTTTTAACCCCGATACATTTCCTGCAGCTTCTTCAATGATGGTGGTATAAGGATTTAATATTCGTTTACGGATATAGCGGTACATACACGGTGCTGGTAGTACACAGATGGTTGCGCCCGTAGGTTTATGAATAAATCGTTGGGTGGTTTTTGCCTCCGCCGAAAAGCAAATCAATACGGTGGTTACATTCTGTAATTTCAGTGCTTCAATATAACCAAATAACCATCCACCCGTCATCTGCTCCGTAAAGTCTTTCAATGAAATTCCGATATTGCCCAGGAAATCTTCAATAAGATGGCTCCATTCAATCAGCGCTACAATATTATTTTTTTGTGGTGTCAACTTTTTATTTAAAGGGCAATGAAGGATGGGTTTAGCAATATTTCTTTGTTATACAAAAGCTCTGATTGAAGATCGGTTTGATAAACACCTTTGTGGAGCGCCCGTAAAATAGCGTGGCCGGCAGCGATGTCCCACTCCATAGTTGGTGCCATCCTGGGGTAAATATCCGCCTTTCCTTCCGCCAGCAGCATTAGCTTAAATGAACTACCCATGGAGGTAAGCTGAACATTTGGAAACTGATTTATAAATTGGGTGGTGGCTTCATTCAGGTGTGATTTGGAGGCTACTACGGTAACCTGTTCCTGCGCCAGCAGGTCTTCCAATTGTATTCTTTTTACTGCAGGTGATAATTCGCTTCGAATGTTTTTTTCAGTTTTATAAACCCCGGTTTCCATAGCGCCTTCATACAAAAGATCCTGGCAGGGAGCATAGATAACACCGGCAACCGGAACATTGAAGCGGATCAGTGCGATATTTACGGTAAACTCACCGTTTCGTTTTATAAATTCCTTGGTACCATCCAAAGGATCCACCATCCAGAAATACGTCCAGTTTTTTCTTTCGCCAAAAGGAATCTTACTACCTTCTTCAGACAGAATCGGCAGACCTGTTCCTTCAAGGTAGTTTACAATAACGTTGTGTGCAGCCTTGTCAGCAAGTGTTAGCGGCGATTGGTCCTCTTTTATATCCACTCCAAAATCGCCGGAACGGTAAATTTCCATGATGGCTTTTCCTGCCTGTATTGCGGCTTCTTTCGCTGTTTCAAGCAGATGGGTGATAGATGGAAAGCGATCGGATTGTGAATGGTTGGTGGTCAATGGTGGATGGTGAATGGTGAATGGGCAATGGTGAATGGTGAATGGTCAACTGTCAATGCTCAAATATACTATTGCCTTTGCAGCATGATCAGGGGTTCCACCTTTCTGATGATTTTATGAAGTGATTGTTCAATCGTTTCCTCTGCTGTACTTACCACAACATCCGGCTCAACAGGGATTTCGTATGGAGCACTGATACCAGTGAAATCCGGGATGATGCCCTTTCTTGCTTTGGCATACAACCCCTTTGTATCGCGGCATTCACATACTTCCACGGAACAGTTTACATATACTTCTACAAAACGATGGTGCCCCAGAATATTTTTAATAGCGATACGATCTTTTTCATACGGTGATATAAAGGCGCTGATCACTATCAGACCGGCATCCAGCATCAGCCTCGATACCTCACCAACCCGCCGGAGGTTTTCTTTCCGGTCTTCCGATTTAAACCCCAGGTCTTTGTTCAGCCCGTTTCGCACATTGTCTCCATCCAGTATAAAGCCTTTGAATCCTTTGCAAAAAAGATAATGCTCGAGGCGGAGCGCTAAGGTACTTTTGCCGGAGCCCGAAAGACCGGTAAGTAATACCAGGCACGGCTCCTGCATCATCACTTTCTTTCGCTGGTCACTGGTAATCCTTGAATCGAAAGGGAAAATGTTTTTTGTCATACAATGTAGATTTTAAATACAAAAATGATGGCATTGGTTAGGGTATCATACGAATAGAAAATGTACTGTTTTCAGGATGGGGACGCTACTCCCATTGCACTTCTTTTTTAATAATTTTTGCAGGCACGCCACCTGCCATACAGCCCCCCGGCACAGATTTGGTAACTACCGCTCCGGCTGCTATGATAGCACCATCACCGATTGTAACGCCTTTTAAAATAGTAACATTCATACCAATCCAAACATGATTGCCGATATGAACCGGCTTGGTCATTTTGTATCCCGGTTTATTGAGAATAAAATGATTGTCGCTGTCACGGATCGTAACGTTATCTGCAATAGCCACATCTTCACCAATGCTAATACTTTCAAAACAATGGAGGTTCAAATGATTGTTGATATAGCCATTTCCAATAGTGAGCCGGGCATTTTTATTAATGAATATTTTAGCACCCGAGAAAATCTTTGTATTACCCAGCACTTTTAGCCTGGCGCCATTTCGTATCACCATTACCGATGGAAAAGGATCTTTTTTCAGCCAGGAGCAATTGAATAAAAACGCACTGTTTTTCGCTACCACAATTTCTCCGGAGTCTTCCAGTTCAACGATGGAGTTCTTATACTTGTACACATTGTTTTTGGCGGATCTGATTTTTGAAATATGTTTTGAAATATCCATGGTTTAATGAATTGGTGAGGCAACAAAACAATTTTGCAGCAACGATGAAAGCACTTTGTCAAACCTGAAATATTCCGCTGCTAATTCCCTGGCCCATTTGCAATGTGATGCATAATCACGGTTTACATCCTCTATAGCCGACAACGCTTCGCCTGGTGTAGAAAATGCAAACAATCCCCTCCCTGTTTCGATGAAATCAGAAAAGCCGGTGTCCTGCACTATTACCGGTCTGCCGCTGGCAAGGTAGCCGGTACTTCTTTCACTAAACCATCCGCTATTGGCTGATACATACCCTTGTTTGGCAATACTCCATTCTCCTTTTGACCGCCGCAGATATTGCTGAAAACTGTATGGAGTAAGTGTTACAGCCAACGGATCGGCCAGGTGCCATCCCGATGCCAGTAATTTTTCCCGTGGAGTAGTTTCACTGCCTGCGGCCAGTTCAAATGAATCGCCGCATTGCGTTGGCAGGTAAAAATAATCATCAAAGGAAGCAGATTTCATACCATACGAACGGCCATTGTATTCCCTTACTTTATAGCTATCCCATTGCATGACCGTTGTCCATTGTCCGTTGCTGTTTCCCTTGGTAAATTCCCAGGCGCTTAAGCATAGCGGTTGCCTGGTGGGTTGCCAGTGGAGGCCGTCATTGGGTATGCCGCTGGCCGGTTTGCCAAAATTTTCTCCATAAGTAAAATAACGGTTATGTTGCCTTGCACGCAGCAATGTGGCAGGTTCTGTTAAATGCCGGATTTGTGTAAACACAGGGTCAGTATCCAACAATACCCGGATTGGTATGGATAAAAAATTATCACGCAAAGGATTCACCCCCGACAGGTTTAAAAAAAGATCAGCTTTCTGAATAAAGTCTTTTATATCTTTTTCGCTTTTACCATACCACCTGTTTACTGGCTGGTGATAATATGCCCACTGATGGTGCAGATCATATTGCCTGAAAACATTGTTGATGAATTCCAGTCCATAGGCAGGGTCATCCGATAATAAATGTGTTTGCGGGTTGTAACAGGATGGGTAATCATCACTGTCTTCTACAAATAGAACTTCATGCCCCATCTGGTGTAATCCCAGTACATACTGCAAATGATGCCACACCAATCCGCCAAGCGGACCGCCTACTATGTAACCGGCAATGATGATATGTAATTTTTTAAAGCTCACTTATTTTTATTGTTTTGCTCATTGATTTTTACAAACTCACAAGCCCCGATATCAAAATTGGAGTGCCTCGGAATGATAATATTATTAATATCGGCAATGGTCTCATTTTCCAGCTTAAAAAATTGCAACACATTAATCCCTGCATCAATCATGGGTGATTGTTCCGACATACGAAATGAAGCAATTTTCAAATGGTTGCCGGAAGATGGTTTAAACGCGGTATCGTTGGAAAAGGAGAGTTTCGGGTTTGTATTGAAACCATGATTTACAGCACCATCCTTCTCCTGTAAAGTGGCGCTTCTCCATTCGTTGAATGAAGTGTACAGGCGGCCATTCCAGCTAAAACTAACATCCTGCTTAAAATTGTAATAATTGTTATTCAGCAGTTTTACGGAGGTAGCAGCTTCTACTGCCTTAACTGTTGTTACTTCTCCTGCGCTGAGAAAGAGGTTATTGATAACCCTGATATTTGTGGGATATTTTTTAGCATTGTTTCCCAGCTCATTATTGGGACGTATTACAAACGTGGCAGCCTTGTGGTGGGGCGAAGCAGACATATACACGGTATTGTTATAAATGTCCGCATCTTCGCAACTGCCCCATACTTCAATGCCGGCGTAATTATTTTTTCTGCCATCATTATAGCTGATATTATACCGCACAGTGTTACCCTTATGCCTGCGTGCAAAAGTAAATTGAGCTAAAAATAAGCCTGCACCTTCATTATCATGAGAATAGTTGTATTGCAAAACAGAATTTTCCATGCCCCCATCCAGGTCAAAGCCACCACCATCTTTTATGCCCCCGGTTTTATTGTTATAGGATTCGTTGAATTGTATGATAATATTTTTCGAATCCCAGGCCCAGATGCCCACGGGGCCTCCCAGTTTGGAATGGCACAATGCACCGTTACTGTATGCCACACATTTTTCTATTATGCCGTTTTGGGTATCGGAAAGAACGATGCCACTTCCGGTATTTGTCGGGCTATCCGGGATGCCTGCATTATGATGTGCAATTACATTCCGGATAATTACATGCTCGTGCGAATAGGCTGTAGAAAGATAATTATAATCACCATAAACGTACAGGCCTGCATCCCCGTTGTTGTACACTTCACAGTTTTCAATGGTCACATTTTTAAACCCGCTCTTTTTCCTGTTTCCATCAATCAATATACCCCAATATCCGAAACCAGAAACCGTTACATCATTAATATGAATGTAATCCAATTTTATATTTCCCCATAAGTCATTCACTACAGCTATTCCAGAACCGCCATTTACTCCGGGTCCGTTTGCATTGATATTGAGTTTGCAAATACGATAGCCCTGCGTGTTTTTTAGGTTGATGCCATCTTTTTTTCCTGCATTGATGGAAGCTTTCCCGGCGCCATAGCTACTAATGGTTACAGGTTTTTCAGAAGAACCAATATCCGATTTATCAAATGCAAGATTGCCGGTAAAAGTTTGGTTCCCTTCGAATAAAATTGAATCGCCAGGATTAAAGGCTGTTTTATTTATTTTATCAATTGTCAGCCAGGGCTGTTCAGGACTTTTTCCATTATTGTCATCCCTGCCCCGGGTGCTGATGTAATAGGTGATGCTTTTGGCCTTGCTTTTTTTAGCCAGCATTAGTTTGTAATAGTTTTGATTGTATCTACCCAATACTATATTTAACACTATGGGGGTTAGCATATATAGGGCTACAATGATCAGTCCAACTAATGTTATATACTTAACCGATCGTAATATCTTTCTTTTCATAAATAATGCTGGTAATTATAAAATAGACATCAATGCCGCCTGTTTTGTTTCTGCTGTATCATCCGGTGTTAAAAACCGGATGGTTCTGGCTTCGCTGCCGGCAACTATTGCATAAGGAGGTACATCCTCTGCAACAATGGTTTTGCAACCTACAATACATCCCCGTCCAAGTCGTACGCCGGGCATTATGACAGCACCAAATCCAACCCAGCAATTATCTTCCAGCACAACCGGTTTACTGATAGCTGAAAAAGGATAGATTCTTGATGGATCAGCGGCTGCGGCTTTCAATAATGCCTTTCGGAGAGCTATCGAATTACCGGCTGGAATCCAGGTATCCATAATAACAGAGCCCCAGGATAGCATACAATGATCTCCAATTGTGATTTGTTCATTGCAAATAAGAGTGGTGCCATTCAATATTGAAAATTTCCCCACCCGTATTTTCCCATTGCCGGATGTTATGAACGAAGAGCGGTCGTAACATCCGCTTGCTTCATCAATGAACATTCCTGCCGGCTGGTTGGAATTGAAAGCGGCAAACCCATAGGATGTATCAATATATACGTTATCCGCCATTATAACGTTGGAGGGGATGCCATGGTTAAACCAGTCGCCATCCAGGTAAGTCCGCTGGTCAGTTGCCCTTGTACCGGTTTGTATAAAGTTTTCCCTCATGTTTCAATGCCGTTTGGTTAAGATAAAAAATGCCGTTTAGCCGTTAAGGCGTTTTTTTTATGTTTCCAATGGTTATAATTTTTAAAGCGCCTTAACGACTAAACGGCAAATAAAAAATTTTGGCTTTAGCCAAAAAAATCTTTCTCCCACTTTAACATAACGGCATGGCTCCTGTTTAAATATTAACCTGCTTTGCCGGGTTGCCTGCCACCGTTACGCCCGGGGCAACATTTTCTATCACCACTGCTCCGGGATGAATGACCGACCCTGCGCCTACCCGGACTCCCTTTAAAATAGTTGCATTAAACCCAATCCATACATCATCTTCAATCACTACCGGTTTGGATTTTATGGGGGGCCTGTGCTGAGCATTGCCTACCGGTGAAAGGGCAATGGTATCTGCCAGCCTTGCAGCCGGGTTTAATGGATGAAAATCAGAATCAGCTATGGTAACACCCCCGGCAATAAAGACCCTGTTGCCAATAGAAATTTTTTCCGAACACACCAGTGATGCATTCGTTATATAACAATCGTCACCAATCTCAATCAACCCGTTTTCTTCTGTAGACAAAGCAGGCCGCCAAAGGGTAACATTATTACCAACGCTTAATCCGACCCGGAGTGTAGAAAAAAAATGTTTGAAACAAAAAGAAGAATCTATGACGGTATTTTCCCCTGTTTCTATATTTAAAGGAATGGTTCCATTATACCAGTCGCCCGGAATTTTTTGGCCGGGCATTACCGGATACAATATTTGTTGGGTGGTTTGCATAGTTGCTCTTTGTGATAATATTCCCCGGTCTGTTTTAACTGGTTAAATGTTGCTTGTCGCAATAGTTTTATTCCTGGCGATATGCCATCATACCAGGCATTCTAAAGTCGTATTAAAAAATCTGCTTCAACATATTACCCAGCACTTTATTACTGTCAAAATATTCTTCTGCAATTATTCTTGCCTCTTTGGCGTGTTGATCATAATTGACTACTACTTCACTCAGCGCAGATCTGGCGGATTTAAGATCAGTAAAGGCAAACAACCCTTTACCGGCCGGGATGTATTTCGACCAGCCCGTATCCTGCGTTACTACCGGTTTGCCTGCAGCAAGATAGCAGGCTGAACGGCAGGAGAACCAGCCGGTGGTTGCCTTTACATAGGTTTCTTTTGCCACGGAGAATTCGCCCCTTGAACTGGCTAAAAAATCCTGGTATTTTATCCAGTTGCCCGCATTGCTATCTGCATCGAGTAAGTGCCAGCCTTCTTTCTTGACTGATCCTTCTGAAAAGGTTTGTGCCGTACCACCTGTCTGGTTCACAATAAGGGACAGGCGGGCTTCCGGAACCAGTTTCGGAAGTTGCATTATTTTTTTAAATTCAATATCCTTCTGGCCCCATGTTTGCCCGTTATAAAGCAGTTGTTTGCCCGCAGTCCAGTTCATCAGCGTTGTAAAAGATGCAGCCGGGCGTAAGCCGGGTTGTACTTTCCAGTAGTTGATACATACCGGCTGCCGGGTAGTGTACCATGTTAAACCACCGCCCGGAACAAGGCAATCTGCAGCGCCCATGTTTTCGCCGAAGGTGAATAAATAATTATGTGCATTCACCATTGCTTTCATGCCGGGCTCTCCCGGCGTAAACATTTGCGGAGCACTGAATTGTATCTGGGTAAACATCGGGTCCGAATCAATTAAAACCCGGATGGGAATCTGCAGGTATTCATCCCTTAAAAATGTAGAACAGGAGATATTTACAAACATATCAGCGGAACTACAAATCTCTTTTATTTTTGTTTCGGATAATCCAAAGCATTTGCCGGAAGCTTCATCCCGGTAAGCCCAGCGATCCTTCATTCCAAAATATTCCATTACTTCCTGCAGATGCTGAACACAGGTAGAGGCATCGTTCCAGTTGCTGCCGGGCTTTTGGTAGATGGGGTAGAGGCGGGTATCTTCAATATAATACACATCATGGCCCATTAATAAAAATCCCAGCGGATACTGCACATAGTCCCATGTAATGCCACCTGCCGGCATGATGCCTAAAAATCCCCCCACTATGATTTTTAATTTTTTCTTCATTCATTAATCATTGGCACTGGCATACCATCTTTCCGGTGCTACCTGTTTTTTTGTTAAAGCCGGGTCGAGCAAATGAACCAGCATCGGAAATTTGTAATTGTCTTTTTTAAACCCCAGCAGTGCAATCGACCTTTCTATCAAAGGGGTACTCAAAATAGCTACCTTTTGTAATTCTTCGCCCGGTTTCAATGCCGCCTTATATTCCAGTGCACCGTTGCAGGCAGCCTGGATAGTTGCTGTCAATGTTTCATCAGCATCCGAAGTCATCATATCACAAATCAGCCATTGTTTATCTTTCAATTTTGCAACTGCAGCTACCATACCTTTTAGTTCACCATTTTTATAGATACCTGATAACTGGTAATTGCCATGACTGGTTTTCCATGGAAGCGACAATGTATTTCTCAACACACTGCATCCGTACAACTTGCTGCTTTCTTCCCATAATGAATCAATTTGCTGATCGCTGGCATTGATTGGTTTCACGTGATAGCCCGGTGGCATCTTAAATTTTTCTTCCATCACCAACGGCATACTCCACAGGGGGAATGAACCGATTTGTAAAGCAGGCA
>JANPIJ010000147.1:0-2004 GCA_031424955.1 Ferruginibacter sp. | reverse complement strand
GCGCCTGGTTTGGGACCAGGAGGTCGCAGGTTCGAATCCTGCCATCCCGACATAGTTGATTTCTTTCAAAAGTAAAAGCTCGTAAAACTCAGTGTTTACGGGCTTTTTTGTTTTTTAGCCCACCAATTCATATCAAAAAATATCAATTCTGTTGCGACAAATTCGGTTACACGAAATGAAATCTTTTTTTTGTAACCGAATTCTTTGTAACGGATTGTACAGGAGGCTTTTACAAAATTGGTTTTGGGCCGTTTTGATATGTTTTGCATTGAAATCTGGTTAGACCTTGTTACAAAAATCAATCATTAAACTAAAACAATTTAAATACATATAAAATGAACAACACTTTTAATGTTCTTTTCCATTTAAGAAATTTACCTGGAGAAGATAACAGGATGCCAATATATGCACGAATCACAATTAATGGTAAGCGGATAGAATTGTCGGTAAAGCAACTGATAACTGCTGAAGATTGGAATGAGAAGCGTGGGATGGCTAAGACCAGTAAGGAGGACTGCAGGGTATTGAACAATTACCTGGAGCAACTGCGTAGCTCGTTTGTAGCCTGTTACAGGGAAATGGCGCTGGAGAAAAAGACAATTACAGTAGAAACCTTCAAGAAGGCTTATTATGGTGATGAAGAGAACGAACACACGCTCGCCAAATTAATGAATTATCACAATGTAGACATGAAAGAAGCATTGAGTTGGGGAACGATGAAGAATTATTTTACCACACAAAAATACCTCGAAAGATTCTTAAAAGAAAAAATGCACATCGTCGATATTGCCCTACACCAGATCAATTATAAATTTGTAACTGATTTTGATTATTATTTGAAAACTTACAAACCATTGGATCATCAGAAACCATTGGGTAATAACGGTGTGATGAAGCACATGGAGCGATTCAGGAAAATGATTAATGTGGCGCTTAAGAACGAATGGATGGAGAAAGACCCATTTAAAGCCTATAAACTCAAATTCACCCGGTATGAAAGGGGGTGTCTTACTGCAGCCGAGCTTAAGATCCTGGAGGAAAAAGAATTTTCAATTGAACGATTACAGGCAGTAAAAGATTTGTTTATTTTTAGCTGCTATACCGGTATTTCATATATTGATTCAGTGGCATTAACGCCGGCAAATATTGTTACAGGCATTGATCGACAATCGTGGCTGGTGACGCACAGACAAAAAACGAGTACACCTGTAAAAGTACCCCTGCTGCCAAAGGCTCTTGAAATAATAGATAAATACCGGAACAATCCAAAATGTTTAGCGGAGCATAGCCTTCTTCCGAAAATGTCCAACCAGAAACTCAACGGTTATTTAAAAGAAATAGCCGATGTATGTAACATCGAAAAAAATTTGACCTTTCACCTTGCCCGGCACACTTTTGCAACTACAGTCACTTTAAGCAACGGTGTGCCTATTGAATCCGTAAGTAAAATGTTGGGGCATACAAAGATCTCAACTACCCAGGTGTACGCAAAGGTGATTGAACGAAAACTAAGAGACGATATGCTTATGTTGAAACAAAAGCTGGATAATAAAACTACTTAACTAGGGTACGGAAACAAGATTGAAAAGTAAAATCTCCGGAGGATCATACTATTTACACCCCCTTTCTTGTGAATCAAATGTCGCTACGCTGTTACGACATTTGAATGAGTTCATGCCTTGTAAGCCATTATGTAAGCATTATAAAAAAACAACTGCCTACACTAAAACCAATGGTAAAATACCTGGCGGCAGATGGCTATTTTTTGAAGCATGATTTCATTGACCCATTGCTTAAAGAAGGCCTTCATGTCATTACGAAGATGCGGCCTGATGCCAATTTAAGATATCCCTATAGCGGGGTCAGGAAAAACGGTCGTGGAAGACCAAGAGCTTATGATAGCAAAGTTGATTGCAGCAATATTGACAAACGCCGTATAAAAAGATTTGCTGAGGATGAGGATGCGGTTTATTACAGCGGCATAGTGTATTGCATGGCATTAAA
>JANPIJ010000146.1:0-2282 GCA_031424955.1 Ferruginibacter sp. | reverse complement strand
AAATTCAGGGTTTTATGCTTTCTCATTCTGAGGAAGAATTTGAATAGAGATTGTCAACAAATAAAATTGAATTATAAGAAGGAGATACATTTCCTGCAAGCATTACTTTTACCCGGTCAACGCCTTCAGGTAATTTTGGGTTGTATTCAAAAGAGGAAGCAGTAAATACTCTGGAAAGTAAATTGAAAGGTGCGTTAGAAGAAATGGATAATATTATTTTCTGGCACAGAAATATCAGTCGCCGTGGGTTTGAGATAAATGGAAATATTAATCACTATCCTGATTTTATTGTTTACACCCAGTCAAAAAAAATAATCCTGATTGAAACAAAGGGAGAGCACCTGAATGCAGATAAAAAAATAAAGTTAGGTGGCTATTATACTAAATACAGCCATCAACAGATTCATTACTTTATGGTTTTTGATAACAATGCGCCTGCAGGTGCTTATAATTTTGATACTGCTGTCGAAAGGATAAGGGAAATGTAAGAAAGGTAAATTTTCCCAACTTGTTTAACTGTTTAGCTCTGTTTAGTGTAACACGAATCAGGGCAGAGGAGCATTTGGCTTTGCCGAAATCATAAATCAAGTAGATAAAATAGAAAATGGTTTAAATTTTAGTAAATGGATACAAATTGTATCTTTGACTAGAACAAATATGGTCAGGGTTTTACGCCTGACCATCTATAAGGGAACATGAAAGAAACCCGTTTTCGGAAGGTTTATTAAAAACCGGCGGTCACCGACTTCCTTAGGGGTTTATTCTAATCATGTTACTTATTACTGATAATAAGAGGCTGCCAAAAGGCAGCTTTTTTATTAACTTCCAAAATTACAAAATTAACGGGGCTAAAAATACAGGGTATTTGTCCTAACTGGCTTAAGTGTGGCGCAGGTGTTCCCAGCACAATGTTGAAATTTAAAACGAAATCTTTGTGGGATTACCCGAACAGGCTTAAGTCTTTGCGTTTACTACCCTGCGTACACCCGGGGAGTAATAAGCGTCCCTGCAACTACCTGTTTTTCACTCGAACGTTAAAGCTTTAGCAATTTCCTTAAACTTAACGGGGGCATCATCCCTGTAATACAGAGCAGGTGGCTCTTCACGGCATGCATCAATCATGGCAGTGATGGTGTTTTCATTGGTTTTAAAAAAACGGTTCAGGTCGGCTCTTAAATTAAAGTTGAGATGGAAATTTGCGCCGTTATCATCATCGGTCAATAAAAATCCCTTTGTTATAAGACTTTCTATACCTATATGAAAAGTACCGCCAATGGCATATTTGTACATTGGCATCGATCTGAGGATGGCTGATCCTTCTTCTGTAACCGTGCCTCCACCCATCGTTCTGGCAAAACCAATTTCATCGATGTGCTTTACGCCTTCCTCAAATATGCATTTAAGCAATATTACCAGGCCGGGTGTGTTTCTCAGGTGTTTGCTTTTAAGCCTGAACAGGTTACTGTATTCATGATCGGTTCTTTTGCTAATAATGGCATCTATAACTGAATCGGCGAGCTGGTCAAGGCCCGAACCGGTTGCCTGGGTGATCTTATCGGCCAGTAGGGGAGTGTAAGTAATGATCTCTTCGTTGGATATATTATGCCGTATAGGTAGTATCAGCTTGCCCTTTATTTGCTCCAGGCTAAAAAGGGCATTCAGTTCTTTAACGGCCCATTTCTTCTTAAAAAACTGATGGCTCAGTATGATGACTGCAAATTCTGATTCCCTGAGTCCTTCATCTATTTTTTCACGCAGGCTGTCGCCCAGCTTCAGTTCATAAAAATCAAGCCACACTTTCACTCCTTTTTTTATCAGGATATTGGCCAGTGGAAAAGCAACTTCTTTTTTGTCTTCTGAAGCATGGCTTATAAATACATCCCAGTTTTTATGCATGATAATAGCAGGTTTTCTTTTGCTTTAAACCAACAAGGTTCAAAATGTTGTCTTTATATGATTAATTAAATTAGTTAATTTTTCCTATCTGCGGATACCTGCATGTTTTTGCCTGCACAAATGCCTGCAAATGGGCTTACTGGGGCAAGTGTTCCCAACTGGCCTAAGTGTGCCCCAACTGGCTTAAGTGTTTAGGCAGGTGTTCCCAACACAATGTTGACATTTAAACCGTAATCATGGTGGGATCACCTGTGTTTCTTCAATTCTGCCCCCACGTGGCTTAATTGTTTGGCGTAGGGACCCCAAAATGCTTAAATTTAAAACATAATCATGGAAGGATAGGTGTGTATCCGGTCCCAGCTTTATAACCTGGATAAAATCATAAT
>JANPIJ010000145.1:0-10934 GCA_031424955.1 Ferruginibacter sp. | reverse complement strand
GGAAGCCTCCACGGCAAAATTGGCAAGGCTGGACATTGAAAAAACGCTCACCTCATTAGATGTTACCGTTACTGAATTAAAAAACACCATCGGTAAGGTGAACAGCGATAAAGGTACTCTGGGCTTACTTATCAATGATACCAGGTTGTATAATAACCTGAATGCCACCTCCAATAAATTAAATTTGTTATTAGATGATGTGCGGGTACATCCTAAACGATATGTAAACATTTCAGTATTTGGAAAAAAAGATAAGAGCGGCCCATTATTGGTGCCGGTTCCGGATACAGTGAATGCACCTTATTTGAAACAATAGTACCAGTTTACAAAAGGACGTTTTGCATTCGTGCTGTTTTCAAATTTACCCTGGAGTATTTAGCCATATGCAGAGATGAACAATATGAATCTGCAAGCTTAGTGTACTGCATTAGTCTTTCTTTTGAAGGCATAAGCTTCAAAACTTTGTGATGTTGTTAGTAAATAAAGAAAGAAATTGCATCTTTCATAAACTAATTGTATTGAAATCAAGAATAACATCCAGGCTTATCTTTTTCGTGCTGGCCCTGCTCTGTGGCAAATTTACTCTGGTTGCACAAGATAGGTTTCCCCCTCCTGCTATTCCAACTTCACCAGATACTTTGAGGGTGATTCAAATTATCCAGGGAAGAAGCCTTCGTGAAAAAACAGTTGATTCTTTAAACAGTTTTCAAACCATTGCCGGTAATGTAATCCTGAAGGAAGGCCTCACAATCTTTCATTGCGATAGCGCTTCCATCAACAAACAGACCAATATCCTGGAAGCCTTTGGTAATATTCACATCAATCAAAATGACAGCATACATACTTATTCGCAATACCTTAAATATATCGGAAAGGAAAGAATCGCTTATCTGAAAAAAGAAGTACGGCTAACCGATAACAAAGGCACCCTGTATACGCAGGACCTGGAATACGATCTTAAAACCAGCATAGGCAAATACAAAGGCGGAGGAAGGGTAGTAAATGGCAAAACGGTACTTACGAGTACTGAAGGAATTTACTATGCAGATACCAAGGATGTTTATTTTAAAAAGAATGTTCACCTGGTAGATCCAAAATATGATGTGCGAAATGATACTTTGCTATATAATACACAAACGCAGGTAACATCCTGGAATACACCAACCGTTATTAAAAGTAAAAATGGCGGTGATGTTTATTCTTCAAGCGGCACTTATGACCTGAAAAATGGCAAAGCTTTTTTTGGTAACCGCACAATAATAAAAGACAGTTCCAGAACATACGTTGCAGATAATACTGCAATTGATGACTCAACAGGCATCGCCCAGTTGGAAGGCAATGCAGTTGTAAAAGATAGTGCGGGTGGCTATTCTGTTTTAGGGCGGTCAATTTTCGCCAACAAAAAAACCAGCTCTTTCTTAGCTACCGGTAAGCCAGTGTTGATATTTAAAGGTGATGGAAATGACAGTACGTTTATTGCTGCAGATACCTTGTTTTCCGGGGTAGAAAAAAGAGATAGCTTGGGGAGAAAAATAACAATATCAGCAGATACTCTCAAAAAATCAACGGTGATAGATGTGCAGGATTCCCTGTTGGTAAATCGCAAAGGAAAAGATAGTTTGGCAATTGTTTTAACAGAGAACAGGTCGCCACAAAAGGATTCAATACAAGCAGGTAAGACAGATAGTGCCTTCGCAAAAAAAGATAGTTTGGTGCAATCCAGATCGATGGTAATCAAACCTGCCAATGATTCCACAGGTGGTATTGGAAAAGACAGTCTTTTAGCTAACAAAATAGTAAACAGGGATTCTCTTGCAAATGATGCAATGGCAGTGGAACCCCTGGCCTCTGCAGATACCCTCAATAAAACAACAGCTACCAGGGTATCAAAAGATACTGCCATCCGATATTTCATCGCTTTCCACAATGTGCGTATTTTCAATGATTCACTACAGTCTGTATGCGACAGCCTGTATTATTCATCTGAAGATTCCATATTCCGCCTCTTTCAAAATCCGCTGGTGTTTAGCAACAATTCCCAGATAGCCGGGGATACCATTTACATGTACACCAAAAATAAAAAAGCGGATCGCTTATATGTGTTTGAAAATGGGATCATCATCAATAAGGCCAATGAAAATATGTATAACCAGATTGCAGGGCGAACACTGAATGGCTATTTTAAAGACGGTGAAATGGATTATATGCGGGCTAAGGGATCACCTGCTGAAAGTGTGTTTTATCCGCAGGATGACGACAGCGCATACATTGGAATGAACCGGGGAAAGGGCGACGTGATTGATGTTTATTTTTTAAATAAGGAAGTGAATAAAGTGAAATTTATAAATGAAGTAGATGGCACTTTATATCCTATTCGCCAGATTCCGGAAGACCAGAAATTCCTGAAAAATTATAAGTGGCAGGATAAACGAAGACCGAAAAACAAACTCGAGTTATTTGAATAGTGCCTTTTAAATATCCACGCTTTCTCATTTTCGCTGACAATATTTATTGCCAGCTATTTATACCAGCTTTCTCATTTTTTAAAGAAACCCATACCGGCGAACCAGTCACATCTCAATGCAGTAAAAAATGGTCTTCATTTTTTGCAAATACTTAACAGCAAAATCGTACACTTCTGCGTTTGCTAAACAAATAAAGTTGCTTGTTGGCATTATTTTAGTTTCCCCATTCCTTAACTATTATTCAAAAAATTGATCATGAAAAAGACCTTTTTATTTATCAGTCTCATTAGTTTTTTTTCAATTTCACTAACAGCCCAGGAGTATAAAACTGCAGTAGGAATAAGGCTCGGCCCCAACTCACCAGCCATTGCCCCGGGCTTTACCGTCAAACATTTCCTGGATGAAAAACATGCTATTGAAGGAATTGTTGGTGTTAATAATGGCATTGGTGTTTGTGGGTTGTACGAGTGGCATTTCCCCATCACTTCCGTTGAACACCTGCAATGGTATGCCGGTGTCGGCGCTTATGCAGCTTACAGATACAGCACTTCTTTTATTGGCGGAGCCGGAGTTATTGGAGTGGATTATAAATTTCCTGACATTCCACTCAATATCTCCATCGACTGGAAACCTGAACTCAATATCATTGAAAGTGTTGGCTTTGAAGCAAGCGGAGTCGGGTTTTCAGCAAGATTTACCTTTTAGTTCTGTAAGTTGAAAATACAAAACTGTGAACTGGCATTTAACCCTGAATTAGCTTCACAGACTGCTTGTTCGCCGGGGCGGATCACAGGTTTCAACAGCACCTTTTAGTTAATCCACGATTATCAAACAGAATACTTCTACTCACCATCAACTATCAACGATCAACTATTCGCTGCGAGCCTTGAACTTTTTCGTAAATTTAAAACATGAAGATATTTTCGGCAGCACAGGTACGTCAATGGGATGCTTATACGATTGCGAATGAACCCATCTGTTCAGTTGACTTAATGGAAAGAGCGGCCGCTGCTTGTGTTAACTGGATTGACAATCATTCTAAAGAAGCTGGTTACTATTATATTTTTTGCGGTACCGGCAATAATGGCGGAGATGGATTGGCCATCGCACGCATGTTACAGCTTGCCGGAAAGTCTGTAAAGATTTTCATAGCAGAAGGGCAAAAAAGAAGTGCTGACTTTAGTTACAATCTTGACAGACTGGAGCTGCCTGCCACAAGTCTTCAGCATATTAATGATACCAATTACCCGGAAATCCCTCGTGATGCAATAGTAATTGATGCATTATTTGGTTCGGGGTTAAGCAGGCCGTTAGAGGGCGTTGTGGCTGGTTTAGTGAATTATCTTAATCACTCCTGTAAAAAGATTATTGCCATCGATATTCCCTCCGGATTATTTGCAGACGGTACTGTTGGAGAAAATGTGATTATTGAAGCTACCCACACACTCAGTTTCCAGGTGCCTAAACTTGCATTTTTCTTAAGTGAAAACAACAAGTACACGGGTATCGTTCACTTACTCGATATCGGGCTACACCCCGATTTCTACCATAACACCCCTACCCTTTTTAATACGATTGATCCATACATGATCAGCTCTATTTACAAACCAAGAAATGAGTTTTCACATAAATACAATTTCGGGCATGTATTACTGTATGCAGGCAGTAAGAATATGATGGGAGCTGCCATACTTTGCGCCAAATCCTGCCTGCGTTCAGGTGCAGGATTAGTTACCGTATTTACAGCGGACGGAACCCAGCCTGTAATACAAACAGCAGTACCTGAAGCAATCACTTCCCTTGAAAATAATTTTGAAACCTTATCGAAAAAAAAATCAGCCATTGGCATCGGCCCGGGACTATCTGTTGATGACTCAAATAAAAAACTGTTACAACACATTATTCTCAACTATCCCGGGTCATTGGTAATTGATGCTACGGCATTGCAATTGCTTTCAACAGATACAACCATCATTAAGAAACGAATTTCAAACCCGGCGATATTAACGCCTCATACCGGCGAGTTTGAAAAACTGTTTGGTAATTCAGCCAATGATTTTGAAAGAATGAATATGGCCTTGCAGCAATCAAAAGAATTGGGGTGTTATATCGTTCTGAAAGGCCATCACACCTTGGTTGCCTGCCCGGATGGCAATGCATTTTTTAATACTACCGGAAACGCCGGAATGGCAACAGCCGGCAGTGGCGATACACTCACGGGTATTCTTACAGGACTACTGGCACAGGGCTACAATCAAAAGAATACCTGTTTGCTGGGTGTGTACCTGCATGGTATGGCCGGTGATATTGCAGCTGAAAAAATGACGCAGGAAGCAATGTTAGCCGGAGATATTATTGACTGTGTGGGTGAAGCCTATAAAAAAATACACGCATTCGCTAAAGGGGTAAAGGATGTATATAAAACGATTGGGAGCAACAAAATGGGTAGCAAATATCAGTAATCAAAATATTGCCATGCCTTACTTTTGACGTTAGCACTTAGACAATAAGTTAGCAAAATAAAAAAACTCGCGTTGCTTAATAACCTTATTCGCCTGTTTACCTTATTAACCATATTTACTTTACCAGTACCTACTTACCACCAAATACTTTTTTCAGGATACCGGTAACCTGTGCGGCCGGATCTTTGCGTATTTTTTGTTCTTCCAGGCTGATGTTAAGAAAAAGTCCGGCCAATGCCTTTTCTGTTACATAGCCGGTAAGATCCGTATTTACTTTATCTTTTGAAAACATATTGTATTTTGTAAATACATCATTCCAGTATTGGGTGGCACTCGTTTTTGTAAGTGATTGTTCGATAACCGGTTTGAACTTTGCCGTCAACTCAGTAGTAGTCATCCTTTTTAAATAATCTGTTGCAGCAAAATCGCCACCACGCAAAATTTGCAATCCATCATTAATGCTCATTTGCCTGATAGATTTCCAGAAGATATCTCCTACCCCACTTGCCGCATCTTCCGCTGCCCGGTTCATAGACAAAATGGCTTTATCCACCAATTTACCCATCCCTACACCCCGCAAAGTTTTTTCTACCTTCTGGGCTTCCACTGGCATTAAAATTTTTATGGCGGCATCACCAAAGAAGCCATCCAGCTTACTAAGCTTTTTGCTGCTACTATCTGTTCCCACACGCAATGCCTCTCTCAAGCCACTGATGATATCATCATTGCTTAAATTATTTCCGATACCGGAAGTGGAAGATTTATTGAATAATTTATCTGTGGCACTCTTTCCCGCAGAGTCTTTGGTGGTAGCTTTTTTAATCAGGTTGCCAATACCCTGAGCTTGGGTATTAGTAGTTAGAACAATAATAAAGGAGAGCGTAAATATCAAATTTCTCATGGTATTTTTTTTATCAGTCAAACAAAAATAGGACCATCGGGTTTAAAATGGATAAATTAGTTTTTACCTTAGCGGATTTTAACAATTCAGTATTATGCACCAATTATCTGTTTGGGAAAAGGAAAGCTTTTTTACGCCACAGGATGTAATCATTATTGGCAGTGGTTTTTGTGGTTTATGGAGCGCATTGCATCTTAAAACCTCCAACCCTCATTATAAAGTAACCATTCTTGAAAGAGGTATAATACCAACGGGAGCCAGCACAAGGAATGCCGGCTTTAGCTGCTTTGGAAGCCCCTCCGAATTAATAAATGACGCTCGTTTGATGGGGGAAGATGAAATGTGGAAACTTGTCGCAATGCGCTACCAGGGCCTGCAGGAAATCCGGAAGTTTTTTAGTGACGAAGAAATTGATTACGATGGTAGCGGAGGCTACGAGTCTTTTACACCAGAGTCGGAAGACTGGAATGAATGTAAAGAAAAATTAGAGTGGCTGAACACCGGCTTAAAAAAAATTACCGGGGTAGATAATGTGTTTACGGTCGTTGACGAAAAGATTGCGGAATTTGGATTTTCTGGATTTGAGCACCTGGTTGAAAACAAACTGGAAGGAGGTCTTCATCCGGGTAAATTGGTAAAATGCCTGTTGATGAAAGTACAGGCGATGGGGGTACAGGTAATGACGGGAATTGAAGTCCTGAATTTTTATTCAAGGGACAACCGCCATTACCTAACCACAAATCAGCAGATTGAATTTATTACAACCAATCTTTTACTTTGTACCAATGCATTTACAGAGCAACTGGTTCCCGGTATGGATATTATTCCCAACCGGGGACAGGTATTAATTACCAGTCCTATAGAAAATTTAAAATTCAGGGGCACTTTTCATTTTGATAAAGGATTTTATTATTTCAGGAACTTAAACAACCGCCTGTTGATAGGCGGAGCTAGAAACAAATCCTTAAGAGAAGAGAATACCTCAGAAATGAAAACCACCGATTTAATTCAAACTGAATTAGAAAAATTTATCCACCAATATTTATTACCCGCAGGCACCAGCTATACAATCACTGACCGATGGACTGGTATAATGGGAATGGGTAATCATAAGTCACCCATTGTAGCGAAAATTGGCAATAACGTATTTTGCTGTGTTCGTATGAGTGGCATGGGAGTAGCTTTGGCGCCTATAGTTGCATGGCAGGCAGTTCAGCTAATGAACAAGACCGTTATTGTTTAAATATCCTGGTAATAAATTTATCCTTACCATCCCTTATCTGGATAAAGTAAATACCAGTTACCAAATGTGAAAGATTGATGGTTGTTTTTTCCTGAACCAGGCGTGCAGTGAAAACTTTGGTTCCCAAACTATTAAAGATATCGGCTGTTTTTACGGTTATGGCAGTTGCCGCTTTGCATTCAATAGTAGTTGTTGACTGTACAGGACTAGGGTACACTTTTGTGGAAGCCACGGAAACAGCAGTTACCGGTTCAGCATCAATACCAGGTAATGGACCTCCCTGAACCAGATTGCTGTCACATGCAAAAGATGCAAGAAATGAATTACGGATATTATTTTGGGCAAATAACGCACGCATTCTGTTTACCTGTCCTTTAGTAAAAATATTCATGCAGGCATCATCTGAAAAATCCATAAAATTCATGAACATGTCGCCATTGCTGTTTGGTGAGCAGCTACTTATTTTCGGAAAACTTTGACAACCAAAATTGTAGGATTGCTGAGTAGGGGTGTCATTCACATGATCATCTCCGCAGCTACTATCTCCCCAGATATGCACCAACCCTAACCAGTGACCCACTTCATGTGTTGTGGTACGACCTAAAGTAAAAGGTGCCCTTAAATTACCCAACGTGCCAAATACATCGTATGCAATTACAACTCCATCCTTATCTGCAGCAGCGCCGGGCGGTGTTGCGTAACCTAAACTCCTGCTACTTAATTTACAAACCCAAATATTTAAGTAATGCTTGCTATCCCATGAAGCTGCACCGCCCTTTGAAACCATTTTCATACCATCATCGGTAATGAATAAAGCCTGAGAAGTATATTTTCTGTCGATACCGGTAGTTTTTTTCCCATTGGGATCTACCTGGGCGAGGCAAAATTGAATTTTTGCATCCCCGGCAAGCGATTTAAATGCCTGGGGGGTGTTTACCCTATCACTGTTCAGCATACGGAAATCCTTATTTAAAACATCTATCTGTGATTTAACCTGCGCATCACTGATATTTTCAGCGGCTGTTTTATACAAAACATGAACAACAACCGGTATATAAATAATTTCGTTGGAAGAAGTATCGCGTAATGCGGTGTTGCCTGTTGCAGATTTGGTGGCTGATGCAATTTGCTTTTCGATAGTCCTGAATACATCCTTCATAGAGGGATCGGACTGCAACATTTGTTCTCTATAGGCTCCGGATCCGCAATCACGCTGTGCCTGAGCAGAAAATAATACGACAAAAATCAGTAATACACTCTGTAAAAAAAATTTCATAAAAAACCCATATTTCTTGTGGTGGTAGCAGACATTTCAATATGAAACATCTATTTCTGCAGAGGTATTGGAAAGAGGGGCTATAGGTAGATGGAGTTTAATAAAATGCCAACAGCATTAAAATTTCTACAGAGGGATTGGAAGATAGGTTAAGGTGATTTGAACTTATGATAAAACCATAAGTACGTTATTAATTTCTACAGAGGTATTGGAAAGTAATTAGGAGGAAACCTGAAAATATTGACTTCGTAAGTAAACGGGTACAACCCTATTTGGGTAAATGAAGGAGGTAAACGTTTCAGAAGTTGTTCAAAAGTATATAAAATATTCATACACCCCAAAATATTTTTCCTTTAATCCTAAAATACCGATTTAAACATCCTGCGTTTAGTACTTTTGCCTGCTAAACCGATATACATAGTGATGAAATATTATTTCTACCTGGCATGCCTTTTCTTGTTTTCTGCCTGTTCCAATAACAATCCAGCCCCCTCCTCTTCAACAGATAGTTTAATAACATCTACGGGAATTGCAGCACCTCAAAACATTAGTATCAACATTATTGGGGTGTATTCCCATGATACCAGCGCCTACACCCAGGGGCTCGAAATTTATAAGGAAAAGCTATATGAAAGTACAGGCGATTATGTAAATTCTTCCCTGAGAGTGACAGATATAAAAACAGGAAAGGTAGAGCAGAAACATCAAATGGGCACCGCAGATTTTTTTGGGGAGGGCATCACAATTTTTAAAGATAAGATTTACCAGCTCACCTGGAAAAACCACCTGATTAATGTGTATGATGTAAAGGATATCAATAGACCAATCAAAACCTTTAACTGGCCTTACGAAGGATGGGGCATAACACATAATGATACAGAACTGATTATCAGTGACGGATCAGCCAACCTTTATTTTGTAAACCCTGAGGATTTTAAAGTAAAGAGTGCAAGGCAGGTAACGGATAATATTGGGCCGGTAAAAGAAATAAATGAACTGGAATATATTGATGGTTTTGTATATGCAAATGTTTATGGAAGTGATATTATAATAAAAATAGATCCTCAAAATGGGCATGTAGTGGGGATAATCAATTTGCCGGGACTGATTAAGCAATACGGCAAAGGCTTTTTGCCTGATGAAAATGAGGTATTAAATGGCATTGCCTGGGATAGCGCCGGAAAAAAAATGTACATCACCGGTAAACATTGGCCAAAAATGTTTGAACTGACAATTAACTAACTGTATAATGTATGGTTAGCTTTATTTGTCCGGTATTGCCGCACCTTTGGCAATTCACTCTTTTACTTTGGCTACGAATTCCTGGTGGCTCAAGGGTGGCTTTTTACCGTAAGTAAAACTGTGCTTTACAAGCGGATCATTCTCCACATGCTTTATAAATTCATCCATTGTTTTAAAACCGGTAAATTTCTGATCTTTAAAACCGACTGCTAACTGGGCGGGGCTTTTACCTTCAAAAACCATTTTCCGGTCCGCAGGTGGAAGATGCCAGTTAGGATGACCTGGTGGCATGTGATCACCGGGAATATTGGTATCCTGGTGGCAGCTTTTGCATTCCATTGCATACAATCCTTTTCCATCAGCACCACGTTTTACTCCCTGTGTATGCAAATGACTGTCATCACCCTGCAATGGTACATCCCCTGCAGGATGACAATTTAAACAGCGCGGGCTCATAAACACGGTGTATGCCTCATTAAAAGCTGCTTTGGATTCCTCCTCCAATTGATCATTTATATTTTTTGTATCAGTTATTTTAGGCCTTGACTCAGAAACAGAGGGAGTGGTTAAAGCAACCGGCTTATTGATTTTAAACGGCATTGCCAATGCTGAAATAAACGCAGCAGATAATACTAAATAAATAACCAACTTCTGTTTCCCGTGCCGGGAATGAATAATTTTTTCCATGATGATTCACTTTATTTGGGAGATTTCAGTCTTTTGGTTTAAAATAATTCCGTTCAAAAAAAGGGTATAGGCTGCTGAACTTTTATCAAAATTCCTTTGATTACGGTTTACCTTAATGATTACTTCAGGTTCTCAATTTAGCCGCTACATGAATTGCTTTCCTTATTCGCTGGTAAGTACCACAGCGGCAAATATTGCCCGACATACCATCATCAATATCCTGGTCGGAAGGATTTGGTTTATCCTTTAATAATATGGCTGCTGCCATTATCTGTCCTGACTGGCAATAACCGCATTGAGGAACATCTTCCTGTATCCATGCCTGTTCCAATGGTTTGCTCATTGCGGCATCTAATCCTTCAATGGTAATAATTTCTTTACCCGCCGCTATTGATACAGGCGATACGCAGGAACGAATTCCTTGCCCGTTAAGATGTATGGTGCAGGCGCCACATTGCGCAACACCACAACCAAACTTGGTACCGGTTAAACCAAGTGTATCCCTAAGTACCCATAATATAGGTGTGGAGGGATCCACATCGAGCTGGTAGGCTTTTCCATTTACTTTTATAGCTATCATAAACTGAGCGTTTGAATATTTTTTGGTGAATCGTGAATGGTGAATGGGCAATCAATGTCGTTGAATTAGCTACAATTG
>JANPIJ010000144.1:0-2932 GCA_031424955.1 Ferruginibacter sp. | reverse complement strand
TGAAACCAATTACCTGCAATACGTAGGTGGTATTTATTCATCCGAATGGTATTGGGCCAAGTTGTTACGCATCTTGCGTGCAGATTCACAGGTAAGGGATGCGGTTTACTCATGGGTAGAGCATTGCGACTGGATTCCATTTTTGCTTTCAGGTGGTACAGATGCAAAGCAAATGAAACGCGGCGTATGCAGTGCCGGCCATAAAGCCTTGTGGAGCGCTGATTTCAATGGGTTACCACCCGATGAATTTTTCGCCACGCTTGATCCGTTACTGAAAGGATTTACCGAAAAACTTTTTAAGGAAACTTATACGGCTGATCAGTCTGTTGGTAATTTGTCTGAGGAATGGGCCACCCGTTTAGGACTCACTACTGAGGTAGTTATTGGTGTGGGCGCTTTCGATGCACACATGGGCGCAGTAGGCGGACAGATTGAAGCCTATCATTTAAGCAAGGTAATGGGCACGAGTACATGTGATATGCTGGTAGCGCCAATGAATGAAGTGGAAGGCAAACTGATAAAAGGTATTTGCGGCCAGGTGCCGGGTTCAGTAATACCGGGTATGATGGGGATGGAAGCAGGCCAGTCTGCATTTGGTGATGCGTATGCATGGTTTAAAAATGTGCTGGCATGGCCACTTCAAAAGGTATTAACAAAATCAGCCATCATTGATGCAGATACCGCAGCTAAATTGATAGAGGAAACCACCAATAACATCATATTTGAATTAAGTAAACAGGCAGAACTCATTCCGCCGGATGAAAAAACGGAACTGGCATTGGACTGGTTCAATGGCAGGCGTACGCCGGATGCCAATCAACTGTTGAAGGGTGCAATTTCCGGGCTAAGCCTTGGTACCGATGCCCCTAGAATATTCCGTGCAATAGCCGAAGCCACCTGTTTTGGGGCAAAAGCGATTGTAGATCGGTTTAACGATGAAGGAGTTCCGGTAAAGGGATTGATCGGCATTGGAGGGGTAGCGAAAAAGTCGCCGTTTATAATGCAGATGATGGCCGATGTGATGGACATGCCGATCCGTATTCACAAATCAGAACAAACCTGTGCATTGGGTGCCGCTATGTTTGCAGCCACTGCAGCAGGTATTTACGATAAAGTAGAAGATGCCATGATAGCCATGGGGCAGGGGTTTGATGCCGAGTATATCCCTAACCAGGAGCGGGTAGGAATATACAAAAAACGTTACGAAAAGTACCGGCAGTTTGGACAGTTCATAGAGGGATAGGGGAATGAGTGATGAATAATGAGTGATGAGTAATGAATGATGGGTAATGAGTGATGAACATTAGGGATTTAAAACTAAGTAATATTTTTTAGCCCTGTAAGGGCGGGATACCAAAGCGATGGGTATAGCCCATCGAAAAAAAAACAGCACATGATCAAATACCATGATATAAGAAAAGCTGCATACGATGCCAATATGCAATTGCCTAAATTAGGCCTTGTGTTATTTACATTTGGTAATGTAAGTGCCGCCGACAGGGCAGCAGGCGTTTTTGCTATTAAACCCAGCGGGGTTCCATATGAACATTTATCCCCGGAAAAAATGGTGATAGTGGATTTTGATGGTAAAACGGTGGATGGCGACCTGCGGCCTTCTTCTGATACCCTTACCCATGCAGTATTGTACAAGCATTGGGAAAATATTGGTGGCATCGTTCATACGCATTCAACGTATGCAACCGCCTGGGCGCAAAGCCATCGTGACATCCCCATTTTTGGTACCACCCATGCAGATCATAACACGGTAGATATTCCTTGTGCACCACCCATGAGTGATGATATGATACGGGGGAATTATGAATACGAAACCGGTTTCCAGATTATGAATGCATTGAAAGATCGTAGCCTTAGTTATGAAGAAATAGAAATGATACTGGTAGGAAATCATGCACCGTTTACCTGGGGAAAAACGCCGGAAAAAGCGGTGTACAACAGTGCGGTATTGGAATGTATAGCACAAATGGCGTTGCTGACAGAACAGATCAATCCAAAAGCACCAAGGTTACAGGATTCATTGATCAAAAAGCACTTTGAGCGTAAGCATGGCCCGGATAGTTATTATGGACAGTAGGATTGGATATTGAGATATTGGATATTGGGTACCTGGGTTGGAATATTTTTTCTATTTATTTGAAATTTTCAGTTTTCATACAACGAGCCCTGAAAGGGCGTAATATCTAAGCGATGGGTGGAGCCCATCGGATTTAAATGATGGATGCAAATTCTTAACAACCAAAAGCCAAATGAAAAAAATCATTTTATCTGCGATATTTTGTTCTGCTGGTTTTGTTTACGGGCAACAAAAAGATTATCCCATACAATCTGTTCCATTTACGCAGGTAAAATTGAGCGATCATTTCTGGCTACCCAGGATTGAGATCAACAGAACCGTTACCATTCCTGCCTCATTTGAAAGATGCGAAAGTACGGGCCGGGTAAAAAATTTTATGATGGCCGCCGAAAAGAAAGGTAAGTTTTGTACCACCTTTCCCTTTGATGATACTGATATATATAAAACACTGGAAGGCGCTTCTTTTTCCTTAGCGGTTCATCCGGACCCGAAATTAGATGCATACCTAGATTCAATGATTACCATTATTGGTAAAGCCCAGGAACCCGATGGCTATTTATACACCGCACGCACCATCGATCCTGCTAATGTTGGATCATGGGTAGGTAAGGAGCGATGGGAGAAAGAAAGAGAGCTCAGCCATGAGTTATACAATGCGGGCCATTTATACGAAGCTGCCGCCGCACATTTTTTAGCCACTAAAAAAAGAAATTTACTCAACATCGCATTAAAAAATGCCGACCTGGTTTGTTCCGTATTTGGACCTGGAAAAAAAGTAGTTGCACCCGGCCATGAAATTGTGGAGATGGGGCTGGTGAAATTATACCGCATCACAGGTAA
>JANPIJ010000143.1:0-22786 GCA_031424955.1 Ferruginibacter sp. | reverse complement strand
TAACCTTTCGGTAATTTTTGCACCAGGCTCTCCAGCTTCTTTTTGGCATCAGCTACTGTACTGCCCAAATCTCTTTCCCGAACATTAAACAATAATGTGCCCCGCAGCATGGCATTTTCTGAAGTAATCATAGGCGGGCCTTCGGCTATTGATACATCAGCAACGGCAGAAAGAGGGATAGGGCCGCTGGGACTGGTAACCAGCAGGTTCTTTAACTGCTCTAAACTGTTGCGAAAATCCTGTGCAAAACGGGCATTTATTGAAAAACGTTGTCGCCCTTCAATAGTAGTGGTTATATTCATGCCACCAATAGATGATTCCACTACCATATTGATATCATCCACACTTAAACCGTAACGACCAATTTCTTCCCTTTTAATTTTTATTTCAACATACTTACCCCCGATAATGGGTTCAACATACAAATCTTTAATTCCCTCCACACCTGTCAATGCTACTTTGAATTGTTGCGCCAGCACATTAATTGAATCAAGACTTTGACCATAAATTTTTACCCCAACATCTGTACGGATACCAGTTGAAAGCATATTGATGCGGTTTATGATTGGCTGTGTCCATCCATTAATTACTCCCGGTATTTGCAGCTTATAGTTCAATTCATCAATGATCTTGTTTTTCGTCATTCCCTTCCGCCATTCGGATGCAGGTTTTAGCAAAATAATGGTTTCAATCATGCTGATGGGAGAATTGTCAGTAGCCGTATTTGCCCTTCCTGCTTTCCCCAAAACATTATGCACTTCAGGCACCGTTTTTATTAATTTATCCTGCACCTGTAGTATGCGTTTTATTTCCGTATTGGAAATATCAGGAAGTGTTACCGGCATAAATAAAAGGGAACCCTCATCCAGTGGTGGCATAAACTCTGAACCCAACCGCATTACCAATGGAATACTTCCGGCAACCAGGAGAAAAGCAATGGCAATCGTAGTTTTCTTCCAGCGAAGGCACCACCGGATTACAGGATTATACAACCAAAGAAAGAACCTGGATACCGGGTGTTTTTTTTTTGGCCGCATTTTGCCTTTTAGTAATATTGCCATCAACACAGGCACCAAAAAAACAGCTATGAACGCAGACCCGATCATGGCAAATGTTTTTGTAAGCACCAGGGGTGTAAACAATTTCTTTTCCTGGCCTTCCAAAAAGAGTATGGGTGCAAATGATATAAGCGTAATTAATATAGAACTGAACACCGCCCTTCCCACCAATACGGAAGAGCTCTCAATCCTTTTTAATCTTTCCTCATTTGAAATCATATCAATTTTTTTATGCTGTTTCTTCAGTAATAGATTTTAAGGCATTTTCCACCATCACAATACCGGCATCTACCAGGTCGCCTACTGCCAGCGCAACTCCGGCAAGCGACATGATGTTAGAGCTTACATTAAACCAATCCATCATGATAAAGGAAATCAACACACTCAATATAATAGTAATGATCACTATCAAAGTGCTGCGAACGTGCAACAGGAAGATGAGCAGTACAATCGAAACGACAATAATTTCTTCAATTACTGCTTCTTTTAAAGTAGCAATCGTTGCTTCAATCAAATCTGACCGGTCATAAGCGGTATGAAATTTAACCCCTGCAGGCAAACCTTTTTCCACATCCTTTAACTTCTCTTTTACTTTATCAATTACATCTTTTGCGTTTTGTCCATATCGCATGACTACAATTCCGCCCACTTTTTCTCCTTCGCCATTTTCTTCTATTATACCCAGACGCAGTTCACCGCCCATTTGTACGGTGGCAATATCTTTAACCCGGATGGGAATAAAGCCTTGTGTCTTTAATGGTATTTCTTCAATGTCTTTTATCTGTGTGATATAGCCTATGCCCCGGATGATATATCCCATATCGGCCATCTCAAATTTTCTTCCCCCTACATCATTATTATTTGCTCTTACTTTTTCAATCACATCCATTAAGGGAATGTTGTAATAGTTAAGTTTGTGCGGATCAATTATAATCTGATATTGTTTTTGAAAACCACCAAAGGATGCTATTTCACTTACCCCAGGTACTGTTTGCAAAGCAAATTTGATATACCAGTCCTGCAAAGCCCTCAGTTCTCCCAAATCATAAGTGGGTGCATCTAAAGTGTACCAGAAAACATGTCCCAAACCGGTGCCATCAGGGCCTAATGAGGGTACAACATTTTGTGGCAATAATCGTTGGGCATAATTAAGCCGTTCCAACACTCTTGTACGGGCCCAGTAGATGTCTACGTCATCTTCAAAAATCACAAATACAAAACTCATCCCAAACATTGAATTGGCACGGATGTTTTTTATTTTGGGAATGCCCTGCAGGTTGCTTACCAAAGGATAGGTTACCTGGTCTTCCATGATCTGCGGGCTTCTACCCATCCATTCCGTAAATATGATAACCTGATTTTCAGACAGGTCAGGTATGGCATCAACTTTTGTATTCTTAATAGAATAAAAACCATACGCCGTTATTGCTGCGGCTATCAAAAGAACTACCATACGGTTCTTTAAAGCCCATCTAATAAAATTGCTAATCATACTATTAACTTAAGCTGGAAGTGATCAATTTTGTTACACTAATTTTGCGTAAGAATTCGGTTTGTTGTTATGAGTAACAGCTCCTGTACCTTCTGTTTGTAAATCTCTATTTTGAATCGGATTTTCCATTTCGCTTAAAATGTTTTAAAGATTTTGCTGCCTGTATTATTATGATGGAAAAAACAGCCGCCGAAAGAATGATAATCCATTCCTGCAGCGACATGGGGATTATATTCAATGCCTGGCGTACAAAGGGTATTTGAATGACTCCCATCAAAATAACAAGGCTACCTATTATTGAATACCATACATATTTATTTTTAATAACCTCGTTATTAAAGAATGGTCCGCTACCCATGTTGAACACATGAAAAAGCTGGCAAAAAATTAGTGTAAAGAACAAGATGTTGTTGCACATGGCGGCATCCCATGGCTCACCACTATGGAGGAAATAGTGATTAAAAAGTACGCCAATTGTGCTTACTGATGCAATAACTATTGAGTAAAAGAAAATAAGTTTCCAACGGCTTTTGTCAATAATGGGTTCGGATGATTTGCGGGGAGGCAGCTTTATAATATCTGCCCCACCTTTGGTAACACCTAAAGCCAGTGCAGGCAACATATCTGTAATAAGATTGATAAATAGTATTTGTAAAGGCAATAACTGAAAGTGGAGGTTCATGATAGCCGCAACGGCTATCACCGCTAGTTCGCTTAGATTACAGGAAAGAAGAAAGGTTACAAATTTTTTAATATTCTCAAAAATAATGCGCCCCTGTTTGATGGCCACTACAATCGACGAAAAGGAATCATCTTTTAACACCATATCTGAAACTTCCTGGGCCACCTGTGTACCCCGAAGCCCCATGGCAATACCGATATCGGATTTCTTAATGGCCGGTGCATCATTTACACCATCACCCGTCATACCCACCACATATTCTTTTTCCTGGAAAACTTTTACAAGATCTAATTTGTGTTTTGGGGTAACCCGGGCAAAAACCGAAGTATTTATCCAATGCTGTTTTTCTTCTTCGCTTAAATCTTCAAATTCCTTCATATCCTTACCAATTACCGGCACTTCATCTTCTTTTGATATACCCAATTGGGTGCCTATGTAATGTGCTGTGGCAGGATGATCACCGGTGATCATAACCACTTTTATTCCCGCTGTTTTACAATCGTTGATGGCATCTTGTACTTCTGGTCTTGGCGGATCAATCATACCAACCAACCCGAGAAAAACCAGCTCATCGATTAAGGAAGAAGGTACACTATCCATCTTACGGTATGCCATGCCAATCATGCGATGACCGGATGCAGAAGATTGCTCTGCTTTATTCAGCCATTCTTCTCTTCTTGAGGTATCCATCGCCACCTCACTATCTTCAAAGATCTGTGTACACTTCAGCAATAACTCCTCTGGAGCGCCTTTTGCAAAAACATAATATTTACCATCGTGTTCATGCAACGTGGACATAATTTTTGTTTCGCTGGAGAAGGGTTCTTCGTCTTTCTTTATAAATGCTGCCCGGATTGTATTGATGTCTTCGCCCTTATCTTTTGAAAACTTTAATAAAGCTATCTCCAAAGGATCACCAATTTCTTTTGTTTCTTTTCCGGCTGCTTGGATATCGGCTGTATTGAATAAAACAGCGCATTGAGATATCAATTCCAACTGTTCCTTTTTACCGGTAAAGTCAACATCTTTTTTCCATGTGCCGGAAGCAGTATCAACAAATACCACTTCCATTTTATTTTGTGTGAGGGTACCCGTTTTATCAGTGCAAATAACATTGGTGCCACCTAAAGTTTCTACGGCCGACAATTTTTTTACAATAACATTGTAGCGGGACATTTTAAGCATGCCTTGTGCTAAAGTCATGGTGGCTACTATTGGCAATCCCTCCGGAATGGCAGCCACAGCCAATGCAATAGCTGTTTGCAGCATTTCAATAATGGGTACTCCATTAATTAAACCGGCGATAAAAATAAGCACTACCAGGCCTACCGTAATTTTGATCAGCTTTTTACTAAATTCTTCCAGCTTCTTTTCCAATGGGGTTGCCGCCTGCTCCGATGATTGAACAAGATTGGCTATTTTACCCAGTTCAGTTAACATACCGGTAGCGCACACAAGAATATAGCCATTACCCTTAGAAACATTAGTGGCTTTAAAAGCCATATTTGTGCGGTCTCCAAGAATGGTGGCCTCAGGCAAATCAGCAACCTTCTTCTCAACGGGTACGGATTCGCCGGTAAGTGCCGATTCGTCAATCAATAATTGCGTGGATTTAAATATTCTTCCATCTGCCGGTATCATATCACCAGCCTCTGTAAATACAATGTCGCCCGGTACTATTTCTTCAGAATTAATTTCAGTTAGCTTTCCATCACGAAGCACTTTTGCAGGTATGGATGAAAGCTTTTTTAAAGCCAGCACAGATCGCTGCGCTTTAAATTCCATATAAAATCCTATGGCTGTATTGATGAAAATAACTATTAAAATAGCAATGCCATCCAGCCATTCTTTAAACCAGAAAGACATGGCTACTGCGAAGAATAAGAGATAAACAATTGGGCTTTTAAACTGGTTTGCCAATATTCGCAAAGGACTGAGTGACTTAGCTTCTTCAATAGTATTCTTGCCGAAACGCTCAAGCATTTCTTTAGCCTTTTCAATAGTTAAGCCTTGCTCAATATCGCTGTTCAGCAATGCTGTGGCTTCTTCTATTTTTGTTGCATGAAAAGTAAAGTCATTACGAATTTTTTCCATTGCTTATTTGTTTATACTTAAGTCCTCTCCTTCATCTAATGATTTTTATTCTTAGTCTATTTACGCCTGTTAGTGTTCTATCAACTGCTGGCTTTTTCTCACCCCTATCCGTGAAATCTATTTTTTCATTTCTTGCATTTCTTTCTCATTGTGTTTCATTTCCTTGCTGTTTTTTGACTCATCGTTGCAGGAAGTAGCGATTGTTAATACAGCTACCGCGAATAGTAAATAAATCTTTTTCATATTCTATAGATTTTATTGTTTAAAATATTTGGAGAATTATACTTTTTTTCGATTTCAAGTTTTAGGAGATTGGGAGCAACCAACTGGTGAATCTGTTATCTCAAATAAAACCTCTATGCTTAATCGCCGGAAACCAGGTCATAAATTCCAACAAGCACCATGGCAACCCTGAAACAGAACCGCATCAGCTACCCGTTTTCCAATAACAACGTACCCGTTGACGGCTACCTTTATTTTCTTCATGAAAACCAGATTTTAATTTTTTATAAAATGATAACTATATACAGTTTTATTCCTCTATTTTTTTGAGACGCAAACGGATTATGCTATTGATATATCCCTATCTAAATACACATCTTGTATAGCTTGCAACATTTCTACACCTTCATTAAATGGACGTTGAAATGCTTTTCTGCCAAGAATCAATCCCATACCACCTGCCCGTTTATTTACAACAGCAGTAATTACAGCATCTCTCAGATCGCTTTCTCCCAAACTTTCACCCCCGCTATTAATTAGCCCAACCCGCCCGCTATAGCAGTTGAGTACCTGGTACCGGGTGAGATCAATGGGATGATCAGAAGTGAGTTTCTCGTAAACCAATTGGCTTGTTTTGCCATGTTTAGTTGCCAAATAACCACCGTTATTGGTAGGTAGTTTTTGTTTTATAATATCAGCCTGGATAGTAACTCCCAAATGATTAGCCTGCCCGGTAAGGTCTGCGGAGGTATGATAGTCTACTCCATCAACCTTAAAGGCGTTGTTGCGTGTATAGCACCATAAGATGGTGGCCATTCCCAACTCGTGTGCCATTTGAAAAGCTTCAGATACCTCCCTTAGCTGGCGGGTACTTTCCGCACTGCCCCAATAGATAGTAGCACCTATGGCAACTGCGCCCATGTCCCATGCGCTTTTAACTGTACCAAAAAGCGTTTGATCGTAGCGGTTGGGAAAGCTAAGCAGTTCATTGTGATTGATCTTTACGATGAAGGGGATTTTATGCGCATACTTACGGGACATAATTCCCAAAACGCCAAAAGTGGAAGTAACACCATTACAACCACCTTCTATCGCCAGCTTTATAATATTTTCGGGATCAAAATACAGGGGATTGGGTGCAAAGGCCGAACCAGCACTGTGCTCAATTCCCTGGTCTACCGGGAAAATACTGCAATGACCTGTGCCGCCCAACCGTCCATGATCCAGCAAGGTTTGTAAACTGCGGAGTACCTGGTTACTGCGGTTACTATTCACCCAAATTTCCCCGACGTGATCCGGTGAGGGAAGGTGGATCATTTTTTTATCAATGGTGGTACACGTGTGGCTTAGTAAATATTCAGCTTTATCGCCTAATAATTCTATAATTTTTTCATTTCCCATCAGTATGATTATTTAGGATTTTTTAGTTGTTCTTTACTTTGGTTAAATCCATACCGCATTTATTACATTTACCAGGCTTGTCGCTTGTTACATCTGCGTGCATCGGACAAGTATACAGTCCCATTGCTTGCATTTTCATTTTTTCCTTATGGGTAAGGTTAAGGGCAGTCCCGCATTTTGGGCACTTACCCGCTTTGTCCATTACTACATCGGGGTGCATCGGGCAACTGTACGCCATGTCCATTTCCTTCAAATCCATAGTACATTTAGAACATTTGCCCGCCTTCTCGCTCGTTACATCTGGATGCATCGGGCATGAGTACATTTTCATTACACCCATTTTCATTTGTTCTTTCGGAGACAGGGTTAATAAAGTGCCGCACTTAGGGCATTTACCAGCATTATCACTTGTAACTCCAGGGTGCATGGGACAGGTGTAAGTCATAGCCGTTGCTTTCATCTCTGAACCACATTTAGCACACATACCTGGTTTGTCCATAACTTCACCGGGATGCATCGGGCAGGTGTAAATTTTCATCACACCCATTTTCATTTGTTCCTTTGTAGATTTTGTCAGATCCATACCACATTTGGAACATTTACCGGGCTTACCAGTTACTTCATCGGGGTGCATAGCACAACTGTATTTCATTTTTTGCGATTTCTGCTTTTGGGCTTTTGTTTTAGCGGTTGTTTCGTTCTGGGCAAAAACCGAAATTGTGAAGATGGTTAAAGCCGTCATCATCATCATTTTTAGAGATTTCATGTTATAAATTTTATATGAATAGATTAAAGATATTGGGATGGGCATACATAAATGGCAATAGCCGGGCATATAATTTGCCTGGCTCACATAAACGATTAATTTCTAAATAAGGAAAACGCAGTTGCGTATGTAAACTGCTATACTGCTGGTTTTGAGAAGCGCACGGCTGATTGGATTTTCATTTGTTTTAGTAAAAACCTCCAAAGAAGGTATTTCACAAAAAGGAGCCGGTAAAGCCTGTGCAAATACGTTTAATAGCTGAGAAAAAATTGTTGTAATCTTTTGGTCTGTGTCGTTTTTTATTACCTTCAACTCATTCCTGCAGCAGCCATTATCTTCTCCGGCCAGTTCTTCCATACCACATTTGCCGCATGTTTTTGATTCACGGGTAATAAGCACCTAATCGTCCAGTTCGCCCATGCAATAGTGAAGATTAACAACCGCACCTGTAGAAGTAGTGATGTGTACAAACGCTAATATGACTAAAAATAACTTTTTCATTTATTATAAATCAAAACGTATTGTTATAGCAAAGGTAATTTTTCAATCAAAGTTGACTGTTACACTATTCAACATTTGTATTACATAATTTTTGGATTGTTGTAATGTGATTGGGAGTTCAAATAAAGAATTTCTAATTAAAAATATAACAGCAAACTATTTGCAGATAGGGGCCCAATAGTCCCTATCTGCAGTGTGAATCACAAATTAATTTCCCTTTTTATTTACTATTCATTGCGGTTAAATCCATTCCGCACAAAGAGCATTTACCAACTTCATCACTTGCCGCTCCTGCACTCATCGGACAAGTGTTCAAATTCATTACTTCCATTTTCATTTGTTCTTTAGGAGCAAGTTTTGAAACTGTGAGGCAAGGAGCACACATACCAGTGTGAGTAATAACCACATTATAATTTTGCGCAGCACTATTTAATTTCAACAGGTTTGTTTTCATTTGCTCCTTTGGAGATAAGTTTGATGCTATATTATTCTTTGAATATTCACCTGTTATAGCAAAATTTTGCGGTGAGGTCTGAATCTTCATCACTTCAATTTTCATTTGCTCTTTTTTAGACCTGGTGCTATTGCTTTGAGCAAACACCGAAACTGTCAGGATGGTTAAAGCTGCCATCATCAGCATTTTTAAGGATTTCATTTTCGTAATTTTTTATGTGAATAGATTAAGTAGATAACTGGCATACAGAAATGCCAATAGCCAGACGTATTCGTAAGGCTCAATAATGAAGGGTTATGTCTATATAAGAAAAACGCAGTTGCGGATGTAAACTGCAACGCCATTGCCTTTGGGAGGAGCGTGGCTGGTGGGATTTTTTGCTGGTATTATCGAAATATCAACAGAAGGCATTTCAAAAAAGGAAACTGGTAAAGCGATTGTAGCTGACTGCATGAAATGAAAAACAGACACGGTAGCTTCCTGATCGGTTTGGCTCTTGAAAAATTTGCTTTCGTCCTTACAGCAAGCATTATTTTTCTGTCCGGATTTCTCCATTCCACATTGATCGCATGTTTTGGATTTCTGTTGGCCAGCACCCGCATCTGTCAATTTGCCCATGCAATAGTGCATTTGAACAATAGCGCCAGTTGATGTGCTAATGTAGAGAAAGGCTAATATGGCTACCAGGAACTTTTTCATTTTAAAAGAATAAACTATTTCTTGTAAAGTGCGCCAAATTCATTTTTCGGAGTTTATCAAACACAAAGGAACGAATGATCCAGGTTGGAAATAATGATAAAAGTCACCCGGAGAGATGATTTTTAATGTTTTAATAGTTTTTAACGGCAGGTCAATTATGAGGAAGGGTAGTACCTATAGTTCGAGAACTGAGCCGTGAATTTGCTTTTCGTTTTCCCAAATGCAAATCACCTGTTCATTATTAAGCGCTTCTAAAATGGGCTGGCTTCCTTTGCCAAGCACTTTCTTTTGCCCTTGTGGGTCAATTATAACAACTTCGCCATTTTCCGTCCAGGCATACACATTCTTACCGTTTACGGTTTCAAGGGTGCATCCTTTGCCTGCTCCTATCTCTTTTTCAGGCAATCCTGGCATGGATGAAAACACCTTGCCTTCCCTTCGCCAAACAGTTTGTAAAGCGCCATTTTTATTGATTGCTAAACTACCACCATCCATCGGGCAGCCATTCAACTTCCAATTTCCATTCCCCAATTTTTGTGCCTTGCCAAAGGTTCTTCCTCCATCTGTTGACTGAATCAAATACATATCCCTGTTGCCATTTAACCAGTTTCGAAACATTACATAAATATTATTTCCTTTCACTTGTACGGAAGGTTTGCAACATTCACAGACTGTTGTGTCAGGTGAAGTATAAATCATTTTATTCGTTGCCCAGGTTTTTCCGCCATCACCTGACTTTGCTCCAAATATTTTATTTTGTCCATTTTCCCTAACATCAAGCCACACGGCAAAGGCATATTGATCGTCTGCACTAAGTGCCATTAAGTTTTCCTTGGCTATCGTATCAACATCATTTACTTTGCCAGTTTGCGACCAGTTACCATCCCCGGTTTTATTGTAGGAAAAAATATCACCTGCAGCATTACAAGCTAAAACTGTTAATCCAGTATTGCCGGAAGCTATTTGTGGGCCCCTGCTATGCGATGCAGCTAATTTTGGTAAGACAGCAATTAATGATGGCTGCGAAAATGACCCGCCCAGGTTAGAAGAGGTAGCATACATAATGCTATCACCCGATCCATAAACCAAATGGAGTTGGTCGTTGTTGTCTTTCACCAGGTTTGGCATTTGACCATTGGCTATTACCAAATCATTACCTGTCTGAGTTGTATTTTCTGAACAGGCTGAAAGCACACAAATAATCAGGACGTTTAAAAGGCTTTTTTTCATAATTAAATTTTATCTATTGGAGTACGTTTATTTGCCCACCTTTTCAAAGTAACTGGGGGTAAGCCCTGTAACTTTTTTGAATTGTGCGGATAAATGGGCTACACTGCTATACCCTAACTGGTCAGCAATTTCACTCAAATTCATTTCTTTGTAAATAATCAACTCTTTTACTCTTTTAATTTTCTGGTTGATAATATATAACTGAATCAGCAATTAGTTAATTTTTATCCAGTTCCTGCCTATCAATGGAATGCAGCGGTAGCAAACCATATTATTGATGAATAATTGCATACTGTAATTGATCAAAAATAAGCATTATGGTCTACAACAATAAATTATCAAAAAAGCTACAGGCCGTATAGACCTGTAGCGAAGAAATAAAGCTATGCCAACATTTAAAGAGATGATAGGGGATCCGGCTGATCAGGAGTGAGCCCTTATTGATATTTTGTGTGATGGTGCCGCAGTATTTACCACATGGAGTTCCAATTCCAAATAAAAACTCACCAGCCTATTCCAACTGGTGAGTTAATTTTTATTTCCCTATTCTGGTAATTTGTCATGTAATAGCTGTGGGCGAAGTTAACGCCATTTCCAGGATGACTATGCATCTGGTGCTAGTACCAGTCAAAGTGATACTAACGCCGATGCTGTGAGCGAAATGAATACTTATTTTTTTAACCTGAGTACTCTACGCGATACCAGACTTTCCACCCTCCCGGGCTTTCTATATTCATATCTCCGTCATGGTTTGCGTAATTGCCAATCCACTCTTCAGTTTTACCTTTAAAAATCCGCTTATAGGTGCAAAGCTGATCATCAGGATCTAAAGTGTCTAATTCCTGCCCGCCAATCTGGATAGATAAAAGGCTTTCAACAAAGTCATCAAATATTACCTGGTTGATCTGAACCTCATTTTCACCGGCTTTATCACCAAGTTTAAAATGGCCATCATTAGGAAATTTATTTGTTTGAGAAAGCCCCCCATTATCAGGAGAAAATACTTTGGAGTAAAACCTGAATTCCCCCTTTCCTTTATAGAATGGTTCACGGTCATCGAGGATATGAATTTTTTCAAGAATAATTTTAATGCGTTTACCCTTTTGATTTTCAGTTGGGTCCTGCCATTTTAATGGTGGGTCAGATGGATGTTCTTCATTTGCAAGTTCAACTAACCCTTTCGCTCTGTTCCTTGTAAATTCAACTTGTTTCCGCAATACAGGGTACCAGCGGCTATCCGTAGGCGTAAGGCTTAGCCTTTGATGAAAGAGTTCAAGCCAGTCTCTTTCCATTTCAACGATTTCAAATGCTTTCTCTACCTGTATATTTAACTCAAATCCGCCTAAGGTCCTCGCTTCATCAGAGCGCATTTGCAATACATCAACCTTGTAACGCTGCCCTTTCTTTATTCCCTTTGGTAATTGTACTGTAATCATTCCAGCAACGTTATCGCCATAAAATGGGGGAATGGGAAGATAAGTTATTGCATCAACAAAAAGCCTAAGTGTATTTTCATTTACAATTTGTACTGTGCCCGGTGCATGCCGTAAATTCCTGTAATTAAATATTTCTGTAACTGGCACACCCGGTATATATATTTCCACCACCGAATCTTTTGGTAGATTATTCCATAAGAAGACAAGTTCATCCAATCCTGTTCCCGCTTTCCAAATTACCGGATCAAACTGCCATTGTTCCCGGCCTTTTTCTGCTTTATGAATTTTTTGCAGCCTTTTCTCCAGTAGTTCGGGAAATTGTGCGAGCCATCCGGATGTCAAATGGACCATATGGGCTTTGTGTTTTTCAATATCAGTAACGCTTGTGATTGGATGCATAACAGTCACCGGTTCACAACAATTGGCCTCCGGATTGAGATGTTTATTTTCGGTGATATGCATTTCATCGATACCGTGGTCATCATTGATATTGTGCATATGGTCATCATGGTGATGATCATTATTCCTGTCATCGTGCCTTCTTTTTTTCGTAAGATCGATATCAAAGAGGTGTTGTACGGTTCTTGTAATTTCATTACCCGGATTTGCCGTTTGAACAATAAGCAAATTTCTCTGAGACAGGTTATCAGAAGTGCCTGGTGTGGCTCCGTTTACGGTGGGATCACCATCATACACCACTTCTACAACCATACATTGATGATTACCCATTAGTAAATTTCTGATGGAATAAAGTGTACCGCTAAAGCCTCCGTCCCCGGTATAAGTATTGGGAAAACGATTTACACTTTGGTTAATATCTAAATACGCACCGAAGAAACTTAAGGCCTCCCCTCCACCTGGGGATGGTCCAAAACTTGGTAACAAATTAACCGGATCAGTTTGAGCAGTCATCACGGTTGAAGGTGAAACTCTTGCCTCTGCAAAAAAAGGAATTGAAGCTAATTCGTCGGTGGTGGTTCGACCAAGCAAGGCTATACCCCCGGGTGCTGTCCGGTAAGCAAGTGTATTATCAAATTCTACATTGGCTGTTCCCCATCTGAAAAACCTGAAGGAGGCACCGACATTTGATATGGTGTTTGTACTTTGCAAGCGCATTTTAGACAGCGTGAAGTTGTAATAAGTAACGCCATTTACCGTGGTTGAGTATTCCAGAACCGATGCAGCCTGGTCCTGGGTAAGTAAATCAAAACTTTCCCCACCAGCGGTTCCGTTACCGCTACGAAGATTGGCGATTACCTGCTGGATAAAAGTATTTGGGTTGCTCCACCCGGCTGGTACACCAAATTTTGCCTGTCCCTCTTGAATTTTGAATACCCGTGTATCAACACTTAACCAGGATGTAGGGCCATCAAGCATATAGGGATTGGCATTTATCTGAAGCCTTACCCTTTTGGAATCATCGGTGGTTCGGTTACCTGCCCTGTCTGTTGCTGTGATAACAAGTTTTAAATCTTTCATATCCCCTGCAACCATACCCGCAAAGGATGCAGTGCTGGTAAAAGTTACCCTGCAGGTATATGTTACGCGTTGCGGAATTGCGGGGTGTTGCGAAGAGCTTTCCGGAGCTATAGAAGTAATACTAACCGAAACTCCCGGAACTGGATTGTTTGAAAGATCTTTTAACTCCACTAAAGGTTGATGAGGAGCATCAATATAAATACCTGCGCCATATACCGGAGGAGCTATAAGATTTCTTAATTGTGGCTCTACTTCCGGAGGCCAAACAATATTGGCTGCCCTTGTAGTGCGATCCTGAAGAATAATATAAAAAGAATCATCGAATATACTTTGCCCACCTGACGAAACAGCATCCACCTGGTCTTTGCTAAAAGAACTGCGATTGAGATAAGTGGTAATTTCAGGAGCCTGCTTTTCCTGTATCAAAGGCAATTCAATAATTTTTTCAAAATCAAATCCATCGAGCCTTTCGTAAGTTGTGCCTGCTGCAAGATTCGTTTGAAAAGCTTCAAGCAAGGTTAATGAAGTGTTTGAATTGATTAAAGCTATTGCCCTAACCTGGCCGCTTGCACGAAACAAATCGCCTTGAATGAATTGTGTTTGAAATGAGGTTCCACTGCCCGTTACGGCTATACCGTTGCTCGATATTGTTCCTGATACCGGCGCAATGCTTCCATCTGCCATTCTGTTACAAGTGAGATAGGCGGTGATACGTATAGCGCTGTTTTTAAACCCGGTAGCGGTTGGAGAAAACAATAAATTATCCTGAACAAATGGACCTTCACCCGAACTATCTATAGTACCTGCTGAACCATCGAATACAAATTGTTCAATGATATCAGTATTCTGTTGAGCTATGGTAAGGGTTGAATTACGGGCGATGGAAATAACCGGCACATTGCTTACACCTTCTCTTAATACATCGCATCGCAGGCTTAGTTCCAATGTTCGGCCAAATGGATCTGTTCTTACATTTAGTTTTACATTAAGTGTACCTTGCCCGTTGGTACGATTTATTGCTGCAACAGCATTCAGTGGCTCTACCGTATCGGTATTGGTATGTAGGTCACGCAGGATGGTAAGCACCTGCGGAACAGGAAAAGCTGCATTGGTCGACAATACAAAATCAAGTGTATTAAAATCCGGCCTGCGTTTTTTCCAGATATCATCTATAAAGCCATGCCATGCAAAAAAGCGTGGAACATGATTGTTGGTAACAGCATCAATCAAATCGCCATTCAATACATGCCCATCTCCGTGATAGCCGGCATCTGATGTGCCAGGAACAGGTATCGTGGTACCAAAACCTGATTGGGATGCAGTTGCTCCAACAAAATTGTTATTGTCAGTGGCAAATAACTGACCCATTAGACCAAGGTTTGAAAATTCCTGTAAATCCCCGTTCCAATAAGTAGTATGAACCGGATTAAAATCAACAGGAGGATTTGTAGACGATGAACCCCAACCAATTTTCGGATTACCTGAGCTATCTGCTTCAACCCCGGAAGGTGGAAATCCACCTCCTGGAGTATCATGGGCACAGGTATTATGAGATTGAACAGCATCCTGATTGGTTCTTGCAAGCCAGCGATCAATAATTTCCAAATGGTCGCGGTGAAAAGTAAAAAACTCAGCACCAACCTGTGTGCGGCTAATTTCTTTTTTTCTTCTGTGCTGACCAATACTTGTTTTAAAATAAGGCGTCGGTGTTGTCCAGCCAATACCTGTTCCATTTGGATGCCAAACGTGATGAACCTGGTAAAAGATGTCAGTGAAACTTTTTTCTGTAAGCACAACGCCGTCTTTATCATAAACAGTTGAAACAGGAATTACGGGCTGCCCAAGTAACCTTTTTCTTAAATCACTTATCCATTTCACGAATGCCCAATAGCGGTAGCTGTAAGGCGCCTTCACTTCATCCTGGTCCATCTCCGTTCCATTCGGGTAGTGCCGCATATTATTGTAATAATTTCTAACTGCAGTCCCCAGATCATTTTGCGTCCAGCCTCCGGGAAATGCACTTCCATTCAATGTAACGGGCAATGTTGGCCCTTCGGGCATACCCATACCCGGATACATATCCTGCCCGTCCCATGGAACAACAGGCGGCAGAAAATATTTTCCCCGCCAGGCTTCATAGCTGGCTAGCATATAGTCAAGGTGCTGGGCTAAAAACTGTTGCCCTGTCACAGTAGAAGTACCTGAATTGGGTTTAAATTGAAGCGTCCAGCGCAAATGATTTAAGCCGCCTGGTGGAATGTGAGCCAATGCACCTAATTCGGCGCCGCCCATGTCGCCATAAATTAGTTGATTGACGAAATTGATTGAATTTGCTGCCATGAGTTTTTTTTTAAAATGATTTATAACCAAATTGCACCTTCCTAAGGCTTTGGTCGAAAAAATTTTAGAAAAGTAAACATCCTGATCGATTATTTAGGGTGAGAGCTTTGCAAATTCAGCATTCCATTTGAAAGGATTGTCTTATGTATGCTATTTGGCTACAAATCCGGCCTTTAATTTCAAAGAATAGATTGACTGGTATGTTTACCCAATACACAGTATTCCCGAAGCTGAATGATCGTTTAGTGTGCTGGTACACTAACAAATACAAACGTTTTTGAATTCTTATGCTGGTTGGGTGAGAGGTTAGACGCTATCCCAAATTGCTGAATTTTCAAGTCAAAAAGAACTCTAAAAATTCCTCGCCTTTATTATCTTTTACAAGCTGTATATCGTCACTTATTTCATACATATAACTGTAAATTCCATCATCTTTTATTTGTACAAAACGACCGGGTTTATTTATAGAAACAGGATAGTTTGCATAATATTTTTCAAAGTATGCTTTTGCTTCCGTTTGTTCTGCTGGAATAGCATCCAGGTTTATGATGCGGTTGCTATCATCAAAGAGATTATCTAAGGTCAGTTGTTTCTCTTTCTTTATAAAATCCTTTTTGTTATTTAAAGTACGGTAATGTGGTGCTTCTATTCTTGTAAGATAACTGGCGTGTGCAGGCAATTCCTTATTTACTTCCAGCACAAAATAAACTGCTATTGCCACATTTTCCCAGGGCTGAGAATTCTTTTCTAAATGGGTAATTAGGGCAAACAAGCTTAATGCATCTGCATCCAACAAATAGCTTAGCATTTCATTAACTGACGAAGGAATAAAGCCAATTTTCTTTCCGTGTAAATGTAGTGCGATGGCGCAGTCATCATATTCATTTTCCGGCTCCCTTACCAGTTCCAATAAATCGCCTTCTTTCATCCTATCCAGCAATTACCTCCCTTTTAATGGCGAAAGCCAGCTACGAAACATTGTAGCAGATATATTTTCCTGAAATCTTTTGTAATGGAAACAGGCAATTTGCCAATGGCAATGGAAAGAGTAATTTTTTTAAGAAGCCGGAACGAGTCATGGTAAAGGGTTATGTCGTTATTTTGTTTATTAAAATTACACAAGAAAAATTGAATAAATTTATCGTATTATTGAATGCACCCATTAAACATTCGTCATGGATGAACTAAAAGTTATTTCGGATATAAAGAACCAATTAGATAAGTACTTTACCTTTGAAAAGCATGTTCTAGGGGAACACTTTTCAGGCAAGCAACTTCAAATTGATTTTGCGATAAAACCAAAAGATTTATCTCTATGGAAAAACAAAAACATTTGCTTTGGCCTTGAGTTTAAAGACATGCCCAATCTTGATCAAAAGGGAGATACAACCGACTTTACAAAATGGTTTGCTCAATGCGTTGACTACTCAAACACAAATTGGAATAACTACGGGTACATTTATATTTTGACTTGCCCAGGTATAACTTCCTCAAAATTTGTTCAGGCAGTTGATTCGAGTTGGATGCTGAAAAGGATTATGGGTCACATGGGAATTGGTGAATTGGTATTACTTAAAAACTATGGCTGGTCAATCATTTTACATGATGAGAAACATCGGCTATGGAGCCAAAAAAATGGCGTTGAGACCGGAGGCAAAATTTGGAATTTAAAAAGGACATTTGGGAGAAGGTAAGCTGGTAATAGTTTAAGATTTCCAATAGTCAACTAAATATACTCTTCAATCCATTTTTTAACTGTGTGCCTGTGTACTTTTAGTGCATTGGCTATTGTTACCTGTTTTGCTCCTTCTGAAATTTTTTTCCGAATAAATTCGGTATGTTCTAACAACTTCGGATTTCTTTTTTTACTTCCTTCTGGCCTACCTAATTTTTTACCTTCGGCCTTCAATCTTGCTAAAGCTTCTTTTGTTCTTTGTGAGATAAGATTCCGTTCAATTTCTGCTGATAATCCAAAAGCAAATGCCAATACTTTTGAGTTAATATTATCTCCCAGTTCATAGCCTTCTTTTACTGCATATACTATCGCTTTTCGTTCCATACAAAGATGCAGGATACTCATAATCTGCATTAGATTTCTACCCATTCTTGATATTTCTGAAATAATTAAAATGTCATTAGATTTTAATTTTTTAAGCACTGTATTTAAGGTTCTTTCTTCCATTTTTTTTGAAGAACTAATAGTTTCTTCAAACCACTTATCAATAGTAAATTTCTTAGAAGCTGCAAATTGAATTATTTCATACCGCTGGTTTTCTATCGTCTGCTTTTCCGTACTAACCCTAATGTAAGCGTATATCATTTTGGATTAAATGTACTTAATAAAGGCTCGTTTTTTACCAACCAAAAATGCTTTATAATCACTGGTCAACATTTAGGCTATTTAACCGCATTTCTAAATTCTAAATTATTCCGGTTCGCATTTCGTGAATATTTTCCAGAGTTATTGGGTGACACTCGGGAACTTAGCAAAATTTTCTTTGAAAATGTAACAGTAATACCAATTGATGATATACAGAATAAGCTGTTTTCAAATTTAGTTGATAGCTTAGTTAATCTAAAAATGAAAGGTGAAAACTATATTACAGTTGAAGATGAAATTGAGAAAAATCTTGCTGAAATTTATTCATTTTCAGATCAAGAAAAGAATTTAATAAACAGTGGAATGTGAGGCTAATTGTATTAAATTCCTTTCATCTGCAGTTAAATCATACAAATCATAAAGTTTTTCTTCAACCTGTATTTGCAATGCACTAATGGGTAAACCTTCTTTCATTTTACTGAGAATTTGCTCTAACATTTCTTTATACCAAGTTTCATCTTTTACCTGTTTCAAATTAATTTTTTCAAAGAATACTTTTCGCAATTCTCTTGCTTCACCAAGTAATTCAGGGAAGTGATTTTTAAAACAGAAACGAAAGAGATTTGAATTTAATAGAATGGTAAGATAATTAAGAGATTCTCCCGATAGGATAAAACCCTTATCGTTGATTAAAAACGAGCCTTTATCATATACAAACGGCAAATATTTAGTCATATTTGGGTAGATGATTTTTGGCTTAATAAATTCTCCATAATATGAAATGGAGTCTTGCGTTTCAAACCATTTATACGATCCGAATTTTCTGCCCTTCCATGTACCTTCATAATTCTTAGGTTTAGGTTCAAGGCGATCTCTAAATTTCATCAGGTATTTTTCTATCGCAGGGTAATCCTCAATATTTATTTTTAGCGCTGGAAATGTTCCAATAATCCATTTACCGTCCCACTGGGGCACATATGCTTTTATGTCTTCTCCACGTAAAATAGGCTTTAATATATCTGCGCTTTTAGGATCTTCCTTTACTAATTGATCTTTTACTTCTGTGTCAATTATAAAGGCCTCATTAAATCCAGTTTTAATACCGTAATTTATTTCAATGTTCCAATCCTTTAAAGGGATACCTTGTTCTTCTATTCTCTTGATAAGTTTGTATTCAGTTTTATCATACGCAACCCAACTATTGCTAACTGGATTTTCTACCTCAACAATATTACTTATGACATAATCTTCTAAAGGTATTTGCAGTTTATAATCATTCTTAACCCGGCATAGTGAAATGGTTGCAGAGGGATTTTGTTTAGTAAGTAATAAGATATTGGTATATGTTGTTGCGCTGTCAAACATTTGCCCCATACCAAAATCCACTACAAACTGAACATTACATTTTGTACCAAAATAATTCCGGGTAACTTTTCCATAATCAGTACGCATCCATTTGTTGCTGGTAATATAACAAAGCTGCCCCTTCCTTCGCAAAAGATTTACACCCAGCTCATAAAACAATTGGTAGATGTCACCGGTTTTAGCAAATGTTTCAAAGCCTTGTTTTTCCAGGGTTTCAGATTCTAAGCCCATTTTTTGTAACTGTATGTAAGGTGGGTTACCTATCACCATGTCAAACCCAATAAAATCACCCTCACCATTCAACACTTCCGGAAACTCAAACCGCCACTCAAAAGCATTTTCGTAAATCTTATTATTTTTTATTTCTCCAATTTCAGTTTCCAGCTTTGTTATTTCGTTGCTTAATTGCTCTATCTTTTTTTTAGTATCCTTATTCTTTTTGTTTCCTTCATCAAACAATTCTTTGGTCTGGCTAATGTTAAATAAATCACCCCGTAGTTTAGATAGCTTTTTATATTTCGGGTCATTGGGGCTTATGTAACTTCTGAAATCCTTTTTTATGGAATCAATCAATTCCTCCATTTCTCTTTTTTGCTCCTTACTTTCAGCATCCCGGTATGTTTGCACAGCAATCTTGTAACTATCAATGCTCCATTTGCTGTTGCGTAATGCACTCTTTATATCAGCATCTAATGCAAAGCGGCTAATAAGGCTGTTGCCGCATTTAATGTTTATATCAATATTGGGTAAGGTTTCTAACTCTATGTAATTACTTACCGGTGTGTAGTACGCATTTTTCAGCAATTCGATCCATAAACGAAGGCGACAAATTTTTACAGAGTTGGGGTTTATATCTACACCAAACAAACAGTTTTCAATAATGGTTTCCTTTTCATGAAACAGGGTTTCCTGTATGCGCTGGCTTTCTTTGTTTTGTGGGTTGTAATCAAATAATTTACCATCTTCATCCGTAATAATCAATTCATCATTCACCACTTCCACATGATAATCCCTTAATGATTTACCTGTAGCATCCTGTAAAATTTTCAATTCGCTTTTAATAGCAATCATTTCGTTTAAGGCACTTACCAAAAAGTGGCCGCTGCCCACGGCAGGGTCGCAAATGTGCAGGCTATTAATAATTTTATTGGCTTCCTTTTTATCACCAATTTTATTATACAAACTATCAATGGTATCGCATTGCCATCCTTTGGTATCATTAAATTTTTGCAATACCGACCTGCGGATGGTCTCTTTACACATATACATGGTTACAAAGCCAGGCGTAAAGAAAGAGCCGTCTTTATAGCCATTTATCTTTTCGAAAATTAATCCCAATACAGAAGCATTGATGAGGTTTTTATTTTCTTCCTGTATTTCTTCGCCACCTTCACTGGTAAAATCATAAGCATCTAAAAATTCAAAGAGATATTGCAGTGTGGGTAAAGTGCCAGCTTTGCGTTTGCCATTATCGTCTTTTAAAACAGAACTGTTCGATAACGGTAATTGCAAGCGGTTATCTAATTCGCTGATATTAATGGTTTGTCTTTCCAGTTCAATACGTTCAAACAAAGAACTATTGAGATAGGGTACTTTACTGAATTTTTCCTGTATATGATTATGCCTGCTTTCCGACTTTTCTGCCAATACCTGAAAGAAGAGATTACTCAGTTCATCAAAATCAAATACCAGTTTGCTATTTAGAAAAAGATACGCAGCATTGCCTTTGTGATACTTGTACAGTTGAGCCTCCAGTAACTTAATGAACAGCACCCGGTTTACCCAGGTAATACATAACTCCAGGGCTACATTAAATAATTGTTCCTCCTTGTTTGCGCCAAATGTGGAAAGGTTGCTGATATTGCGTAAAGCATCTTTATCTTCTAACTTTATAATAGTGTTCTCCAGCAAAGAAGCTTCGTCAGATTTTGCTTTTCGTTTTATTAGCTTTTTACCGCCATCTTTTATTTCTTCCAGCCCTATGATATGCAATAGTTCAACATAAAATTTTGTATCAAGGCTGTTACTATCATTTATAAAAGGCTGCTTTAACAAATGTGCAGGCGATAATATTTTATACAACCCGATGAGTTTGGTATCATCTTCTTTGTTGGTATTGTTTACATACTTTTCATAAGTACGAACATCAAAATAAGTAACTGGCATTTCTTCTGTCACTTCATCCAGAAAAGATTTGGCAATGCTGTCATAAAAGAATCTGGTGTCTTTGCCACTCAGTTTCCAATTCTCATAATCTTTTTTTAGTTTACTGTTTCTAAAAACATTCTTTTCAAACCAAACTTCATCTATTACAAACCACTCATAAATATTGGTAACAACCAGGTATTTTATATCGGTGTTGTTATGGTCAACCCTTTCCCGTAAATAATATAAAATCAATTCCTGCAAAGCCTTTGTATTGGGCTTGGCTGCTGTCATCATCTCTGCCTTATTGGAAGGTTTTTTTACTTCGAGGATAACACCAACAGCTTCTTTAGTTGTTTTGCCTGTATGTATCACCAAATCATTCCTGTCTTTGGTATTTATTTCAAACTGGTCTTTGTACCAGGTATCTTTTAAAAAATCGGCTATTACATTTTTCAGGTGTTCTTCGCTTTCCTGTTCGTTGATGCGGCTAAGTAATTGTTGCAGGTTCTTCTTAAATAGCTCAATGTGATTGCGGCTTACCTTTTCCTTCAGGTAGGCTTTATTAAGGGCTTTTATCGGCTTAATTATTTCCAGTTTCATGTATCGTTGTCCAGGTGTTAGTTATGGGTTTTTGGCGGTTACTAAAGGAGTTAGTGTAAATATAGCTTATACACTCCAATTCCAATTACTTGCAGCGGTCTGGCTTTATAAAAAAGGGGCTACAACACCCCTTCATCAGCAAAGCTGTAATGCCCTTCGCTGGTAATAATAATGTGGTCAATCACCTTGATGTCATGGTAACTTGCTGCCACTTTTATCTTTTGTGTGAGTTCCTCATCGGCACGGCTTGGTTTTAAATTTCCGCTGGGATGATTGTGACATAAAATAATACTTACAGAAAGTGATTTAATGGCAGCAGCCAGTATCAATCTTGGGTCGGCTACTGTGCCGGTAATGCCACCTGTTGAAGCTTCATAAATACCAATCACCTTATTGCCTCTGTTCAGTAGCATCACTTTAAATTCTTCCTGCATCTCAATAGTGTCTTCATTCCATAATTTTTTTCAGCAATTCATAACATTCTTTAACTGTTCCAACT
>JANPIJ010000142.1:0-8481 GCA_031424955.1 Ferruginibacter sp. | reverse complement strand
GAAAGCATAGGAACAGAAATGGCAGGCAAATTAACATATTACGAAAAGTGGATTGTGTCGGCATCTAACTGCCTGTTACAAAAAGGAATTCTTACACCTGATCAGATTGCGCAAAAAACAAAAGAAGTGAGCGAACGCTTTAATATAAAATTGTAGCCAATGGAATTCTCAGGGATATTGTTGATGTTTATGTTGGGGCTGCGCCATGGATTTGATCCAGACCACATTGCTATCATTGACGGGGTAAGTGTAAGGTATGCTACTACAAAACCACTACTCGCAAAGTGGACAGGTACATTATTTGCAATTGGCCATGGTGCTGTTGTTACCTGTATTGCAGTAATGATAAGCCGCTTTAGTCATTCCTGGAATTTTCCACAAGCAGTATGGAATGTGCTTGATTGGATGCCGGGCCTATTACTGATTTTTGTTGGTTTCTTAAACCTCCGAATGTTGAGAGCCAAAAAAAACTACACCCCCAAAGGATGGAAAATATTTTTTTTACCCGCTAAATTAAAGAACAGCTCTCATCCGCTGGCAATAGTACTTACCGGCGTTTTGTTTGCAATGGTTTTTGACACAAACACCCAAGCCGCCGCCTGGGCCTATACTGCAACCAGCCAATTGAGTACACCGAATGCATTATTACTTGGAGGTTGTTTCTCATTAGGTATGATTATTACGGATACGCTGGACAGCAGAATATTGTACACGTTAATGCAAAGGTCCGTTGATAATAATACTGTTTTAAATTATCGCCGCAACCTGGGCTGGATAATCGTTTATATTTCTTTTATAGTAGGCGGATACAAAATTTTAAGCCGTTTAATTCCCGAACTAGAATTGGGGGAATCGATACTTACATTAATAGGAATTTCATTATTTATTTTGATGACCTGTTTTTACATTTTCGTTTTGCAATCTGGTACCCAACGTTTAAAAAAATCTGCTGATGGCAATTAAAGACCTTACAGTAATAAAAAAGCATTTGTTCTTGTGCAATGGAGGAAGTTGTAAACTGCTGGGGGCAGAAGAAAGTACGGCAGCTATACGTTTGGCTATTGCTGAACACGGATTATCAGATGAAATACATACAACCAAAACTCTTTGTAACGGACGTTGTAAAGATGGCCCCATCGTCATAGCCCAGCCGGATGGGATATGGTTCAAGACGATAGCGAAGGAAAAGGCAAGGGCTTTTGTTAAAGAGTTCCTCGTTGAGAGGCGTATACCAATTGATAAAGTGTTGTATAAATATGGTTCGGATAAAATTCAGATGGATTAAAATAATTCAACTATTGACGCAGAAACAGATTTGTTATTTATCAGATTTTATCAGCTATTATAAGGCCGTTAAAATTACCCTGGTATAATCTATTAAAAATGCTTTCAATAATATTAATGCTACAGGCAGTTATCCCTTAACTGGTTATTGCAAAGGCCCACCGTTGATAACAATATTATCGGTGCAAGAAAAGTAAAGCAACTAAATCAAAACCATGGAGCCGTGGGCTTGAATTTAAAAACAGACCAGGTAACAAGATTAGATGACGCAAGCAAAACAAAAGTCAATTTATGCTTACTGGCGCCAAAGACCAAATCTTGAATGTAACATCGCACCGAACTTGTATTAAGTGATGAATGTTATGTTGATTATTCACATTTTATTTGGCAGCCCTATTGATGAAGAGCCATGCATTCTTTTTCCAAGATACCCTTGATAACTATTGGCGGCGTGTTCCATTTTTTTATACTGCTGTCCATCAATAACGGGTAGTTTGAACTATAACCGCCAATTTCTCCTGTGGAGATCCCAACAACTACAATCCCAATTTTGAGATGCCTTATAACATAGGAACACATAATGCAAGGTTCGTGTGTGCTATATAACGTGCAATCAGACATGTTGGATAATCCTGTATTTTTAACTGCATTCCTGATGGCCTCAATCTCTGCATGAAAAGTTATATCACAATTGGTTTTCGCTCCTTCTATTCCCTCGCCAATAATTTTTTGATTTTGAACTATCAAAGAACCCACCGGACTATCTCCCCGGGCCTTTGCAGTTTTGCCAAATGCTACACACTTAGCCATATAAAATTCATGACTATTATTTTCTGTATTTATCATCAGCTAAAGTTATTTCATTCCAATATATTTATACCAGCTTGTCAAATGATATTCTATTAGCTGCTCTGCTTGATGGGGAATAAACTATTACCATTTGAATTTTTCCATCCGTAAATTGAAATTCACTTCTCAATGGCTTCAATCCTCTTGAAAATTCATGATGTAGGTTCTAGCTTCAAGATAGTAGTAAACCATTTGGTCGCACTCACCTTGTCACCGCTGCTGGTAAAAAGTATTATATTGATGTAGAGTTCTATCTTAAGATGTTAAAAATATCCATATAGCTAATTGAAGTCAGATTTTCATCCAGCGAACTATTATCTTTTCTATCAATTTCAAATCCCATATCAGTGATTCCTACCTTTAAAAATTCCAGATATTTTCTCTCATCTACTGCAGCTTCACCAGATAGATTTTTGAATTGCTGATTTACTGGTTTTACCAGTACCGCTCAGAAAATATCTCTGTTTGGCATAAAAGAAATGATAAAAACCAATTTTCTTTTCCTGGAGGAAATGTCTGCTTTTATATATCTGTTCTGATGTTTCTTTAATTGATTTACGAAATTGACCGCCCCAGATAACTTTCACAAGCCGTATAGCTTCATCTATTTTGACAAAATACTCCATTCTCTTTCTTTGCTTTCATTGTGGTGTAAACTTAATATATAGCCGGAAAAAAACTTTAATTGACCTCAGTGCAGTCTTACAATTAAAATGCCTAGATATACTTATACAACAAAACTCTTCATTTAGCCATATTTTTAAATTAACCTGTTTTATAACTTGCTAGCAACAATTTAATGTGCGAATAATGAGAATTTTACATCAATTTTTATTTACAGCATCAAATTTCAATGTAGATCTCTAAAAAAAAATCGTTTTTGACAAACGACGGTCTCTTTTTGGTAGAACCCATTACATGCGTAATCCCATCTAAGAAATAAAAATAATTCATATGGGATTTATCGCACGGGGTTTGAAAAATGAATGAATGATTCGCAACTTAAATCAGATGAGAGAAAAGTGCTGGTATTTATTAATCCATTAAAAGATCTATAAAAGGGCATTTCCATTACTTTAGTTTTTATCACTGCAGTATTCCGGTAAGATTGGAGTTATGAATATGATGTCTTATTTAAAGTGCTGAAAGTGCTGGACTTCAAGTATTATCTTTATTTTAAAAATGTGTTCATAATTTCAGGGAATTAAAAAATATTAATATGGCGAAGAAAATAAAAAACATTGACAAGAGTGGTGGTAAATTTGAAACACCCTACACAGAAAATATCTATGACGAAAAAGAAGACATTTACAGTAAAGCAAAAGAAGAAAAATTTATTGATGAAGACGATCCGTCAAATGAAAATATTACAATCAATGAATACAGCCCCGGAGAAGAGCTTGATATTCCTGGAGCTGAACTGGACAATGAAATGGAAAATATAGGAGAAGAAGACGAAGAGAACAATTATTATAGTCTTGGGGGAGATAATCATGAAAACCTTGATGAAGATCAGGGATAGATTTTGTACTACTTAATGTGGATAAGACCTCTCGCCTATTCTTCAAAGATTAATAACATAGTTGTAAAAATAGTTACAACAGTGTTTGTATTAAACATGCAATTAAAACAACTGGAAGATCACCAACTGGTAACTAAAAAAATATATCCTCAATTGCCACCAAAAGTTGAATATAGTTTAACCAGCCTGGGCGAATCGCTGATCCCTATAATTACAAAATTAGGTAAATGGGGAGATGAAAACCAGGAGCAGTTGAGAACAGTTATTGAGAACAATCCTAACAAACAAGAGTTGTCGCCTGAAAAATAAATGGTATTTTACACAAGGCCAACTTCAAGATGTTCCATTGTTTATTCTGCCGGTTCATTTATTTTATTTTGCAGTCTTTTTATTTCAGCTTCCAGTTTTGCTATCTCATCCCGTTGCGAAGCAAAGGCTTCTTCTACATCTTCCAAAGTATAGCGTGGTGTTATATGCTGAGGGCAGTTCCAGTCGTACGCCTCCATTTCAAATACCATCATCCTTTCCGGCCTGAATTTATATTCGTCCAAATCAAGCAACTGGTATAAATCAGGATCATCTTTCAATTCTAAAATGCTGGCTTTGGCATATATTTTTAATCTTGCCCTGGTAGGATAATCAACCATTATCAGCGATACATTATTGTTGTTAGCAATATTGCCAACTGAAATATATTGCATGTTACCCCGAAAATCCAAACACCCAACCCGCTTTGGGTCCAGCACTTTTAAAAACCCTTTCGGGCCACCCCTATGCTGAATGTAGGGATAATTGTTTGTGCCAATTGTTGCCATGTAGAAACTGTCTCTTTCAGCAATAAATTCAATTTCATTTTCCGTCAAACCATCTACATAATTATCCCTTTCCATCCTGGCATAATTCTTTCTGCTGCCCATCTTTTCCTGCAACTCTTTTACCGCTGATGTGAATGCTATTTCACCATAATTTTTAGCCATACGAAAAAGTTAAACTTTCCTTTTACTAAAGTTGAATCATCCTCTACTTTTGATAGAAACTTTAATGGAGGTTAAAATGAAAAATCTGAAAGTGCTTAAATGCTGCTACTTTATTTTATCGTGATGATTACCTGGCTGCACATTGCTGGCAGTACTTTTAGAAAGCAAATTTTTTTCCTCTTGTTTCAACACCGCGTCCCATAAAGTATCACCGCATTCATCCTGCATTACAATCTCTTCTTTTGAAGTTTCATCAGCATCGGTTGCTTTGACATTTAGTAAATCCTTTAGCCTGTCTGCTTTACTGGCTCCGCTTTTTTTCCTCATAAATTTTTAAATTTCCTATCCGATTCTTTAATAGCTAAATCGTTGATACTCGCAAAACGCCTTTGCATTAAACCGTTTTCATCATATTCCCAATTCTCATTCCCATAAGCCCGGAACCATTCTCCGTCAACATTATGGTATTCATATTCAAACCGCACAGCAATCCTGTTATCGGTATGTGCCCAATATTCTTTTACCAGTTTGTAGTCTAATTCCTTTTTCCATTTTTCCGTTAAAAATGCCACAATCGCTTCCCGGCCATTTAAAAACACATGTCTGTTTCGCCATTCGCTGTTAACAGTATAACCTTGCGAAACTCTCACCGGGTCCCTGCTATTCCAGGCATCTTCCGCAATTTGAATTTTTTGCTTCGCCGATTCTAGTGTGAATGGCGGCAATGGATTTTTTTGTTCCATAATTAAAATTTCAATTTTTTATTTAACTATCCCTGGCATACTAAATTAATCAATAGAATTAACCATTTAGGTCGCAAAGTAAAGATAGGCAATTGTAAAGACTAATATATTTAGTATCTTTATGCTAAATAATTGAGTATGTTCCAGGGTGTCACAATTAAAGCATTTCATAGTTACTTCAGAAATGAGGAAGACTGCAAGCAGTATCTTTTCGATTTGAAGTGGCAGGGAGGTTATAAGTGTCGCAAGTGCAGTTGTAATGTAAGTGGTAAGGGAAAAACCCAGTTTCATTTACGTTGCCAACAATGTGGCTATGATGAATCTGTCACAGCCCATACTTTATTCCATAAGCTAAAACTACCACTGCTGGCGGCTTTTGGAATAATGTTCAGAATTACCGTGCGAAAAAAAGGAATGTCAACAGTTGAATTGTCAAATGAATACAATATCAATCAGAAATCTGCCTGGTTATTTAAACGCAAGGCGCAGGAGGCAATGAAAAGCAGTGGCGATCATCTGCTTAGTGGTAAAGTAGAGGTTGATGAACTATTGATTGGGGGGCCTGAAAAAAATAAAAGGGGCAGGAGCAAAGGCAATAAGAAGTTAGTGGTATTGGCTGTAGAGAAAATACAAGATGATAAAATAGGAAGAGCTTATGCAGCAACGATTGAACAAGCCAGCGCCGAATGCTTCCGTCCGTTTTTTGAACAACACATTGATAGTGATAACACACAGGTTAAAACAGATGAATGGAAAGGCTATCGCCCGCTGCAAAGCGAATATGAAATCAAGCAAAAGCAGTCAGGAAAAGGAAAGAACTTCACAGGACTGCATACTGTTATAATGAATCTGAAAGGTTGGCTAAGAGGAATACATCATAAATGTTCAGAACGATTTATGAATGGATATTTAGATGAATTCTTTTTTAGATTTAACAGAAGAAATCATTTGCATACAATTTTACACAAGCTTGTAGTGAGAATGGTTGGACACGTACCCTACACCTACAAAGCAAATGCGACCTAAATGGATAATTCTATTAATCAATTACTAATTTTCATGTTCTTTCCAGCCTGTTTGTTTTACCTGCTTCCAATATTTTTAACCGCCGATCAATTCCTAAAACCTGGTAAGAAGTTTTGATATCCTTTTCATTTTGAGTATAATGCTTCCATCCTTCATAATGTAAAGGAATGATTGTTGCATCAGGAAATGCCAATGCAGTATCCATCGCATCATTGGTTCCCATCGTTACATTGAATGGCCCTCTAACCTGGGCCGCACCAGCAAATATGAAAACATACTGCGGATGATATCGTTTGGCCACCTCTGCAACACCCTCATAGTAGGTGGTATCGCCGGTTATATAAATTTCCAATTCACTCTCTTTAACGGACAATACAAATCCTGTTACTTCGCCCTGCAAACCTTCAATTCCTGCTGGTCCATGCCTTGCCGGCGTTGCAGTAATAATAATTTCAGTTCCTTCAGGTGTAATAACCTTATCAGTTTGCCAGGGATGTAAACCAATAGCTGTTCCATTCAGCCGCTTTGCACCGGCTATGGTAGTATAAGTCTTAGGAACTTTTTGTAAAAGCAATCTACCCGCATTATCCAAATTATCGAAATGCTGGTCATGACTTAAAAGTACCAGGTCGATCTTACCAATATCAACATTTGCCGGACCCATTGTTTTTTCATGCACTAATACACCTGAATGGTACACTCCTCCCGCAGGATCAAGTGAAGGATCTGTCATAATACGAAGCCCGCCAATTTCAAATATTGCAGTAGGGCCCCCTATATAAATCACATTAAAGAAATCAGTTTTCATCGTGCCAACTTTTAAGATCATTCATTTTTCAAAAATTTAAAAAGCCCCAAGATGCGGCGCAAAGTCCTGCACTCAAATTGGGGCTTTTCTCCTTTATACCTCACGTTTGCCTGCTTCTAAGCCTTCTTAGCTTTTGCTGCTATCTTTTTATCTGCGCCAACCTTTCTATCTAAAAAATTTCTGATTGTAGCCCCAATTTCATCGCCAAAACTCTCCAATGCAAAGTGGCCGGTTGGGTACAAATGAAACTCCAGGTTCTTTACATCTTTTTTGAAAGCTTCCGCCCCTATACCAGGGAAAATATAGTCGTCCTTACCATACACAATCAGCATTTCAGGGTTGCTGGTACGCAAGTATTGCTGCCACTTGGGATATTGTTTTACATTATTTCGGTAATCATAAAACATGTCAATTTGTATATCATTATTTTCAGGACGGAGCAAATGTCGCAGGTCAATTTCCCAGTTGTCCGGGCTTACAACACTCACATCTGGTACACTGTGTGTATATTGCCATGCCAAACCATCTGGACTGTGAAAAGCCTCGCATTTCTTTATTGCCTCTTTATCATTCCTATCTTTCCAAAGTGCTTTGATTGGGTCCCAAAAGGTTTCAAGTCCTTCTTCGTAGCAGCAGCCGTTCTGTACAATAATTGTTTCAATCCTATCCGGATATTTGGATGCGATCGTCCAGCCAACCGGTGCACCATAGTCCATCAGGTAAAGGCTGAATTTTTTGATCTGCAAGTGGTCCAGCAACCCTTCAACGATAGTTGCATAATTTTCAAAAGTGTAAGCAAAATCCTTTCTTGGAGGTTGTTCACTTCTGCCATAACCGGGATAGTCTGGTGCAATCAGATGATACTTATCTGATAAGTCCATAATAAGGTTGCGATACATGTGCGATGAAGTGGGATAACCATGCAACAACAACAATACAGGCGCATCTGAAGGGCCAGCCTCCCTGTAGAAAATTTCCACTCCATTAATTTTAGCAAAGTGAAAATGTGTTTGACTTTTCATTTTTTTAATTTTTTATAAGTGATAAATGCAAATTTCAACTGACGGTAATCATTTGCTTTGCTCTTTCTATTCAAATTCTTTGATTTATTGAATCAATTTTTGATTGAACATCACTAGCGTCTTGTTATAAAGTAACTCAGTTCTTTGAAAATATTGCTGGATAAGGGTTTCAGAGATTTTAAATTTCAAACGATTTGAAACAAATTCATTTTATTGTTTTATAATTACTTGTAAATCAAGTTGTTATGAA
>JANPIJ010000141.1:0-3423 GCA_031424955.1 Ferruginibacter sp. | reverse complement strand
ATTTGTTACATGCTTCGAAAAGTCTGTTGGCACAAGCGGACGCTTGCGCCAATTGGTGGCGTACATCAAAAAGCAACAGGAAGTTTAAGAAAAGTCAAACTGAATAAAATAATCATGTGCAAACAAATAAGGTAACAGCTTTAATCTAATTTTTTAATGAAATGCAACACTATTCAATTTGTTGTGTGCTTCGAAGAGCCTGCTGGCACAAGCGGACGCTTGCGCCAGGGGAGAGTATAATGGATGAAAGCCTATGGAAATAGATATGCAGTATTATTTCCTCTTCTCAAAACATATTCACCACATCCTTCCGCCTGGATTCCGGTAATACTTTCAGCATCGTTACTTTACCGTTGCTGACAATGGCTTCTAGCGTTGTCTGGTACGGCGCATGCAATTTAAAATGCACATCCCAATCCTTTGGCCATGCCGGGAAAAGGTAGATTTTTTTTCCATCCGTTTGTAGCAGCATTTCCTGCAAACCAATCATGCCGCTGCCTCCCCAGTTATGGTCGGGCGTCCAGTCGAAGCCCGGGCCCCAGAACGAAGGAAAGCGCCTGCCGGAATTTTTTAGTTTTTGTGTAGTTAATGCTGCCGCTTCTTTTGTTAATCCTAAGCGGGCTGCAAAAATATTATCCTGCTTCCAGCCTACATGATTTCTAAATTTTACTGCATTGCTGTCGTACCGGTAGGTGTTGATCGCAGTGTCCAGTCCGGGTTTGCCAATGCCATATATGCCCCATGGATAAACAGGGTAGAGTTGGGGCGTTTCCACATTATTGATTCTCTCCCACAATTTGGCTGGTGCAATAGTAGGGTGCCCATCGAATGAAGCAAAGCTAATGGGTGGGATGCGGAGCAACATGGTATCCCAATGACTTCTCTTTTCTTGTTGTAAATATTTTGCCGGTAATTCCAATAGTCTTGTAAGGATCGTTTTTAACCCGGCAATGGTAGAGCTGGCATTATACGCCATCTTATAGGTTTCAGCAGCGGAGCCGGGAAACAAAACGAGGTGACCATTGCCATCCAAAGCTTTTCTTCCCCGCTGTTTTGCGAGATATTGATAATGCTCATCAAAAAAGCGAAGGCAACTTTCTATGAACGGAATGTATTCGCCGATGTTAGTGTCTTTATATCTTTCCTGCTCCAGCATCATCAGGCAAAATTCGAGGACGGTATCCCATTCATATTCCAGCCATGCATTGTATTCAACTCCCTTATCAAAATCCGTCGGCCGCTTTACACCATATTCAGCATAATTAGGTAATCCAAAATTTTCGATCTGTTCAGCAAAGCAGGCACCCCGGTGATTCCAATACTGCTGGCTTCTTAGTTCTGCATTTTTTAAATTTTGCAGGTAGAAATCAAACTGTGGCTTCATCATATCAAAGTCACCGGCTTTGATCATGGGGAAATAAACCAGGCGCTGGTTCTGTGCCGTATGGGTGCCACCGCCCCAGTTTCTAAAATCGGGTGTGTATTGTAAACTGCTGTCGGTAAGCGATGGATCATAGGTAAATAAACCACCATTGAATTTCGTGGGCCACTTGCCAAAAGCATTGCAGCCCAACATATAGCGGAATAACTGGTAATTTCTGCCTGCCTGCCATGGCTCCGGTTTTTCTTCTGCATTGGAAGGATTGATGTAGATAAAACTACGGTTCCAGAATTGCTGCCACCAGGTACGGGTAGCCGCTAATGCGGCTGATTCTTTTCCCTTTGTTGATTGTATGGTTTTCTGCAAAGCTTTTTTCCATTCAGATACATCAGCAACCTGCTCATTGTGCAGGTAAATATTGATATGCTGCGACCTGCTTGCTTTATTACTCTGCAATTTCCATCCCTTAAAATCGGTGTCAAGGTAGGTGCCGGAACTGGTTCCTGCCGACCTCATGTTTACACCTTCCATCATTCCACCGAATGTCCGGTTTTTCAGTGGATTGAAAAGCTGATCTTTCACTTTTTCCAAACCCTGTTCCTGCACCGTAACATCAAAAATGGAAGGTCCTGGTTTGTTACGATGATAAAAGGAAACAGCTCCCCCTTTAAAATCAATTTCATCTTTAAAGGTGACCAGGTCTTTCGGTGCCGCCCATTTATAAGAATTGGCATTGTTTGCCCTTCCTGTTGATGGCCGGTCCCTGTATCGCCAGCTTTCATAAATGGCCGTGGCCTTCACAGATTTGTTACTGGTAATGTCGACATGAATCGCGGGGTTAAAAACGTCTACCCAAATGAGTACACTGGTTTTTAGTTGTGCATTGCCGGCGGTTATATTTACAGATCCGTCTTTCAACACAAGTTCCTGTCTAAAAGTAGCTCCTGCAAAGGGATTGGGTGAAAGTTGTATTCTTACCCGTCCCTGCTTTAATACCGCATTATTTTCATCAAAGGCGCCGCTTTGGGCAATATAAAAGAACAGCTCATCCTTCTCCACCCATACATTTAAACCGATATCACCACCACCACAAGGCATGGATTCTCCGGAATTTTTGCTTTGCTGATTCCATACAATATTGCAATTATTTAATTCATTGATTTGAGCTTTTCCTGTAAAACTCAAATGCAGCAGCAGCAAAAAAAACAAAAAAGGATTGCCGTTTTTTATCCACCAGCTGGCTAAAGCTGATGCGTACCCGAAATAGGAATATGCTGCCGAAGAAGGTACCACAATGGTATGCCGTACAAGTGAGTGATCCCGAGTTCCGTCGCGATGCTCCTCGTCGGGACAGATGCACAACGATGTTGATTTATATTCTGCCGCTGACTTCATAATTGTTTTCTTCATTTTTTTACCAGTCATCCGTTCTGAAAGATGATACCGGCAAGCCATCTGTGCCGAATAATTCACCCGCAATAAAATCTTTAAAGGCATATCTTACTGCAATAGGTTCCTTTACCATCGGTGAAGAAACCAGTATGGTTGTTCTGTATATAACTGCTTTGGCGGGGTAAAATATTTTGTCCTTTCCTGCAATTTCGAACAAGGTTAATTCTTTCCCGAATGATGTCAGCCAGTTTTCTACATTTTTAAATTTTACGGTTGCCAGCGTATCATTAATAACTAATGATTCATAAGCGGGGCTCTCTGCACCAAAACCTTTCATGCCATATGTTTTGGATAGGGCAAGCAAGGCCAGCCTTTCGCCGCCCGTTTTTTTATTGGCGGGGTGAATATTATTTGCTTCCCCAATATCCAGCAATACCGCCATGGCCGAATGGGGGATACTATCAACTGCTTTTCTTTGGGCATCCCGCAAATAAGCAGCATTCAATTGGGGTGGATTCTTAGCCGTTGAAAACTGAGCATAATTAAAGGGTGCTATCTGCGCATAATAAAAAGGGTAATCGCCAATGCCCCAAAGGCTTCTCCATTCCTTTACCCTTGCGGCCAGGCGCTGACAATATTGCAAGGGCCGG
>JANPIJ010000140.1:0-44781 GCA_031424955.1 Ferruginibacter sp. | reverse complement strand
ACTCTCTTAAAATCGGCTGACCGACTAATTTTATCTCCGTATTTTTACTCATGTTGTTTTTTAGGTGTTGCAACCACAAATACAACTTGGGTAGGTAGCTAAGGCTACCTACTTTTTTACAGCTTTTTTAGTGAACTTTTTAAGTCAATTAGTAGTGATTAGGTATATAAAAACATCATTCAACAAAGCAGCAGTCTTTACCCGGGGATTGAACCATCATGAAAATAAAAAGCATACAGTTAAATTTTGCCTGCATGCTGGTACCTTTATTGAACATCGGTTCTAAATGGCGATGCAGGCAGCCCTGCGTTATTATATAAATTCATCTCAGGACAAAGCCTCCAGCCAGCCCGCACCACAACAGGTTTTTTAACTTCTTCACTATACACTACCACTTTATTATTTTTTACATAGGCTTTTGCAGCAACAAATTTTTTATCGGCACCCGCAATAACAAAATCTTTTAGTTCGCCATCTTTAGCCATCAATTTTTCTGTATGTGTAAAAGATATAATTATCTTATCCCCATCCACTTTCATGCTTTCATAAATTGGTCCCATGTATTCCAGTTTTTTTTCGCCGTACACCAATGCCCTGGCAGGTAAAGACAATCGCTCCCCTACCGGTTGCTTATTACCGGGATGCACATCCAGGGTGTCATCAACATCGTAAATAACCGTCATGGCGGTATTGGGTATATTTTGATACGTGAGTAACTGGGCTTCTTTTAATTCAGGCGAATGATTTTTCCAACCCGGTATTTGAATAAAGAAGAATGGCAATTGTTCATTTCCCCAATCAGCCCGCCATTCCTTTATGAGTGCAGGCAATAATGCACGGTACTGTAATCCCCTGCTGGCATTGGCTTCACCTTGGTACCAAACTACGCCTTTGATCGCAAAAGGTAGCAGCGGGTAAATCATGGTGTTGTATAAACCTGTAGGGCCACCCCTTTCAGCCGGACTCATGGGAGGAGCTGGTTTTCGGGGCAATTCATTTTTTGATTGTGCAGCAATGGCTGAGTCAGCACTGTATTTTTTCAATAAAGTGGTTTCGTCTCTTTTATAATCTTCCATCTTTTTTGGGAACTCATTCAATGCTTTTTCATAGTTGGTGAAGATGGATTGTAATTCAGGGAAGGATTCCAGTGTTTCTTTACTGATCCAATTTTCTATAGCGGTACCTCCATAGGATGAATTGATTAATCCTATGGGTACTTTCAATTTTGCATATAATTCCCTCCCAAAAAAATAGGCAACCGCAGAAAAATTTTTCGCATTGATGCTGTCGCATAAATTCCATTTTCCTTTAACATCCGCTATCTTTTCAGGAGTGGAGATTGACTTCTTTAATGGAATGGTAAACTGCCTGATCAGGGGATAATTTTGTGCATTTTTCAACACCTCCTCCACCTTTGGATAATTCCCCAATGCCCTCACGGCACGAAGCGGAAAACCCATATTGCTTTGACCACTGCACAACCAAACTTCACCAATTAAAATATTAGAAATGGTAACAACATTATCTCCCCTGATGATCATCGGTAAAGCTATCGAACTTGCCCTCATAGGCTTCAACTGAACCATCCACTTACCTTTATTTGTTACAGCACTTACTGTTTGTCCATTGAACTCAACGGTTACCTTTTCTCCTTCGCTAGCGGTTCCCCAAACCGGCACAACAACTCCCTGCTGCAATACACAGTTGGATGAAAATAAGGTATTGGGTTTTACTGTACCATACGTGATGCCTGCTATCAACATCCATAAAAAAACCATTGTTATTTTTTTCATTTTAATGATTGTTTTTTGAAGGTTAACCTCCTGGTTTCACCAGATTTGATCAATATTTTTTTGCTTCCATATAATGCGCTTTCACCCATTGGCAAGGATTGACGCATGCTGTTGTCTTCCATGATGGTCAGGTTGGCATCAACCGGTGTGGGATTTTTAATTTCAAGTATCAAGGCATCTTTGGTTTCACTGATTTTTATTACGTCTACATTATCAAATGCGCAGAAAATGCCCTTATCAGCCTGCACATACAAACCGGGTATTTCCACCGTGGTAAGCATCAGGGACGTTTCTGCCCAGGTAGAAATGGGTAAAATATAACCAATCGATTGTGCTCCTTCCCAATCGGTCATGTTCACCCTTTCGCTTACCCATCCCACCGGTGCATTGCCATGTGGCTTTTTTGGATGGGGCAAATATTGTGTTATGTTATGAGCGATGTCCCGCAATAAATCCAGGTAAAAAATATTGCCGGTAAAACGATACAGTTTTAACAGCCCTATACCTGAAGCAGTGCAAATACCCGGTGCGCTGTGTTTGTTTTGCACATTGGCATAGACGCCACCGGTTGTTTTGATAGCGGCTTTATAAAAAGCGGTCGTATCATTGTATTGATAGTTATAACTTACTACCCAGGTGGCAAATTGTTTGGCCGCATCCTCAGCGATACCTAACCATTTTATATCCTCGGTCAATTCATACAGTGTAACATAACTTTCTACCAAAGCATAAGCGGACTCTGAATCAAAAGCCTGCAGGGCGTCACCGGGGCCTCCACAACTGATGCCCATTTCTATAAAGTTTTCATTGTAATAATCCCCAAGCTGTTGGGCAATCTCAGCATACTTCGGATCATTATAATATTGTGCTGCCAGTATTAAGGCTGCAGGTACAATTGCGCCACTACTGGATCCGCCAACAATGATTTCGCCTGTTTGCGAATCCACAAACTGCCCTAACTGCTGGTATTTATTCCATAATTTCACAAACGCATCACATACTTTTTTATTACCCGCCTTCCAGGTATCCTTTACAACAATACCTTTCTTCTCCATCAGCATAAACTGCTTAATTATGTACCAGACCGCATCACCGCTTTTTCGAATCAAATGCCAGTTTTTGGTGTGAACATTTCTGATATCCCCGCCAATCCATTCATTGCCTTTTTGCCCTGCATCCCAATAAAAACCCGAAGGACTGATACCGTTGGGAAACAACCAGTCGAAATTCCTTACTACGTTTTGAATCGTACTATCATTTCCTGCAAACAGCAACGGGTAAGTGCTGATCATACCTCCTGTCCAGCCGATCTGCCAATCCTGCAAATAATTTTCCCGCATACCAATGGCGTAATAACCAAACTCAGGAACATAATTTTGTTCGTTGTATTTAGCTTCCAGTGTTTGCATGCAGGCGTCATAGGTTATTGCATTTCGTAACAAAGTATCCCTGATTAAATCTTTCCTTATGGCGGCATAGGTATCAAAGATGGATTGCGTTTTCGGTGCTTCAAACTGGTATAAGCGGAAGCTGATAGTCACCACATCGCCTACTGTATAATTTGCCGAGACATCCCGGCTGGGTTGGTGGGCATCACAAATTTCATACTTATACAATTCCCTTACAACCGGCGACGAAATTGTGAGGGTTGCTCTTTTTCTGTCCCTGCTTTCTTCCATGTCCATTCCATAATCGCCCCATTCATTCCCTTGTTTTGTGAGCAGCCATATGCCTTTTTTCATACGATTACTGATAAACCCAATTGATGGGGAGGCCATGCTCCCACTTCGTTCCTGAATTCTTGAAACACCGTCGGCATTATTTAGCCTTGGAACATCATTGATCACGATGGGCTTACCTGGCCCGATGTCTTTTATGTCGTGCAATTTGGGTGAATAGCGAAGTTTTTTTGAATTGTATTTATTTCCGTTATAGGCCACAGCAGGAAAAAGTACATAATTTTTTGTATCCCAATTACCAAAATCAATATCAACTGAAACACTTGTCTGGTTGAGCTGTCCGCTGATACAGCTAAAAGTAACCGTGAAGTCAATGGCGCCGGGCCTTGTTGTAACGGGCGTAGCATTCACATTTATTTGCCAGCCCGACTCCTGAAATTTTTGACGCTGTGCTGGTTTATTTAAAACAAATGTATGTTGATTAATAAGCTGGTTGTATCGCTGATACTCATATTGACTGATGCGGCCTGAAATAACGCAATGATTGCGTACAAGCCAATCGCTTCCCGGCACCTGTCCCCAAATCAATTGGCTAAAAAGTATCCAAACAGGAGTTATAATTTTTTTCATTAATTGCAGCTATTTTATTCGTTTTAAATGAATAATGAAATATTCAACCTGCATTTGGTTCAGGAGTGTACACTTGTGCCAAAGCACTTTTACCTGTCGTTGTCAAAACAAAGCCTGTGGCAGAAATCATCTGTTTGTAATTAATAGGCAAATAATAATTTATACAGCGTATGCAATGAAATGCAAATGATGAGCCTGTTTTTACAAAGTATTTAGTTGTGCCCTTCGCTTAGAAATAACCTTTTCACTTCCTCCTTGTCTAAAAACCTGTCAAACAATTGCAGATTATCTACTGTAGCATTGGTTGTTGTAAAAAAATCCAATGCATCGGTTATAATATCTTTTGTACCGTTTCCGGAAGCTATCAATACACCATTTAAATAAAGACTGGCCTGCTGTTCACTAACAGATAATACAATCTGCTGCCAGGTGCCGGTTTTAATTTCTCCGCCGGATAAAGAGTTCCCCATTGCAAACAGCTTCCCATTGTTTATGCTGCAGGAAACCGTTCTATAAGCTTTGCCAAATGCATTGTATCCATCTTTTCCAAACAATTTTCCGTTCACCTCATTTGGTTTAAACCAAATAGAAACTGTTAAAGCATTTTCACGCATATTGAGGCCATATATTTTGAAACCGCATTTAACAGTGCCCCTAGAAACATTTACATCCACATTTTTGGGTAACAAAGATTCCCTTGCATTAACCTGAATAGCTTTTCCCTGCATACCTTTGGCAATTTTTACTGAGGGATCAATCCAAACGTTAAATTTTGTATTGCTTTCGAAATAAGCATTTTTCCCATCCCAATTATTAAAACTCAGTACACCCAAAGAACCTGCCTGGGGAATATTCACTTTTTTAAATTCCATTAAAGCGGCAGCTGAAGCAGGTTTGTTATTTTTGAATGCGATGGTTGTAAGTTTAACAGATTGGGTAATATTCAATGGCTGTTTGTACAAAACTGATTGTATGGTTGGTGTGGTTCCATCCAAAGTATACCTGATTGTAAGTGTGGTATCTTTTGGAAATGCCAATGATACTTTCATAGAATCATACAACTCATAAAGGCGTTTATTGGATGCGTTACCTTGAATTAAAATGTTTACCAGGGCGGGACGGTAAAATTGCTTTGCGTCCACCCGGATTATTTGCCCTCCTGGCAATTCAACACTACAAAGTGCTACACCTGTTCCAAAACGAAATGAAATAGCGTGCCACCCTTCCTTTAAATAAACTTTTCCAGTCAGATTTCTACCATAAACACCTCTTTGTAAAATATATTCATTCCCTATCTTTAATTGGCTTTGGCAACTTGCCTGTGTTCCGCCTAGAGACGCGTTGTCTCCAATTCTGAAAGGAAGATGAAATATATACATACCTGTTGTTGCCGCATGGAAATACCCATTATAAGCTCTGACACTATTTTTGGTATTGGCAGCTTCCATTGTGTTTACACGTTGGTGTAAAAAAGATTCGACATGATCAATGTCTAAAAAATCTTTATCGCGCCTTTTGCCTGTTCTGTCATAGATTTCCAGGTCCATTCCAGGTTCAAGGGTTGGCAGACCTGCAATGGGGTTCAATGGCTTAATGGTTTCAATGAACGTTTTTGGAGTCGTTGTTTTTAAATCCGTTGTATTGATGATTTGTACTTCACTTTCATTCATCTGATAGGTTAGCGCTAAAGGCATTTTCTCAAGACTGTTTACATTCCAAAATAGCGGGTCGCAAATAACAAGGCTGATTGAATGCCATCCTTTATTTAGTGCAGTTTCTCCCGACCTGGTTTCCTGCTGCTGGTGGAATATCCCGGTTGCTTCAATGACTGATTGATTGGAAATATCCAATGTTACAGGTCCACAGGAGTTGAGATGGAAATTATAAATACCGCTCTTTTTTGCATAAAACCATCCGCTGAATTGATAAAACCCTTTTATCTGTTCTTCTAAAGGCTTTGTGGGAGTTAGTTCGGGTAATTCAAATTTATTGACCCATAATGAATAGGTTGGAATGTATTTCCTTACATCAGGCATCATGATTTTACCTGCATCAAAAAAACCCTTGTCGTTGTACAATTTTGTATTGATTTCAAATAGTTTAACACCTAATCCATTCCTGCTTCCTGCCGGTGGTGTAGCCATTCCTTCAATACCTTTATGCAAAATAAATTTTGCGGTAAGCAATTCGCTGGAATTGTTATTGCCATACTGCCAATCGGGGTAAAATGTCTTTGCATTTAACGTACAGGTTTTTTTAATGGTTATAGGCTTTATATACAAGGTTGAATTTACTGTAGGCACAGACCCATCAATGGTGTAATGTATTTCTGCAGGAGCATCGGGATATTTTAATTGTATGTCAAGTTGATCATTTACCAAATAAGCCGGCGTGTTTTTTTCAAACCTGGTATATCGAAAATCTGATTGTATAAATGATTTGCCCCTGACAATTAAGACAGGTTTTGCCGGATTGAGATTACTTTTTAAAGCAATCAAATTATCACGCTTCATAGCTATTGCTGTTCTTCCTCCAGCTGTTGAAGCAAATTGATAAACATCTTTTTGCCCCTTTATTTCAACAGTTAATGTTGTCCTGTCATTGTTCCATGAAGTTGTTGGAAGAGGCTCGCCATAAAGGAATGGATAAATCAACACCCTGAATTCGGGTGAAACCGCATTTGCAGGAACCGTAATCAAACCATGGCCCTGAAATTTTTCCAACCTCGGTATTGGGAAACCATATTCCGTAGTGCGCCACAAAACCCGGACAAGACAAAGCGGTTCTCCCTTTTTTAACAATGCCTTGCCGGTGGAATCCCTGGCGATGTGCCTGGCGGCAATCACCATGTCACTTACCCGGTTGTTTGATGGCTCCGTATTTTGAAATACAATTTCAGGAGAAACAGCATCAACCAATTCGGCATTTACGGGTACGGAAATATTCCAATCATAAGAATGTTTTTGATTATCCTTCTGTATATCATCTACCACCAATACATATGGATATTTCCCTTTGGCTACCTGAACGGTTCTATAGGCTTTTTCTACTTCATTTAAAGGTTTATAATCTTCCACCAATCTTGTTTCACCACTCCACGGGCCATAATCTGTGTGCGCATATCCATCGTTCCATTTTATGGTAGCTGGCTGAAAAGCAATTTGAAGGTCCCTGCTTAAGTCAAAATTCCCTTCGGTAAATGGTGTGTAATACGGAAGTTTTGCTGAAGGAAATGACAATGGATGAACCTGCATAACCTTCGTATAGGAGTACCCCATTTTACCATCGCCTGTTGCTAAAACACCCTCTTTCGATTCCTGAATACCCAACCAGTTACCTGCAACCGGTGGCCAATGCAGGCCTTTACCATCAATGGTTATCATATTTTGTAGAAAGGTTGCTTTAGTAGCCAGCATGTTGTTATCCTGTATCCAGTTAACTCCATCTTTCCAAAGTGTTATCCGGTTGTTTTCAGAGCCTTCATGCCCGCCGTAGAAAAAATCCTGTTTACATACAAACCCGGCTTTCAAATCTTCTTTATTCCAGGAGTTACGTACCTCAACATAACCTCTTGTACTATCATGCCATGTTGTGGGCAGATTTAATTGATCAATCATTGCCTGGTTCGTCCAGTCGATTGCTTTTCCATTTGCATCAGTCATTTTATCTTCAGCGAACAACAAAAGCAATTCATTACAAATACCAACAGGGTTGGGCCATTTGGCATTTGCATCGGTAAGAAAGGTGTGAGAAGAAAACGTTGATTGAAATAAAAAATCCAATCGTTTATCTGTTGGGTGAAAATAATGCATCATCCAGATAACATGAAAAGCAGAGGCACGCATTTCATCCCTTATATGCCAGGCTCCATCTTCCCAGCGAATGGCAGCCAAAAAGAAATCCATTTTTGCCCTTAAATGACTGTGCCGCAATAACTGCCTGTTGCGTAAACCAACGGCTACAAACGCGGATGTATTTAACCAACCTTTGATCGATTCATAACACATGCCATCTTTATCTAAAAACCAACTTAACATGGCATCTGTTTTATGAACCGCCAAATCAAACAGTTTTTGATCAAAGCCTTCGAGCCCTTCAATCAACAGCATCAACCGGATGTATTCCATGCCAAATCCTTCATGGTTATTGATCATAAAATGGTCCGGCACCATTAAGAAATTTGAGATCCTGTTCTTAACAATCCGTGCAATTACATTTCCTGCCATTTCTCTTTCTTCCCCAGTCATCCATTTATGCAGGTAATCATAATCTAACAAATCCCAAATTTCATTGGGAGGATCAGGTTCGCCAGATGCGATGATTGACCGTTCCAGTACCCAGATATTATCCCTATCCGGCCGTTTATCCATTTCTGTAATTTTTCCGGACAGCCTTTTTATTTTTTGTACCAATTCCATTGCCAATCTTCTCCCTAAAGAATCATTATTGGTAACCAGTGCATAAAACGGGCTTTGCAATGTTGAAACTCTTTGCCACATTACTTTAAAAGCAGGAGGAGCTTTATCACCCAATGTAACCCTCGCCCTTATACGCTCCAGATCTTCAGGGGTTATCAATACCCTGGGATAAATGCCGGGCGCAGGAACTTTTGACAGTTTCGATTCATCAAAAAAAGTATCCTTATAATTTACCTCCACAGCAGGAGAAGCGGGCCAGAAGTTATTTTTGATGGCATCAGCATAGGGCAATATGGCTCTTGGATTCCAGGTTGGTTCCTGGTAATAAATTCGCTGTGCATTGGAATTATTAAATGGCAATACAATAAAAATAAAAATAAAATAGCACCGCATTTGCTGTAAATTAAATTTCATATAACAAGGCTATATTTTAAATAAAAGGATTAGGTATTTTATTCGCCAACACATTGCTGTATTAGGTTAGACTCTATTTTCTTTTTTTTTGATAAAAAAAGAAACAAAAAAAATCAATCCACCGCGGCGGATGAAAATTTCTAGCACTTTTTATTCGAGCCCGCACCAAGAGTCAATTTGCGAATTATCTACCTAATCCAATAAAATAAATAAATCAAGAAAATTGTAATACCTGCCACAGGTTGAATCATACCTGGTAACAGGTATGAAAGGTAAATTTTTATAAGAAGTTGGGAAGATAAATTTGAGAAACCGGTTTCTTAAATAATAAAAGCAGGCCAATTTATTTTATTTGAAATTCCGGTTGGGGTTGGGGTCGGGGTTTTAGACTGAGCTTCTGCAATGCGGATCATTGTTTTTGCACCAAAAAGTATGCTAAGCATGAAAGCAAGTACCGATGATTTGCTCATTGAATGATTTGATTGTTTAAGTTGTTCAAATGTAGTTTGTAATAGTCGAAAATCCGTTCAATCTCAATTCGGAATTTTTTTACAAGTCAAAAATCACTTCCCCGTTTCTTACCAATTTCACACTCGTTTTGCCCCCGGTTGCTTTGGTAAAATAAAAAGTATCCTTTTGGTCCATAAAACTTACTGTAAGCATCGTTCTGTTTTCATTCCAACTGGTCTTTGGAAGTACTTCGCCACTCAAATGCGGAAACAACAACACTTTGAAATCAGGATGGGAAGAACGCGAAGGGATGACCAATCTTTTACCAAGGTCCATGGTACGCAAATAAAACTGGTGCATGTCTTCAGTTTTCAATTTTTCTATTACTTCCAGTCGGGGATTTGGTTCCAAATTAGGACGTGGAGCAGCTGTACGATTCAGTACCCGAACCAATAATTGAGGATCACCCTTTTGCGGCATAAACCGGCCTGCATTCATCAATTCTCCCGCAAGGTTATCCACTTCCTGCAGGCTACGTTTCATGCGTTTATCACCCAACAAAATATCATAATCGCCCTGTTCTCCTTTATTGGTTAATGTATTGAATCCAATATTTAAAGGGCCCGATTCCTGCTTTACGTCAACGAGTTGCTTTATTGATACTACCTCCACATCCAACGGCATTGGCATCAGCCATTCGTACAATCGTTCCTGATCATCCTTTTTTAAGTCATCCACAATCAATATATAATCATGTTTGCCTTTTACCAAACCGGCTGTTCTAAAAGCATGCTTAACGGTATAATTGGGTAAACGCATGGGCCAGCTATCTTCGTTCCAAATAAGCGGATTGGTTTGGATATTACCACTAAAATATTCCGCTACCTTGCGCAATGGATCCCGCTGTGGTTTGCCATTGGGGTAATATTTTGCCAGGTTTTTGGCGGTTTCGTCATACACTCCGGTTTGCCATTTCGGTGCAACAGGCCTACCCAACAATTTATCTGCAACAGGCGATTTCAACCACATCCAATCGTAGCAATATTTGTAATCAATTACACCAAACGTTGCGTTGGCATTGTTTGTATAATTCAGCCATGCAGCCGGGGTTGGAAAATAACCCTGCCCCCTGTCATCAATCGTAATTACCGAATGGTATTTACTTTCGGTACTGTGCCAACCATCCACCACCCACAAACGGCCATGCGCAGCCAGTCCAAAATTTCCCCTGTCGGAATGATCATGTGATTGAAAGTACATGTCCTGCCTGCCATCCAACTGAAACTGAATTCCATCTTTTCCCCATTTATTTCTAGTAATAAATGAACCACGTTGTGCAGAGAAAAAAGTTAGCGGCATATCACCTGGTGGTACGGCCTTATTTATTTGACTGGTTGTACACGCATCCATTACAAAAACAAAAGCGCTTACATCAGGTAATTTCTTTGGGTAAGGCATAGGCCAGTAAATAATCAATTTTTTTCATCGGCCGGAAAATAATATTTCATGATCATCATCATTAACCAGGATACCTCTGAACGACTGCCTGTATCACCATCGGAAATCCGCAAGGCATCCGGGTTGGGCGACAAACTATGGATCAACCAATCAGGAATATTTCGAAAATGCGGGTGGGCAAAGAAATTAATATTTCCGCGCCGGGCAACGGCAGACATCAACAAAAGGTCGTCGTTAAAAGGTCCGAAAGTATACGTTAAACCTTCGTTGCTCATACCTTCCGGCGAAAAAGTATAAGTAAGATAATCCTGTAACAATTCAACACCCCGTTCGTAAATTCGATGATCATATCCTTTTTCATTTTCAATTGATAACACCGAAAGCGGGTAAGCCAGGGAAGAAGCTATATGGTTCCACCTGCGCCAGTGATGCGGTAATTGAATACCATCACCGTATTTACCGGTTGTTTCCCGAAGCATAAAACCAGTAAACATTTTTTTATATCCGACGCTCATTCCGGCAGCGGTAAAATCAAATAGTTTAGACATTCTGGCACCGGAATACACCTGTTCCTTTACCATCATCTCTTTACCAGGCACTTGTGGTGTAGCATCAATAAAACGAATCCAAACCTTCATGAAATTTCCGGCTACCTTGCCGGTTTCTGACACCAGTAGTTTATCATTATTAATTTGTGCCAGCAGGCCCCGTATAGAAAGCTCGTTGGACATTTCTGCAAAAGGAAAATCTTTCCGCAATTGCAATGTATCATTTACCAGTAGTTGCTAATACACTTTCCCCAACTCGCCGGTAGCATTTCGCAATTTTTCCAACTCTTTATTGGCTACCGATAAAAGTTGCTTACCAAGTTTTGGTAGAATTTAAACGTTGCCCGATAGCAGCAGTTTCACCAGGGGCCGTAAAATCCGCGGGTAAATGCCTGCTGCAGGTGTTTTCCCGATTTTTGAGAAATCAAATCCCTGCGTTTGATTGTTCACAACAGTTGTATAGGGGTTTTTCCACTTAATGGTATTATTTAACACCTCGGCCGCTGTAAAATTTTTCGCCGGCATCTCCTGTAACCTTGAATCAGTATGCAACAATGAATCATTTTGAAAAGATGTAAATAATGCGTTGGACGTATCTGCACTGGTACTGCTGGCCACAACCTGTGCAAATACAGCTGTATTTTTTTACAGTTGAAAAATAAAAAGTAATAAATAAAGAAGCGATCCCTTTTTCATCCGTTGTATATTTTAAAATCTTAAATAATTGGTTGATTTTATCTTTTAATAATCCAATTGGGATCATTGCCACTTACAATTGCAGACTTGCCTTTTATATATTTAAGGCCTTTTAGAAACTGTTCGATTGAAATGACCGTTTGTACTACCGTTGCTTCACTTGCCTTGTAGTGTGGGACAGCAAAAGCATGGCCCGTATTAGGTAAAAGTGCCAACTTGCAATTGGATTTGAATTGATTGGCACTGTCAGCAAATGCTTTGGCAAATTCTGGAGGCGTAACCTTGTCGTTCAATCCATTGATCACCAAGGTGGGCGGTAATAGGTTTTTAACCTGGTACAATGGAGAGACATTTACAGCTTTTTCAAGGTACCTTCTTACAAGCAAAACTGAATCAGGCAACTTATCTTTTGAAGTAACCAATGCCGCATCCATATATTTTATAAATATATTGGTGGTAAGATTTACTACTGGATTTAATAGGATCAACGCTGCAGGTTTTGTAGAAATAGCAACATCGTCCGATTCAGTATTAAAGCCATCCAGCAGTTCCATTGAGGCAGCCAGGTGGCCTCCGGCAGACTCGCCACAGATAACTATTTTGTTGGTATCAATATGCAACGGTGCCGCATTCTTTTTTATAAAGCGAATCGCTGATTTACAATCCGCAATGCAATTTATTATATCATCACCGGGCTGCTTAATCAAACGATAATCGATGCTGACGCCCACCATATTCCGGGCAGCAAAATAAGCAGCATAACTAAAAAAAGTACTTGCTGATCCCCCCGTCCATGCACCGCCATGTATAAAAATGATAACCGGATACTTTTTTGTAGGTTTAATTTTATTCGGTAATTGATAAAATAATTGCAGGCCAGAACCAGCTGAATTTTTATACTCCAGAGAATCTATTTTTAGAACTCTGTTGTCTAATTCCTTCCAGGTGATTTTTCGTTGTGCACCAGTAAGAAAGGGACAACAAAGAGTGCAAGAGAGTAGTGTAAATACTATAATTTTCATATTCTATTTACTTTTTATGATATCCTTGCCATTTCTTTGGACTGTAATTGTATTACGATGGTTGGTAGTTTTAAAGAGCAGCGTATCCGTTTGTCCATCTTTCCAAGTGACGATTGCTTTATTGTTTTTATAACGGACCACAGGCATCTTTTCTCCAAAGTAAAAAGGAATCAATAATACTTTATAATCAGCAATGACCGCTTTGGAATTAATCGAAAGCCGATCGTACCAGTTCGTTTTAGCGATATGAGAATTTATAGGGCCCTGCTCAGCGCTTACCTGTATCAATGGCAAAGCATTCAGCTCATTTTGATTAGATGAGAGATAACAAACCAACAGTAAAGGCTCTCCGGCAACTGGCTGTATCATCACCTTCCCGGAAGTGTCTTTTATGTTATAACCGCGTTTACCCAACACTACCTGGTTATCCGGAAGCCCGGCCATTGCGACCTGCCACACGCCTCCATTCAGCATAGCGGTCCATTGGTATAGATGCGGCTTGTCATCCTTTTTCAGATCATCTATTACCACGCCATAGTTGTGTTTCCCTCTTACCAATCCGACGGAGCGATAAACATATTGCATTGGATTAAAAAAAGCCCTTGAAGTAGCGATATAATTAGAGTAGGTATAAGTTGCCCACCATGGCCTCATTTTATATCGGGAGGTGCCGGCAAACATTTTTAAATTATTGAGAGATGGATCTAATTCCCAATTCATCTCCTTTATTTTTGGCTGCCAAATTTGATCGGGTTGTGTTTGCCACCTGTATGTGTAGGCATTGGTTAAGTCGGCGGTGGCAAAACCGGCATATTTATTGGCGGATTCACCCACATATTTTGCAGCTGCCTGGTATCCTGTACCCAATCCAGATGCGCCATCCGCCTCTGAAATACCATCCACCAATACCTGGTTGTGGTATTTACCATCGTACACCTGCGAGAAAGGACTTTCAGTAAACCAGTCAACCCCCAATGCCGAAAAATGAAACATGCCCGCATCTGCATGATGATGCCCCGCACCAATATAATGATCCGGCCGAACCATCATATTCATCCACGTGGCATTGGTGGAAGCATCACTATAACTGGAAAATACACCATGAGTGGGTGCACTGAAATTTACTGGTAATTTCAAGTCCGATCTTTGAGTTAATTTAAAATCTGTATCGTACAAAAACCCATGTACAAAACCCGGGTACATAGGACTGGGCATTCGCAATCGCTTTACATTTGCTACCTCCTTCCGATATTTTTCCGGGTCAAAATTATCAAATATCCACGACCGGTTTCCTTCGTCATTTCTATCCCCGAAAACAAATGGTTGCGATAATAAATAATCGGCATTTAAATCATTTGGAAAAAAGGCTTTATACTCATTTACGGTTTGCAGTGATAAATATTGCTGGCTAAATGGCACATATTGGGTACCACTGTTCACTACCACTTTTCCGTTGGGTGAGGTCATCAAAACCTGCGCCTGTAATAATTTTCTTACATGCGGATGCCCCCATAAATTTTCTCCCCTGCGGGCCAGGGCAATCATTGATAAAGTTTGAAACTGCAACCCACCGGGGCTTTTGCCATTACTCTCATATACTACCCCGGCATCATCAATTCCCCATTCACAAAAAGCTTTCACCGTTTCGCAATTAGCCTGATATGCTTCTTTATCAAAGCCATCCAATCCTTCAATGGCTGTTACAGCAAGAAAGTGGGGCAAATCCCAGGTGGCCCAGTTGATATCCCTAAAGCGAACCGGCCCATCCTGGCTATATCCTCTGCGGCCATAGGTGGCTTTGGCAATTATTCTGCGCATTAAATCCTTTTCTTCCGTCGTCATCCATTTGCCCGCAAAATCTAATGATAGCCCCAGGTTCATGTGTGCCACTAACCCATGAATATTACGCCAGGCAGTGGCTCCACCATTACCGCCTATTTCCGCTTTGGTTCCATCAGCCCTGGTATAACTTGTACCCATTTCAGAATCGCTTGCAGCATTCCATTCATCAATCAATGGTTCACGTAGTTTAAAATAATTGGCAATGGCTGCTGCAGCCTGTCTGCCATGCGCATCATCTTTGGTAAGCAAACAATATAAAGCCATGTCAGCCAGGCACTCTGGTACATAGCTAACATGGGAGTTATGAATCCCCGGTTGTTGGCCTTCGAATTGATGTGGTACGGCGCTTGGTGGCGCATTGGGTATGGGGCTCCTAATGGGCCATTTCAAACCAGCTAAATCACCGGAATAAAGTTGCCTAAAAACCTTCCCATCACTGGTCGTTTCATCCCACCAGGTATGGTTTAACAAATAGTCAATTTCGATCATCGACATTTGTCCCACCTTGCTACTTTTAATTCGTTCAACCAGCATAGGCAGGTCGGCTTCACTAAATAATATTCGCGGGTATACACCAGGTGCGGGAACTTTAGTGCCCAGCAAGTTTGCATTAAACCCTGTGAAATCATATTTTGAGGAAGGTGTAAACTGCCAATCGGTTTCCGGGCCATCCAATATTTTTTGCTGGGCTGGTGTAACTTTTACATGATCGGTCCACTTTCCCTGGCGCTTTAGGGAAGGGATATATTCGGTTGCAATGTCAGGATCAGCCAGTTTTTCTGGTGTATCAAAAATGGTGACCACACAATCATCCAGTATCTTATTTTTTTCATCATAGTTAATGGTGTTTTCACTGATCAGCAACAAACCTCTTTTTGTCTGCAATACCTGCCTGCCAAGGTTCCTGGCAAACGTAGCAATATCAAAGTAAGTGGCTCCTTTAAACGTGATAGTTTGAATTGTTGGCGGAAGATTGATAACGGCTCTTTCTACCTCATATACCCATTTATCTTGTAAGGATTCCAATCCTGCAGGAATAGGTTGGGGAGTAAATTTTTTATTGTGAATGATAGAAGCAAAGGTGGCTGGTACGAAAACAATACCTTGCTGTAATATTGCCTCGGCCCTTAAAATATCCCTGGTATCAAGCCTAATTTTGTAACCGTTCACATAGGCATAACGGCTCCCTGCAAAAATAGCTGTCATCCCCCTTATAGCATTTAACGCCGCCGGCCTTGCGGAATGACTATAGGGTAATCCTTTATCCTGCAAAGGTGCAGACAGTGATTGGGCATTTAACATGGTTGAAATAAGCAGGCAACTGGAAGCAATCAATAGTTTTTTCATCAATTAGGTTTATATGTTATTTCGAAAATTATCTTCTTAGAAGAAATGACGATGGCATTTACTGAAAATAGTAAAACAAGTAGCATTAATATTCTTTACCCACCCAACCCAATAAGGATCGTATATTTATTTCACCAACACCTTTACAGGGATTATAAAAATAGATGATTAGAGAAATGAATAATTGAATATAACAACCATAGCACAATCGTTATTAGCGTTTAAAAAGTGGAAAATTTCAGTTCAGGCAGCAAAATTTTTCCCTGGCGAGTCCTGAAATCATTTGTAAGTAACAACAAATGAATTTAATGACGAACTTTATTTAAGAAACCGGTTTCCTATAAAAAGCTTACTTTTAAACAACTGAATGTCCGCATCAATCATGAGTGAAATAAATATATCAGAGCTTGCAAAATTGCTGAATGTAGCTAAGTCAACCGTTTCAAAAGCGTTGAAGGATAGTTACAATATCAGTAATGAAACCAGGGATCGGATAAAGGCCATGGCGAAGGAGATGAATTATCAGCCCAACCCCCATGCAAGCGGTTTAAAAAATCATAAGAGCCATACTATCGCGGTAATTGTTCCTGACACCACTAATCATTTTTTTTCGGCTGCTATCAAAGCTGTACAATTGGCGGGTTATGAAAGAGGGTATCATGTACTCACTTATTCAACATTGGATGATGCTGAAAAGGAGGTATCCATATTTAGCCTTTTAAAAAATGGCAGGGTGGATGGCGTGATCATTTCTACGGTGAATGACGCAGGACATATTGACCACATAAAAGATTTTGCCGCCAGGGGATATCCGGTGATTTTCTTTGACCGGGTATGTGAAGATTTTAATGGAGTGAAGATCATCACCAATGACCTCGAGATAGCCAGCGATGCCACTGAGTTCCTGATTAACAAAGGATGCAAACGGGTTGCATTTCTTTCTGTATTAAAAGATTTTTCTATCGGCAATAACCGATTAATAGGCTACCTGAATGCGCTAAAGAAAAATAATATACCTGTAGATGAATCGCTGATTCTGAATGGAAGCATGGATTATGAAAACAATTACCTGTTGATTCACCAAATGCTTTCCGGAAGCAATCCGCCGGATGGAGTTTTGGCACCTGTTGAAAGAATGGCGATCACCTGTTATTATGTTTGCAAGGAATTAAAAATAAAAATTCCCGAACAACTGAAGGTGGCGAGCTATTCCAATTTGGAATATGCTTCTTTATTATCTCCTGGCCTGACTACCATCACACAACCTGCTTTTGAAATGGGATCAAAGGCAGCCCACCTGATGTTCAATTCATTCGAAAAGAAAAAATATAAGTTGAAAAATGAAACCATTGTTATACCATCTGTATTCATTGAAGGGGAATCTACCGGTTAACGCAATTACAAATGCATTCTTTACAAATCAGCATTTTTTTGCTTTCCGTTTAATTTAACCATAAGCGGCACTGCCACATTGATGGAATGTTGCCAATGATTCAGTTCCAATGTTTTTGATTGTGCTTTAATCGTAAAATTTGAATTAGACAATGAGTAATAATTATGAACTCACAGTATACACTTGATAACTCTTCCCAAAACTGCTTCTCCTTTAATTGCTTAGCTTTCTTCACGCCATAAGCATTGATCAACTTCTTATCGTGCGCTATTGCTACCAGAAGAGGATTGCAAGGCTTTCCTTTTTCGCAAACCACAGCCTGCTCACCTTTTTTTAGATCAACTTGAAACTCGCCTTCCTGCAATTTGGTGACAGTGTATTTGTTATTGCCTACAATGTTCAAATCTTTCCAGCCAACAATTTTAACCACAAAAGGTTCGCCGGCTAAACTCTTTATTGCTACCCATTGTACCTTACCCTTTTTTCTAACGGCACTTACCACGAAAACACCCTGTGCACGAAGCAGGTCGAACGAAGCATCTTGCCAACTGCCTGGCATGGCAGGAAATACACGAATCTTATTGCCCCCACTTTGAAGTAAAAAATTGATCATACCAGCAGCGCCACTCAGCGGCGTTTCAATTACTGGGTTCTTTCCCCTGCTTTCAACATAAAAAGTATTTGTAAGAATTTTCAATCAATTGGTGCTATGTCCAAGGAACTGGTGCATAATCTTCAATGCATCGTCGCCCATGCCCATACTGGTATATAACAACGACGCCCCCTACAGGATGAAGCGTTTGCGGAGATCATTATAAGCACTTCTTATTGTTTTAATGTAAATATTTGAGATTCCAGTATGCTTAAAACAAAGTAAAAAATGGGGGTGGTCAACATCACCGGAATGAGGTGGTCAACATCATCAGAGAGAGTGGTCAAGATGCATCAGAATACTCAGCTCACCAGTTTCGAAAGATTTAATTGTTCTGTTAATGCCTCCGCCCACATTAGTAGCACATCGGCATACAGGATCTACGGATGATCAATTGGCCCCTAGGAACGATTCAGCAGTTCGGTTTTGCCTTCTCTCACAAACTTACGGCAGAGGGAATAAAAAAAAGTCTGCATATCTGTTTGAAGGTCATTGGTAGGAGAATTTGCAGTGCGAAAGAGAAAAATGCTGGCTACCTGTGGTGATCAGTGCCCAATAAGCCATTGTAAACTGCACACGGGGTAATACATTTGCAGCAAGGAGAGATTAAGTGCTAAGAAGGCCTGCCGGATCCGCTCTTCATTTCCGGCAACTAAATACTTACGCTTATCGGCAACTCGTGCGGAATCGGTTGTACTTTTGAGCAAATACAAATTAGTTGGTTTTATTTTTGCATTTTTTGACGCAATAATTCCTCTTTTTCAGCCGACCAGTATTTACAATCCAATTGAAGGAAAACCGATGAATACGGTATTTTTTCATTTGTTTTCAAGACCAGCACTTTGAACAACTTTGAAGCATTATCCATTTTTACAAAAATAGAATCGTGCAGCAAAGGCTGCGGGTCAAATTTTTTAATTATTTCAGAAAGGGAGCTTCGATAAATATCTATACCATCGACTTGCCCGTTCGTGATAAACTGGAGTTCTTTATCAGTGTAGACAATTGGTTTTACATGAGATGAACTATAAATTTGTTCCATGGCATATGAGAGTACATTCAACAAATCCTCCCCGGTATCAATAGTAATAATTCCGTCAGCAGTCTGAGCAGGAAATGCCTTATCAACGATGAGTATCCAATTACGATGCCCAAATGCTGAAAGCCTGGACTGGAGGGCCGTCTGCCATTCCATGCTTTTAGTAGGCTTGCTTTCTGATGCGTTGGACGTACAACTTTGCAAGATGAAAGTTAGTGTTGCTAAAAACACAAAGTATTTTATTGATACCATTTTTACAGCTATTTAATTTTAATGAGTTTACTTTCGCCTGCGTTCACCACCATATTGTTCATTTTCACAGAACCGATTCCTTCTAATTCGATTTTTTTAAGATCAACCTGCCCGTAAAGGACCGATAATTGAATTGTATTATTTTCTATCTTAGAAGTACCCCATGCAGCACCGTTGCTCCAAAAATAAGATCCAGGTGTTGAAGTAAAACTCATAGACTTTTCTATCCCATTGTATTTGAATTTGCTTAAGGCCATTGGTGCAGACCACGCGGCCATAGCCCTGGCGTAATGGTGTCCACACTCAGGCTCGTCAAATGGATTTCGTTTTTCGCCATCAAAACGATCCCGAATGGCTTTGATACATTTTAATCCGCTTTCAATTTGACCTTCCTGTAACATACCAATGGCAGCAGCATATTCAAAGCCCGACATGGATTCGGCAAAGTATGGGAACGGAACTTTTAACCGTCCTTTCGGCCAGCTTGCCATAATCAATCCCGACTCTTTGTCCATCACATACGAACGCATGTTATTGAAGACATTATTGAAACTGGGAATGAAGTTATTTTTCATAACGGTTTTCAATGCCGTCTGAACGTTTTCTTTTTTTGCCAGGTATCCCAATCCGCACACATGCGACATGTACTGACCAACCAACTGATCTACCAAACAGCCTGAACCTAACTGATAATCAGGAATCCGAACATTCGTATCGCTCATATTGAGGAATTCGAATGTTTTAGGATCGGTGATTTTATGTTCGTAGTATTCGCCATTGAACAAATTTTGATCTATCCAGGCACTACCTTTTGCGAAAATATCGTCGCATTGTTTCGCAAAAACTTTATCATTCATGGCCAAAGCCATTTTGGAGCTGGCCTTTAATGCTCCAAAATACCAGAACTGCATTTGAGGGTTAGGTCCGTAATAGTCCACATCCATGGTATTGTGCTGTTTTCCTTCCTGAACCCCGTCCTGATTGCCATCCCATCCCCGTTCAATCCAGGCGTAGGACATAGCAGCTTTTACTTTTGGCCAGTATTTCTTCAGGAATTCAGAGCTACCCGAAAGTATCCAGTCCCGGTAAAATCGCATGATGGTACCCATTTGTCCATCGGCTGCAGCCACATGGTCAGTAGTTGCATTGAGTTCCAGCGGCAATTCTACACGGTTACGCATTTTGCCGTCGCCACGGGTTCCATAGGTAAACTCCACATCACGCATGGTACGAGCCAGGTCTCCAAACAAAAATGAGGTAGCGGTTTCATAGTTCCACACGTGTGTGCAACTACCTGCACAGGATCCAAATTCGTCCATCACCCCCTCCCAACCAAGTATATGTCCGGATGGAATTCGAAATACTGTTTGAGAACGCAGCGTAGAAAGGTTGAACAATGCAGCTTCTTTTACCACTTCAGGCACGGAGGTGTTAATAAAGGCCTTTACGAATTTCACTGTTTGCGATTCGTAATCCGCCAGTTTGAGTACTTCTTTTTCAATAACATTCCAAGCGTCAGCGTACTGTGTAGTGTAATAGTTCCCAATGATATGATTTTTATCATTATTCCAGTTTAGCCTATTTGGGAAATGCCAGGTGAGATAGAATGTAAAAGTTTGAGTAGATTTTGCCGGTATTATTTTTTTGACTGCCAGTGAAGCCATAGGGTTGTCGTCAACTAATTTTGTTTTATCGGTTAGCAAACCATCGGCACTGAAGTCGTCCCAAAAATCGAGTGTGGCATTTTCCCAATTATTAGCTGTTGATGAACGACGATAAGATACCTGGTTGCGATCGGGAGTTGTCAAAGCAATTGTTCCCCAGGCTGGATCAGTTTTGTCAACGCTATCACTGTTCATGTAAATACCTTTCAATTGGTCATTCTCCCGATAGCTATTGATGTTCTTTTTAGCGCCTACCGGAATCACATCACCTTTCCAATCTCTCCTGGTTTTGCTGCCATCCATACCAATAAAATTACGCATCGTACCACATACGGCTACTTCCATTGGCTGATCGGTATTATTGGTTATTTGGTATGTTAGCACTGCAATTGGAATGCTCGATGCGGCTGTATTCCCTGGAATAAAAGGATTGAACCCTTTGATTTTCACAGAAACTGGTAATAAATCATCGCTCAAATTAACCTGCCCGAAAGGATATGCCGCATCGAACGAAGCATTTGAGAAACGCGGCATTCCGTGCTGATTTACCGGACGGCCTTCGTAATGTTGATACTCACTGGGATGAAAAGGTCCGATCAGCGCTTTGGTCATGGCAGCTTTGCCTTGGGGCTTCACATACACCGAAAAAAAAGGCGCATTATTTCCCTTGAGGGTTGAACCAAATTTTATTCCCGGCCGGTTCATTATCTGCCAGTCCCGCAATTCGCCTCGCCCACCCAACGATACAGTTCCGGTTCCAATTCCCCCTAGTGGCAGAGCCACATTGAGCACATGATTTTGATCGTAGTGTTTCAGGCTGGGCCATTCCGGCTCAATAGTTTGAGTAAAAACGGTAAATCCTACAATGGAAAAAACAGACAGTAAAAATATTCTTTTCATAAAATAATTTCATTTTTAAGTTATTAAGAATTCCAAGGGAAACTACTCTCCTATTTTGTAATTAATTTGGATGCCTCATTTGATCCATTAATTACAAAGACTCCGAAAGTAGTTATTTTTCTATCCTAACTGTTACCAAAAAATACATTCCACCATTATTCTTTATAAAAATCCCCTTTCCATTCAGTGGCGAAGATTTTGTAAGCATAAATTTTTTTAGACCATTAAATCCTGCGCCATTTGCAGCAACATCTACAAACTGCGGATCTTCAAAAATGGCTGCCAGATAGTTGGGCAAATTTTCGAATATGCCACAAAAACAATTGTTTGCTGAATTTCGTATTTAAATATTTACAAAAATCAAAGCCGGCATTATCTACCACATAAAAGATATTGTTGGCAAACAATGAATTTTTCGGCCAGGGTCCGCCCCTACTATCCATTTTTACAATTGTCCAATCAATATCAACTGATTGTTTTACATTGTTGTAAACCTGTGTATTTTGTAATAGTCCCGAAAAGTGCATAGTTGAAAATTATCGTAACATCCCAGCTACCTATAGCAAAATGGTATGACGATATTAATGAACCTACACTCGATGCAATCCTTAACAGCTGACAGCCAATGACCATAGAATCGAACTTAAAGCTGAATCTTTGAGACGGAAAAAACTAAAAGTCTATCAATAAACATTGTATTTTTAGTCATCATTTAACTCTTCCATTTATTACCTGCTGCGAAGGTGGGTCAAAATCCCGGAAAGGTGGTTCAAAATGCCTGAAATTTACTTGATAATTACCACCGCATTTAATTTCCAGACCGAGGCGCCCTTTCCTGTTTCATCTAAAATCATATTACAGTAATATATGTTTACCCCACCATTTAAATAATCCGATGGCGGAGTTCTTTATTATCAAATAAAGACAAAAGATGAAGTGCAGCTGTATTAGTTAGTGACGAAACTTTCCAAATAACTGGTACAGAATCCTACTTAAATTCAAATTAACATGACTCTTACTAACCTGCCCCACTCTATTATTTGCACATATTCAAAGTACACGAATAAAAACACCACTTGCGAAAGTGTTAAAAACACCAACGAAATGCCTTCCTAAACCATATGACAGAATTTCCATCAACTGTAAAAAAAATGTTCGAAAAATAAATGTGAATTTTTGCGTATGGCAGGAAAACAAATTGATGAATTATTACAACTCCTTTCGAACAAGTTTTTCGACAGCCTCACGAAATGTTTCACCAACAGGTAATTCCATTTCTTTTATAAAAATGCTGTTCTTACGAACCGCTGTTATTTCAGAAATGGCAACCATCCAGGACTTATGAATTCTTACAAATTTATTTTGTGGCAATTCAGGCTCTAATGCTTTCAGACTGGTTCTCACTATTAAAGGCTTTTGTGTGCCTTTAAGAATTACCTTGATATAATCTCTTAATCCTTCTATCCAAAGGATGTCTGAAAACATTACTTTTACCAGGCTATAATCAACATTCAAAAATAGATACTCTGTAGATGGCTTCATGTTATGCTGCTGTTTCATTGCCTTCAATTCGTGAAGCTCTTTGGCTCTGTTACACGCTTTAATAAATCTATCCAAAGGCACGGGCTTTACCAAATAATCCACCACTGATAAATCATAACTTTCCAGTGCATATTGTTTATATGCTGTAATAAAAATTACCAGCGGTTTATTTTCAAGGCTCCCAATAAACTGGAGGCCTGTTAAACCCGGCATCTGGATATCAATAAACAGCAAATCGATTTTATTTTCCTGCAAAGCTTTCATTGCTTCAAAGGCATCATTGCAAACTGCCACTAATTTTAAAAAAGGCACTTTGCTGATGTTATCCTGCAATAACTTCAATGCCAGCGGCTCATCATCAACGGCAATACAATTTATCATGACTTAAAAGTTAATTGTAAAGAAACGATAAACCAGCCATCGGTCTTGTTTATTACAAGCTGATGCCGGTTTCCATATAATAATTCCAATCGTCTTTTTACATTTGCCAGTCCAATACCAGACGTTTTGTCTTTGGCTGTTTCGATTTGAGTATACCTGTTTTTTACAACAAATAAAAGTTGGTCATTCTCTGCCTTCAGTTCAATTTTGATTTCCGGGTTTTGTACTAAACCTGTCCCATGTTTAAAAGCGTTTTCTACAAATGGTATCAGCAGCATAGGTTCAATGCTGTGCCAATTCTCTTTCACATTTAAAGAAACATGCAATTTAAGTTTCTCGCTAAAACGTTGCCGCTGCAAGTCTATGTAACTTTGTAAGTATTCTATTTCGCTTTGTAACAGCACTTTTTCTTCATCCGTTTCATACAGCATATATTGCATAAGCGATGACAATTTATGAATCGTAGGTTCCAATTCATCGCTTTTCAGACGAACCATTGCCGCTATGTTGTTCATAATATTAAATAAAAAGTGTGGGCTGATTTGAGAACGCAAAAAAGAGAGTTCGGTTTTTAAATTTTCCTGCTGCTTTGCCGCAAGCAAGGTTTCAGTTTTGATCCGGTCTGCAAAAGTTCTATAGGTTGCACTGACCAGAATGGTGAACAAAAACGGGATAATATTATGAACAGAAGAAGATAGAAAATTAAATGTATGCCCAGAAACAAATGGTTTGAATAGAGCACCGTGCACCAACATAATAACAGAGAAACTGCATAACAATAAGAAAGTATATACCAGGTATTTTCTTTTATAAAATAATCGTGGTATAAATACAGATGCATTCAGATAAAACAAACCCATCCATAAAAAATTAGTAACCGTATTGATGCTCCTATATGGATCAACTGAAGATGCTTCACCCTTTTCATCCCATGTATTAAATATATAGGGAAGCATAAAAATAGTTGCCCATACAATACAATGTATCAGCAGTTTAGAGGGTTTCGATATTTTTAAATTTATTGCCATTGGTTTGCTGATTATTCTTAGGCTATACAATAGTGCGGCGCAACATAGATACCATGAAAAACATTGGGCAGGCACAAAGCATTTCTTTGGGTCATTCAAGTAATTTTATTAATTTAGTTTTACTCGTTGTTGCTCATCAGTTGGCAATGAGCTTGCAGGTTTAGACTTTATAGTTGCGCCAAACCTGTACACAAATGCAATAGTAAACACCTTGGTGTCCCTGCTTATTTTTAATGTCGATTGCACATCCTGAAAGTTCTGAATTTCTTTTGGGTTTTGCGTATAAAAAATATCTCTTACATTAAACTTGATATTTGCTTTATTATTTAATAGTTGCTTTGCAATACCGGCTGATACTTGCCCGGTTGGTAATATGATGGCCTGACCTTCATTCCGGTTGCGGCTTGTATAGTTTCCTGATAGTTCTGCCGACCAGCCATTTGCAAAGCTAAACTGATTATTTACATTCAATAAAAATGTGAGTTGTTTTGCATTAAAAGGATAGCCGTTAATTTCTCCTATATATTTGTTTTGATACAGGTTTGCAAAAAGGGAAGCACTATACCATTTTCCAAATGTTATAGTGGCACTTTCTGTAATACCAAGATTATACCTTGTGCCAATATTGCCCACACTCCTGATAATTACAGAGTCTTTGTGAATAAGTGTTTCATTAATCATATCATGTACTACGCTGTAGTTGAGGGTAGTGGTTAAAAGATTTTTATAGGAATGGCTCAGTTCAATATTTGTGCTAAACTGCGGCTGCAAAAAGGCGTTGCCAGTTGAATAAGTGTACTTGTCAATAAAGCCAATAAAGGGATTTAATTGCTGGTAAGCAGGTCTGTCTATCCGGCGACCAATTGAAAGTGCAAACTGGTTAGCGCTATTCAACTCATAACTTAAGAAGGCGGTTGGGAAAAGGCTGGTGTAATTGCGGTTGAAACCTGAATCTGTTTTTTGTGACAGGGAAGATTGCAGGCCTTTATAGTTAGTATTCTCAAGCCTTACACCTCCCTGTACCATCCATTTACCAAATTTTTTATTGAGGTTAAGGTATGCTGCATTGATATTTTCTGAATAGTTAAAAGCGTTGCTGAATAAACTGTCAGTAAGCCAATTGATGTTTGACAAGGTAAAAAAAGTAGAAACGTTATTTGTTTTCACAAGACTTGATTTAATACCTGTTTCTAATTTAACACCATTATTCAGGGGTTGAGCATAATCAAGACGTCCTGAATAAATGTCAATTGTCAATGGAAGCAGATTTTTTAAATGATTTTCTGCCTGCAGGAAATGGTTTGGAGTATAAGTAAGACCTGTAATATTTTGATTGCCTGAAAAATCATACCGGAGATAGTCAAAATTGGCACTGATATCTTTTTTACTGCTGTCGAATGAAGAATGAAAGTTGAGATTAACGGTTCCGTTCTTCCAAGTATTGTCTACCGTTCTAATGGTTTTTTCGATTGAATTAATATTTGAATTACCGTCTTTCAGATAACTGGTGGTAAACCCATCCTGTTGTTGAGGTGCTATAAAGCCGGATGTTACAATTCCTACAGTTGTTTGCTTATTGATAAAATAATCTAGTCCCAATTTCAGGTTATTGTTTTGGTTCTGATTTATTCTTTTAGATTGCTGGTCTAGTTCAGATAGCTTATTTCCATTGGTTCCAAAAAAGTTTCTTTGAATATCAAAATCCATAAAGCCTTTATTGAGGCTATAACCATAATTTAAAAAAGTATTTATCTTACTGGTTCTGTAATTAAGCATAATACTGTTATTTGTTTTTGCATAAACTCCTTGTCCATAACTCAGCGTCATACTACCGTTAAATCCTTGTGTAATGCTCTTCTTTGTTTTAATTTTAATTACCCCGGCATTACCAGCGGCATCATATTTTGCTGACGGGTTTGTCATTATTTCAATCTGGCTTAGCTGGTTTGAATTCATATTGCCCAAAAAATTTGCCAGGTCAGCACCGCTCAAATAGGAAGGTTTGCCATCAATCATTACCATTACTGATGACTTGCCTTTTAAACTGATTTTGCCATCTTTATCAACAATTACACCGGGTGATTTTTCAAGCACTTCTAAAGCGGTTGAACCTACATTGGTTACAGAAGCATCCACATTTATTACCATGCGGTCAATCTTTTGTTCAATCAATGGCTTCCTGCTGGTAACTACAACAGCGGAAAGATTTTTTGGCAACTCCTGTAGCACCAAAGCTCCGAGTATTACGGTTGTATTATTATCTGAAATTACAAATACCGTTGAATTGCCTTTTGTAAAACTTACAGCACTTATTGCAGTAAAGTAACTGCCAGAAGGAATACCAGTAAAGGAAAATTTTCCTTCCTTATCTGAAACAGCAATCTTTATTATTGAGGAATCCTTAGACTTCATTAAAGAAATGGTTGCTGATTCAACAGGGACGTTCTTTGGATCCACAACACTGCCCGAAACATAGGTTTCAATTGTTTGAGCCTTACCTTTAATGGCAAAGAACATTAATGTAAAAATTATTACTACCTTTTTCATGTCGTATTTTTTAATTTACGACACAAACTTATATCGAAGAACCCGGCAAAGTTTACAATTGATATAAACCATGAAAAGTCTGCTGCAAACCTTAAAAACTGTATACTTCAAAACAACCTAAGTATCCGGAACTTACACTACTTCATTGGACACATATCTAGTTAGACACACCAAAACGAAGGGCGAACGTTCAACTGGGTAAGAAAACTTTTAGCATTTATCATATTGTTTTTTCGGTCAGCATTTTATGTGCTACTGTAATTTTAAAAAGGTGCATTTATGACTTGAATCCAAAGACCAGTTTAATAGCTTTATTAAAAGTAATTTTTGACTTTTAATAACATGTATAACAACCCAAAACCTATCTCAGGAACATGAAATAATAGATTTTTACATATGGTAAGAGACAAAACGAATAATCATGTTTGAAGTAATAACGGGGCACTTTACAGACTATTTAAAAAATGTGGGAATGTAGATGGGGATTTTAGAAAATGGAATGACGGCTACGAGGTTTTTATTGAATAGTAGAAATAGTGTGAATCAAAACACCTCATGAGATAAATAATAAATTATCCAGGAAAAACCACTTATGAAAGCTATTTATTTCCCATGTATTCCATCATAAATCCATAGCTATATGGTTTATTTCCATCGATCGTATATTTATCCATAGTTTTAGCGCCCCAGGTATCGTTTCCACCTACGCCATGGATATTCAGGTCCATGTTCAGATTGATAAAATCACGCTTTGGTAAATCAAATGGATGTTTTGCCTTTTCAAGGTCGTCTTCTGTATAGGACCAGGCATGAAAACAGAGTGGCTGTAAACCGGTCACATTAATGCTACTGCCATTTTGTTCAGAAAACGAGAGCCATCGAATATCGCAGCGATTCGCATTGTCTTGCGGAGCAGGATAATTCGAGATAAAGTTTTCAAGCTTTGACTCGTAATTTCCAATTAGCGAACCTGATTTCCGGTCGGGATAATTTTCCCATGGTCCGCGACCATACCAATTAATAAGATCGAAATAGGATGGCAGCTGCATGCGCATTCCAAACATTGGCATCAGCGGAATGGTCTCACAAAGCGGAAGATAATCCGCAATTACTTGTATTGTTCCTTTCCCGTTTAATTTATAACTAAGTTGGTAAGATGCTCCAATAGTTGGCAGGTTCATTTTGAATTGAATGGAAACGATTCCATCTTTTTGATTCATTTCAAAAGTTTCAACCTGGCGTTTTGTTCCGGCACTTTTCCACTTTCCCTGTTAGTGCTCAAAACCGCTCATCTTTTGGTTGTCGTTGGCTGGCTTCCAGAAATACGGTTCCAACGGGCCAACAAGCAACTCTTTATCATCTACTTCCCAGGTTATCAATGAGCCTGTTATTTTGCTAAAACTTGCGTGGAACCGATCGTTCTGAACAATAATTCCAGTGGCTGTTTCTGTTACATGAACGTTATTTTCCGAGTCGTTTTTGATGGCTGGATAAGCAAAAGAATTCAATACAAACTGCTCACGGGCAAGGCAAAATCCTGCTCATGCCGGTTCACCCCTTTCAATTTGACCGCCTTGCCATTGATCGTGAAAACGTCCCCCTGGATTTCAATTTTTCGCACACCGAACCGGCAATGTGTAATTTCCAAAATTTCATTTTTCATATTTTTCAGCGTCAAAACAAGCTAATATAAATCAGGTGATTCAGCAGACCACAATCGGGGGTGGATTATTTCTCCTGCCAGGTCAAAATTTTGCAATGAATTTGCTTTAATTTAAATCGCCCTTTTTGAAATCGAAATATCAATTGGATTCCTTGAAGTTGAAAATCCTGAAATCCGTGCTTCCACTGTGAAGCCTTTCATATTGTATGCGCTGCGGTTTTCCAGGTTGAAATTTATATTAGCTCGTGCTTTTCTAAAATCTGCTGTAGGTTCTGCATGGATTGAATAATCCTGGATATTTCCATGCGCAAAAAAACATGTTTGCTTTTCCAATTAGCTGGTAAAGTGAAAGTTTTACGGTAGGAGCCGGCAGGATTGTATTCATGCGGAACATAAGGGGGTTTGGCATGAAACGGTTGTGCTACATTACGAAACAACGGATCACCAAAACCCTGCATTTCCCAGTTGGATGGAACGGTAATTTCAGACCATTTTTTATCGTTAAAATTTGAAATAAAAAAATCTGTTGGTGCCTCATCGGGTGTATTGGCAAAGAAAAATCTCCACTTCCCATTTAATGAAAATACGTTTTCATTTTGCCAACGATACCCTTTCAAAGTATCAATATTATTAGCGTAGGGAATACATACGGTATGTGCTTCCACCTGGTTTACCTCAAACAGTGATTGATTTCCGATATAGGCATATAAATCCGAAAATGCAGGCTGCTGAGCATGTAATTGTACCATCACCAAATGAAAAAAAATAAGCACAGTTGCTTTGTAGTTTGCTGCTATGAACTTACCCTTTTCTTGTTTCATGTTAAATTTAATTGGGCTGATGGTTGATAGTTGATGGTTGGTGGTTAGTGGTTGGTGGTTGGTGGTTGGTGAATAGATTTGATCGTATCAAAAATTATAAATACCAATCCTTATATCTTTTTAGTGCTTCCAGGAAATAGTAATCCGCATAAATTAACGGCACATCAATTTCAGAATTAAGGGGCAATGCCCCTGTGCTGTGTTTTAACAAGAAGCCCCCATTTTCACCGGCCTTAGCCCTGTATTCATTACTTGTCAAGGTTCTTAAAATAGTTTCCGCTGTAGCTCTGTACCCTTCCTTCTCCTTGCCTGAAGTAAACTGTCCAAGCTCAAGTAATGCTGAAGCTAGAATAGCTGCTGCAGAAGCGTCTCGTTTTGCCTTGGGAATTAGTGGTGCATCAAAATCCCAAAAGGGCACTTTATCTGCCGGCAGGTTGGGATGGTTCAAAATATATTTTGCAATATTTCGTGCATGATCAAGGTATAATTTGTTTTTGGTAAACCGGTACATCATAGTATATCCATAAAATCCCCATGCCTGTCCCCTTGACCACGCAGAACAATCAGCTGCACCCTGCCAGGTAGCTTTCTTGATTATTCCACCAGTGGCCAGGTTATAGTCAACAACATGCCAGGAGCTGTAGTTAGGGCGATAGTGATTTTTTAGGGTAGCGTTGGAATGGTTGATTGCGATTTCCTTAAATTTTTTGTCTCCTCCCTTGTCACTTACCCAATAAAGCAATTCAAGGTTCATCAGATTGTCGATGATAACCGGGCATTGAAAATATTCATTTGCATCCCAGGATTGAATAATTTTAGCAGCAGGCCGGTAGCGGGTAGATAAGGCCGCGGCAGCCCGAAAAATATTTTGCTTATACTTTTCATTTTTAGTAATCCGGTAGGCATTCCCAAAACTACAATACATCATAAAACCAAGGTCATGATTACCGGTATAATCCTGGTTGGGCTCTATCACCTTTAAAGCTCTTTCCGCCTCCGCTTTAATGATGGGATTGTTGGTTTGTTCGTAGATGTACCAAAGCGTACCAGGATAAAACCCTGTACACCACCAGGTAATGTCTTTGGCGATGAATGTTGCATTTTTTTTATCAAAACTCTGCGGCATTTTATCGGCAGGAGTCAATGTCATCATATAACGGTACTGACTGTCTGCCAAAGAAAAATTTTCGTTCACCAGTTCTTTCATGCTTATTTGTGCATGTATTTTCTGGAATAAAAACACATTCGTGCAAACTAAAATGGCAGCGGCGATTGCAATTGTTTTTTTCAAAATAAATCTGTGGAAGATGAATAAATATTGCTTGTTAAAAAATTACCCGGTTGTTTCAATCTTTGATGATGGTAAAAAAATATTTACCGGTTAGCTGCATTTTATTTGCCGTAAGCGAAAGCCGATACAACTCATTTCCCCACACATTGGATAATCTTATATCCGTTTGGGGAATTACATCAACCGTGGCATTAAACATGTTTTTATCATACATCAATTTCACGCTCTTTCCCTCCTTCTCTATCAGTACTTCGCCAGGTTTACTTAGATCGGGTTTTGCCCAGGTCATAAAATTAAGCTGATTGGCCTTATTAATTTTACTTAACTTAAACTGATCGTTAATGGTTAGTTCTCCTGAAGGTGCCAGTTGGTAGGTTCTTTGCCATTTTTCTACCCTTGCATTTTTGTGGTAGGCGCCGCTAATATCCATTGAAAAGCTTTTTTTTCCCGCATCAAATTTAACCTCCTTTGCCTTGTATGCGGCTCCAAATTGCTGCGGTTCGCCATTGATCATCGGCAGGTTGTGGTAATTGCTTTGCATGGTCCAAATGCTATATCGTTCGCTGCTGAAAGTTTGCCGGGTATAAGTACCAACACCCGCATCAATAAACATTGGTGTGTCATCCAGGTATAAGGAAAAACTGCCTGCGTCATTGTGATTATGGCTCTCTGCATTATATCCGCCTTTTGCTGCAAAGAAAAAACCTGTACTGTTTTTCATATAGCAAAATTCAGTTTGCGGATACCAGGAATAAGCTGCGTTTGTTAAAGCAGGCGGTGTTTGTTGCAATGCAGTGAGGCAGGTAAGGTTTTCCATTGTTCTGAAGAAATCACGCCCTGCATTTATTTCAATATTCCCCTGTTGCTGCTTAACCAGGTAGGAAGCAAAACCTTGCATATCCCTGCTTCCGACTGCATTTCCATACCGGTATATCAAACCCGGATCTCCCCCACCCTTTGCCGAAGCATCCGCAAAATTCACCACCCATCCATTACCCACATAACTGTGGGCAATGTATTCACCCATATTTTTAATGATCGGCTCGTTAAAAACATTTACTTTATCATTGGTGGCATAACTCAATAACTGAAGATAATCGTACATTTTTCCGGCGGCATGGCCCCAGTAGGAAGGTCCTTCTTCGCAAGCGCCGTCTTCATGCGTATAATTGATAAATTTGTCCACTGATTCCATGGTTTTGTGGACAGCAGCCGCCAATTTTTTTGAGTCCTCTTCGAGCAACAAAAAACAGGTGAGCACATCGAAATTACACCAGGGGTTCCAGTTATTGACCATCGTACCGGGTTTGTAGTTGAAAGCCTGCCACCAGTAATCACTCCGGGCCATATAGGGATCCAGGATGCGATCCTGTAAATTTTTGCGCAGCCTTTGTGCAATGATTGGATTTACCCTGTCAAATTCCTGGTGAAGCAAAAAATAAGTCCATGAAAGGAAGGCCCCCATATCACCAGAAGTAAGATCAATAATATGCTCATTAAAATCCGGTAATGAACGTCTTGATTTTTGCAACCCCAAATGTGCCGATAAGGCCCATGATGGCATATCGCAAAGTTGCCATACCCCATTTATAATTTGGTTCATAAAGCGGCCCTTGCCTTCTGTCATTTCAGCGATCATTAATTGGCTTAATGCTATATTGTTGCTGTTAAACGGAATTTCCATGGCTAACCTGCTTCCACTTTTTTCATACTCTAAGTAGTCTGTAGCTTTTACTACTTTCCATTCGTAATCGAGGTATTTTTCACCGCCTTTTATCAACTCAGTTTTATTGCTGCCTGTTATAATATCCCAGCCTGCCCTGTCGGCATAAGCAGGATACTTTATCCATTGCCTGCCTGGCACCAAATAGGTTTTCAGTTGTTCGACAGAAGCTTTCTTTTGCAACAGGTCACGGGGATCATATGCATTGGAAGCCAACGATAAAAAAATTAATGCAACCAGTAATAATTTTCTAACAAGGTATTTTTTCATATTTAATTATTTTAGCCGGTAATATTTTACATAATCTACTTTCATAATTGTCTTACTACTGGTTATAGTGCCAAACCCGCCCGTTGGAATGGGACCGGACCATGTATTTACAGGATATTTTTTTACTTCAGAGCTAAGAATCATAAACTCAGCCTTTTGTGAAACCACAGCATTATAAGTCCAGGTAAGTTGTCCATCTACATAAAACTTGTAATAGCTGGGCGCCCATTCAACCGAATATAAATGATAGGCGCCACTGTTGGCACCAAGGTCTCCCGTAATTATGCCTGCCTGCTTGTGACTGGTACCATAGCCATCCCAATGTATATTATGATGCACCCTGCCATCATTGGGAAGGGTTTCCACCACATCAATTTCCATTCCTGCAAGTTGTGGGTTTCCAATGGGATTTCCCATTGTAGCACTTTGCATCCAAAATGCAGACCAGGAACCAGATTGGTTGGTGAAAGCTACCCGTGCTTCAAATTTTCCATATAGATATTCCTTTTTTGTAGCGATCATTCCAGTGTGATGCATAATTGCGCCGGAAATGGTATCTGAATATACTTTTATCAGGAGATTGCCTGCACCATCTGTGGTGACAGTTGTTGTATCGTTGTATCCATCATGCCTAACGCCCGGTATCCTGTGATACCATTCAGTTGTATTCAGTTGGGAACCGTTGAAATCATCCTGCCAGGCCAATTCAAATTGAGGCAAATTGGTTACAGGAGGTGTAATTACAGGAGTTGAGGTGGCATCCTTTTTACAGGATATAAATAGGAATCCGGCTAGAAGCAATTTAAGCATACAACGCATTTGATAAAAGGATTTTAAAATATATAAAATAAAAGCACCACGTGTTCAAAGTAAAGGAAGGCATGCTGAAATTTTTTCAGCACGCTTTCACTTTTACTATTTATCAAGTCTACCAAAACTTTACACTAATTGGGCCAACCCGGGTTTTGCTTCAGGTTGGGGTTGCGTTCAATCTCCACCTGTGGAATGGCCCAGGTGTACAAATAATCTCCTTTCCAGGTATAGGCCACCGTATTGGCACCCCATACCTGCTGCACACCATTACCAGCTTTAAAAACAGTTTCCTGCCAGGTTTTCCAGCGTAATTCATCAAAATAGTTAATGCCCTCATTGGGAAATTCCACCCGGCGTTCATTGCGAATGCGGTCGCGTAAATTTGTTTGTCCGGTAACAAATGTTGGTTTGGTGGCATCGGTTGTCTGCAAAGCAGGCATACCGGCCCTGGCACGTACTTCATTTACCTTACTTACCGCTTCTGAAAGATTAGATTGTTCGGTGAACGCTTCAGCCCACATCAGCAGCACATCGGCATACCTGATCAATGGATGATCAATCGGCCCATAGGAACGATTCAACAGTTCGTTGTTTCCCTCATGTACAAACTTGCGGTAGAGGTAATAAAAGAAAGTCTGCGTATCTGTTTGAAGATCGTTAGTGGGTGAATTGGCAGTTCGGAAGGGAAACCTGCTGGTTACCTGCTGGTTAGCGGTACCCAAAACGCCATTGTAAACAGCATACGGAGTAATTACATTTGCAGCAAGACGGGGGTCACGCGATGCAAAGGCCTGCCTGACCCGGGCTTCATTACCGGCAATTAAATACTTATTCATATCGGCACCCCTGCCGGAAGCTGCAGTTTGTTCTGCGGCAGTTAAACCATCCCGTAAAAAGTAAACCTGGCGGGCTACCGGCGTCATATTGTTATATCCGGGAATGATCGTTTCCCAGTTAAACTTAGATCCATCCGCATTTTCAAACAAATCGACAAGATTAGGTGATACAAGGTACACATTCCAGCAGGAGCCGAAGGAAGATCGGTTACCACATAAAAACTGGGTGGTGGAACCCAAATTTGCTACCCCGGTATTTTGCATGGAAAAAATCATTTCATCACTTTGTTCGTTTAGTTCTTTAAACAATTGAACATAATTGGAAAAAAGACTATGCCCCATCTCTTTAACTTTTGTGAAATCGGCCACCGCCTCGGCCCATTTTTGGGTGTACATATATACTTTGCCACGCAGTGCATACGCCGCAGCCTTAGTGGCACGACCAAAACCCGCATTACCCTTCGCATATTTGTTAGGTAGGTTTGGCTCATTGATAGCATCAGTAAGATCTTTTATTACCACATCCCAAACTGCCTGTTCAGTTTCCCGGGCTTTGGTAGCTTCGCTTATTTTGAACGGTTCAAGGTAAACAGGTACTCCTTTAAACACCTGGTTGAGCCTGAAATAAAAATAGGCCCGCAGAAATTTTGCTTCGGCCAGTAATCTTGCCTTTTTTGCAGCTGCTGAAGGCGATTTTAAGGGAATGTTCTGGATCGCATCATTGGCTCTAACAATCCCTTCGTAAAAATTTTGCCAGTTGCTGCTAAACAATCCATTACCCGGTGTAATGGTTCCCTGCAGCAAAACTTCCGCATCACGAGTTTGCCCGGTAAAGGAAAAACGGTCATACTGGTACATTTCGAGTCCGGAGGCCCCACCTGTATTTTGACCAAGGCGCAACGCATTGTAAATACCATTTACCCCAAGATCAGTCAGGTTATCGGACGTCCACATGGTTTCTGATGCCAGTGCATCGTAAGGTGCTGTATCCAGCAATCCCTTTTTACAGCTAACAATAATAGTAGCCATTGATAATATCAAGAATATCTTTTTCATTATTTCAATGATTTTTTTTCTTAGAAATTAAGATTTAAGCCAAGTGCATACTGGCGCATCGTTGGGTAACCAATACCTGCACCAATTTCAGGATCAAGTCCCGGATATTGTGTAATCATCAACAGGTTCTCGCCGGATATGTAAACCCTTGCCCGGCTAATAAGAGCCTTTTTAGATAATTTTTCAGGAATGTTGTAGCCAAGCTGCAGGTTTTTAAGTTTTACCCATGATGCATTGTGCATCCATCGATCGCTTGATACGGCGCTATTCTGCGGGTCATTCGCTTTTAACCTTGTCCTGGATGCATTGATATTATTTCGTGGATCCTTTGGATCATTGGGATTATAAAAATAGTGGTCATTGATGACACTATTTGACAGTGCGAATCCATTTCTTACAGTTGAATTGTTGTAGGTATCATTCCAGTAGTATTGAAAACCGGCAGCTCCGGCCCAAATCATTGACAAGTCAAATCCTTTCCAGTTGAATTCTGCGTTGAAACCAAAAATATATTTAGGCAAGGTAGAAGTTCCCGTAAATTTTTGATCGAAAGAGTTACCATACTGGCCATCTCCATTCAGATCAGCATAGACAAGGTCGCCATAATAAATGCCTGTATTACGAACCGCATTGGAAGGTAATAATCTGTAGCCTGCAGTAATCATTGCCTGGGCCCATGCAAGGTCTTCGGCAGTCCTTATCATACCATCCTTTGGTCCGCCACTAATGTTGACCGTGCCGTCAGCGTTGTTATAAAGGCCCGATCCCCTATACACTTCATACACCCTGAATTCGTTGATTTTATGGCCTTCCAGTATCCGGTTGATACCACCTGCTGATACAAGCCCGAGATTTGACTGGTAAGTTTTAACGCCCTGTGCATCTGTAACATACCCTTCTACCAGCTGTCCTTTATATTTTGTAACCTCGTTGGTATTGTAAGCAAAATTTCCAGAAAAAGTGTAGCCAAAATTACCCGATTTGCCTCGATACCCAAGCGTCATCTCTGCTCCCCGGTTAGTAACTTCAGCAGCATTGATCACCGGAGACGATGCGGTTCCTACTGTAAGTGGTATGGGTACAGTCGTTAAAATACCGTCGGTGAGGCGGCGATATATGTCAAACTCGAAAAACAATTTGTTGCTAAATAAGGAACCATCCATACCGATGTTAGTGGTGGTAGTATTTTCCCATTGTAATTCCGGGTTGGCAATACGCCCTACCGCCAGGCCAGAAGCCTGTACGTTATTAAAAGAATACAACCGGGTAGCATAGGTAGATTGCCAATCGTAGTTACCACTTGCATTATTACCCAGCTTACCCCAGGATCCACGCAATTTCAGGTTACTGAGCCAATTGCCTGTGCTCTTCATAAATTCTTCCTCTGTAATACGCCAGCCTGCAGATACAGATGGGAACATTCCCCAGCGTGTTTCCGGTGAAAAACGGGAAACACCGTCGTATCGAAGGTTACCCTCCAATAAATATTTACCCCGGTAGGCATAATTTACCCTGCCAAAATAGGAACGTGTGGCGTAATCATTCTCGGATCCATTGGTAGCAGTTGGCGTAAGTGCTGTTCCTGGGGTAGTTATCGAGTAATCTATCAGGCCCAACTTGGTAGCATTAAAATTGTAAAAATTATAGTACAATTGGTTATAACCTGCAAGGGCACTGATTTCATGGTCGCTGCTAATTTTAGTAGTGTAGCGCAGCACGTTATCAATGGTGGTCTGGTAGTTTTTGTCAAAGGAATAATAGGTGCTGAAAGTAGAGGGGTCACCGGGAAAAGTTTTTTGCTCATTGGTGGCAAAATTCCACCTTTCCTGTGGCACACTATGGCTGTTATATTCACCAAACCGGGTTTGGTAGTTGAAACGACTTTCGAAGGTTAGTCCCTTGTGTAGGTTAAAAGTAGCATAAACCGTAGTATTGAAACGACTGGTTTGGTCACTGCCATCTGTATTATTGAGGAATGCCAAAATTGCGTTTGCAGTAGACGATTCTTCGGGTGCCTGTGGAAAACCATATTGTCCATTGTAATAAGGCACCACACCAGGCGTAGTTTGTCCTAAAAACCCAAAAGCGGAACCTGTGTTACCCATATCAAAAGTTTGGGTAGAAGCAAATGTTTGGGTTCCTAGGGTCAGCCATTTTGCCACCTTAGCATCCAGGTTGGCCCTTATCTGGTAGCGCTGCGTACCGGTATTTTGCATTACGCCTTTATTGTCAAGAAAACCCAGTGACAAAAGGAAGTTTACTTTATCACTGCCTCCATTTACTGATATGTTATGGTTTTGAAGTATTCGATTTTCAAACAAGGCATCTCCCCAGTCGGTGTTGGGGTAGGCAATATTATTAGGTACACCTATTGGGTTCAGTTGATTGGGTATTTTTGAAGCCGAATCCCACGCATTAATCGTAGCCTGGGAAAAAATAGAAGGCTGCGCAACATTCGTGGTGCCTTCATTGATCATCCGCATATGCGTTGCATAGTTGGAATTATATTCAGGCAGGTTCATTGGGTTGGTAGTTGAAAAAATGCCATTGTAAGTAACTGTTGTTTTATTTTTTTGCCCCCTTTTAGTAGTAATTAATATTACTCCGTTAGCCGCTAAACTACCATAAATGGAAGCCGATGCAGCATCTTTCAATACGGAAATTGTTGCTACATCGAGTGGGTTTACAGCATCCATCGAACCAATGATTCCATCAATCAGGATCAATGGAGAATTGCTGCTCAGGGTACCGGTACCACGTATTAAAATACTGGCACCATCAGAACCAGGCTGCCCTGAACCCTGCCTTACATATACACCTGAACTTAACCCGGCCAATGAAGAGGATATATTCGAAACAGGCCGGTCTTCAATTTGTTTTGCAGATATGGTAGCTACTGAGCCGGTAAGGTTAACCTTTTTTTGTGTGGCATAACCTACTACAACTACATCGGTAAGGCTGGTAGATTTCGTTTTTATGGAAAGTGAAACTATATTTGAAGCACCCACTACCACCTCTGCAGGTTCATGACTTACTGAAGAAATCACTAATATGGAGCCAGTTACCACCTCGATGGTAAATTGACCAGTATTATCAGTGGTAGTTCCACCGGTTTTATTTTTTATACCAATTGAAACATCGGGAACTGGGTTCCCATTTTCATCCCTAACCGTACCGGATATTTTCCGGGTTTGAGCCAGAAGCAGGGCTGGCATACATATTATCAAAATGATTACTGTCATAATTCTCATTATATGACAGGACTTCCCGTGTTTGGAGCTTAATAGCATAGCAATGCAATTTTTGGTGAAGAAATATATCATGGATATCCAAAACGGAGGCTTTAACAAGTTTTCACCAGATCAGAATCCTTAATACAAAGGTCTATTGTATAAATAGCATACAGGGGGGAGTATTATAAATTAATAGGGTGGTTTTTATAATTATTATTTAAAGCAGTATATATCAACCAGCATTTTATTCAATATTTGCAATAATCATCCCCTTTTTTAATATTGTCCCCCTCGTCGCGTGCGCAAACTATAACTATTCACTATTTTTATTACCAATTATTTGCCTGAATGAATCAACCCTGTTTTATAATCAATTTTAAAAAGCCGGTTTTGATTGTATCAATCCTGGTTACTTTATCTCTCTCTATATTCAGTCAGTCACTCGGGTTTCACCACATCACCAATGAAAACGGACTGTCAAGCAATGCGGTTCTATCCATTACCCAGGACAAAACAGGATTCATGTGGTTTGGCACACCTAATGGGCTTAACCGGTATGATGGTAATAATATTAAAACCTATTTCGTTAACAAATATAAAAATCAAAACCTTGCCCAAACGAATATCTTTAACCTGATAACGGATTCAGATAATACATTGTGGGCAGGCACTTCCAACGGGCTTCATCGTTACATTCCCGATAAAGACGCATTTGAGCCATTCTCAATTCCGGGTATTCGCACTGCTTTTGTAACATATTTATATGAGGACCAGAAAAAAAACCTATGGGTAGGTACCGCCCATGGCTTGTTTTTATTAAATGCCAAACGGGATACTACCAAAATGCAGGCTTTCTTCAGTAATTCAAATGCCCATTCAATAGCAGGGAATTACATCAAGTGCATTTATGAGGACCATACAGGGAGTATTTGGATTGGTACCATTAGCGGCTTAACACAAATCCAGTTGCGTAATGGCAACTGGCATTTCCAAAATTTCCACTATGATCCTGCAAGGGAATCTGGTATCAGTGCCAATTACATTACCTCAATAATTGAAGATGGCATGCAGGGATTGTGGATAGGCACGCTAAATAATGGAGTTAACCGATATGAATTCAATACAGGGCGTTTTAGTGGATTTAAACATATCAATGATAATCCAAAGAGTATCATTAATAACAATATCAGGCAAATAGCCATTGGGCCGAATGGTCATATTTGGATTGGCACACAGGAAGGATTAAGCATCATCGATCCGGTGAACTATGATATCCGCTCTTTCCAGCATGAACCAGGAAACAAAAAAAGCCTTAACCAGCATTCCATTTATAGTATTTTCCAGGATGCCGCAAAGTCGATGTGGGTCGGAACCTATTTCGGAGGGGCCAACATAAATTACTCCACGAACACTTTCTTCACATTGATTCAGAATAATGAAAAAAAAGCGGAAATAAGCAGCAATGTGGTAAGTAGCATTGTGGAAGACGCTCAAAAAAACCTTTGGATCGGCACGGAAGGTGGCGGATTAAATACCATTAACAGCACTACCGGCAAATTAACAGTTTATAAAAACAATATTAATGATCCTGGTAGTATCAGTTCCAATTTGATAAAATCAGTTTATTATGATAGAGACAACCTTCTGTGGATTGGTACAGCCCAGGGTGGCGGATTAAACAATTTTGACCCAAAAACTGGTAAGTTCAGGCGAATGTTTACCCAGGAAAACTATGAATCCGATGAATCATTTTCCCATGCGGAAGTGCAAGCCATCTTTGAAGATAGTTATAAGCGTCTCTGGTTGGGTACAACACAGGGGATACAATTATTTCAAAAAAATAAGGCAACATTGATTCCATTCAATACCCCCCTCTTTGCCGGAACCAGCTTCCAAATACTGAATAATCCTTTGAAGATTGCAAAATCATTTTTTGAAGACCAAAAAAAACAGTTATGGATTGGAACAACTAATGGTTTGTACCGGGTAAAGGGTGACAGTATAAAGGAAATAAATGATGTTGATTATATTAATTGTATTACCGGGGATGCAAAAGGCAATATTTGGTTAGGACTTAATTATGGTGGAGGGCTAGGCTTTTTTAACCATCAAAACGACCGCTACTCTCACTATAATGACAATGGTGAACTAGCTGAAAAAACAGTGGTTGGCATATTAACCGATAAAGAAAATAACCTTTGGCTTAGTACTGATAAAGGCTTAGTCAGGTTCAATCCTGCCTCAAAAAGTTTTCAAACATATACTTCCAGTGACGGCATAGCTGCTAATGATTTTAATAATAACGCATTTTTCAAGGACAGTAAAGGAATGCTTTATTTTGGAGGATACAAGGGCATTACCAGTTTTTTCCCGAAGCAAATAGAAACTAATACTGAAAAAGCACAACTGGTGTTCACTGGTTTAAAACTTTTCAATGAAAGGGTTGAGATTGGTGACGAAAAAAAGTTACTCAAAAAAAACATTACACTCACCAATGAAATCATTTTAAGGTATAATCAAAACGTACTTACATTTGAATTTGCATTGCTGAATTTTATTAAAAGCAATAAAAACAAGTATAGATATAAACTGGAAGGATTTGATAAGGATTGGCTGCAGACAAACACAACAGCTGTTTCTTACAACAATCTACCCCCCGGAAGCTACCGGTTAATTTTGAAAGGTGCCAATAATGACGGCATCTGGAGTGAACCATTAACCATGAACATCAGGGTTTTGCCACCATTCTGGTTAACCTGGTGGGCCTACTGCATTTATACCCTTGCCGCACTCATGATCATATTCTTTGTTTACCGTTTCTTTTTTCTAAGGGCACTACTGGTAAAAGAAGAAGAACTCCACCAGGTGAAACTTAATTTTTTTACCAATGTTTCGCATGAAATTCTAACTCATCTGACACTCATTATGGCGCCGGTTGAAAAAATGCTGGAAAGTAATCAGCCGGGCGATCCAAACAACGAAAAATTAACCGTTGTTAAAAATAATGCAGCACAACTATTGAGACTAGTGAAAGAGTTAATGGACTTCAGGAAAGCGGAAACAAACCACCTGCAATTAAAAATTGAACGTCATAACCTGGTAGCTTTCCTGGAAGAAATTTATACCAATTTTCTTGAATTGTCGAATTCAAAAAATATTAACCTGACTTTTATCCATGAACGGGAGGATATTTTTGTATACTTTGACCCGGAACAGTTGGAAAAGGTATGTTATAACCTGCTCACTAATGCGTTAAAATTCACACCAGAAGGTGGGCACATAGAGATATTGGTCGTGCAAAACGACAATGTGGCAAAGATTTCGGTTTGTGATAACGGAAGGGGTATCCATCCACAATATATCGATAAGATTTTTACCAATTTTTTCCAGGTTTCTGATTATGGTCGCCAGAATACGGGCTATGGCATCGGTTTGGCATTGTCAAAAAACATCATTGAACTGCATAAAGGAAGTATTACGGTACAAAGTGAACCGGCATGCAACAAAAATGAAGGCCGTACCTGCTTTACGGTGATTCTCCAACTGGGAAATAAACACCTTGTAAATGGGACAAACAAAGATGACCTGGTAATTAAATTGGAAAACCCACTTGAAATAAATGCTGTTCCATCGGTAAATAAAGCAGACGAAACCGACATAAAAAAAACCTTTTCAATATTGATCGCGGAAGACAATCCCGATTTGCTGCAATTGTTGAAAGACACTTTTGAAAAGCAATACGCTGTGCAGGTGTGCTCCAACGGACTGGAAGCCTGGGAAAGATCAATAACCGAAATCCCAGACCTGGTTGTGAGTGATGTGATGATGCCCGAAATGGATGGCTTTGATCTTTGTGAAAAATTAAAGACAGACGAACGGACAAGCCATATACCAGTTATCTTACTAACCGCAAAAACCACCCAGGATGATCAGATTGCCGGACTGGAAACAGGTGCCGATATTTATATTACAAAGCCATACAGTCCAAAAATATTGGAACTGAACATCCGAAACCTACTTGTTATCCGTGAAAAACTGAGACAGCGATTTGGACGGTTATTGGTTTCCGCTCCTAAAAAAGAAAACGAAACAGTTGCCAGTGATAATTTTGTAAATGCGGTGGACAAGGAGTTTTATGACAAAGTAGTGGAGTTGATACATGAACACCTGGATGATCCCGAATTTGGTGTATCTATGTTGTCGAGAAAAGTGGCGATGAGTGCACCGATCCTGTATAAAAAGCTGAAAGCATTAACAGATATGTCGGTCAATGATTTTGTAAAATCAATCCGGATGAAAAAAGCTGCAGAACTTTTGATGAAAAAGGATTTGACCGTTTCCGAAATTGCTTTTATGGTTGGCTATAACGATCGGAAATATTTTAGCCGGGAATTCAAGAAACAATATGGAAAATCACCTAGCGTATTTGCAGATTCAGGATTTGAAACCACGCCCGCTATTCCTCTCCTTCCTGATTCATTGAACAGGTTATAGTGTATTAATGCCTGCTTAGGTTATATTTAAAGAAAACTGTATTGTATTATTTCAGCAGTGATTATTTGACAAAATGAGGCTTATCCTTTTTCCACTTTATTTCAACTTTGGAAATAAACCATGTTTTGCCATGGTCATTATTTCCCTGGAAAAAAAGCCAGGTGCGGCCATCATCATCTTTAAAAATATGCGGATGGCCTGATTCGCTGTAGTTCCACGCTCCCCTTTTACCATTTGCTAAAAAAGGCTCATTAAACAACCGCTTCCAAATAATACCATCATTACTGATTGCAACGCCTATCTGCTGAGGTGCATTATTGTAAGCTCCGGCATAAAACATGAAAAGTTTTTTTCCCTTTCGAATGGTGGATGCGGCTTCTACACATTTGCCTTCCCAGGGAAATTGAGGCTTTAAAATAGGGTAATCAGTGTAGATTCCGGAGCATGTTGACCCACCATTCCGTTTCATGTTGACCCACCATTCCGGTGATGTTGACCCACCTCTTTTGGGTTCGGGATGCCTTCTGAGTAAAGACACTCTTGCATGTTGACCTATCAAATTATTTTTTTTAGATAGTCGGATGGATAAATCAACATTTCAGGATTCCGGCATGTTGATCCATGTGTACAGCAATTTTTCTACAGGCTTTTAAGGTCTTTTGCATCCTGTGTTAATAACATGCACCTTTTCTTTAAAGGTACTGCTGCTACTATTTTATGTGATAATCTTAAAACAGCTGTAACCCTGCCTGAAAAATACTAGCCCGGTATTACTATTGAATATTATACTCATATGTCGTTTGGTTTGTCTGCTTTAATGTAGGAGCTCTTAAAAATTGAATTTATTAAATCGACCCCAAAATCGCACCGTAATTCACCATCAGCG
>JANPIJ010000139.1:0-57375 GCA_031424955.1 Ferruginibacter sp. | reverse complement strand
ATTATGCACCGAAATGATGGATTGGCCGCCGGTAAAATAAGGCAACCAACTCTGGAAGCTGGACTTTCCGGTAGCTTCAAATCCGGCGATATCTATTCCGAAATTTTTATACAACTCCAGGAACCCACCCATTTTATGTTTGTATAAATCATCTTCTGCTTCACACTCCTGGTTATGTATCGTAAGAATTTCATTGGCCGTTTCAATGTTCAACAACTGAAACAATTTCTTTGACACACTGTATGGTGCATGCGGTGAAAAGCTTGCTGTGTGTCCCTTGTTTGCAGATTGGAATTGATCATACACCGATTTCATATCCATTAACCGCTTTTCAGCCACCGCATCTATAAAGCCGCTAACTTCTACAAAGTTATGCCACAGCAGCCTGCTTTGTTGTTTTACCGGGATCGAGTCGGTGGTGTTACAAATATCCCCGACGGCGATTATACCGCAATGATACATTTCAACTTCAGCATTCAGCATTGCATCCATCTTTAATTCTTCAGATGCTGCCCTTCTTCCCATTACCTGCTGCACAAACTCCACGAGCCCGGTTTCTTCCGGTACAAAACCCCTTAAATGACTTAATTCCAAATGGCAGTGGGCATTCACAAAACCCGGGGTTAGCATCCCTTTGAATACTTCTACTCCATCGCCGGAATCCATTTGATCCACTATATTCATAATGACACCGTTAGCATCGGTTATCAGTACCGTTTGCTCAGGTAATAGTCCATAACCGGTAAAAATATGGTCTGCGGTAAATTTTCTGTACAAAATGATTGATTGATATATTGTAAATTTGCCGCCTGTTTAAATACTTTGTAATTAAAGAACCTCAAAGGATTTAGGCAAAACGTAATCTCCTCAACCCGCTGGCTGGCGGGGACAGGGGTATAAAATTAAAGTATGTTAGATAAATTAGATGCTATTAAAGGTAGATTTGAAAATTTAGGCGTTGCGCTTACCAATCCTGAGATTGTTAGTGATAATAAAAAATTTACTGCTATTAGTAAGGAATACCGCAGTTTGGAAAAAATTGTACAGGCAAGAGATGCTTACGTTAAGTTGATGGATGATATTGAATTTAACAGGGAAGTGTTAAATGGCGATGATGCAGAAATGAGGGACCTTGCCAAACAGGAACTGCCGGTATTAGATGAAAAAAAGGAGGCATTGGAAAAAGCCCTTCGAAATATGCTCATCCCCAAAGATCCATACGACGAAAAGAATGCAATTTTGGAAATAAGAGCGGGAACCGGCGGTGATGAAGCTTCGCTGTTTGCAGGCGACTTGCTCAGAATGTATTTAAAATATTGTGAAAAAAAGGGCTGGAAAACAGCCTTGTTGAGCGAAAGTGAAGGCACTGCAGGTGGGTATAAAGAAGTACAGGTGGAAGTAGTGGGGGACGATGTATATGGCACGCTGAAATTTGAAAGCGGTGTACATCGGGTGCAAAGGGTACCGGATACAGAAGCCAGCGGGCGGGTACATACCAGTGCTGCTACAGTAGCGGTTATGCCGGAAGCAGAAGAAGTGGATTTTGAATTAAAGGAAAGTGATGTAAAAATGGAAACTGCACGAAGCGGTGGTGCCGGAGGCCAGAATGTAAACAAAGTGGAAACCAAGGTTTTTTTAACACACAAGCCTACGGGGCTGGTGGTAATGTGCCAGACAGAAAGAAGCCAGTTGGGCAATAAAGAAAAAGCGATGGATATGTTGAGAACCAGGTTGTACGATGAAGAAGTGCGCAAGGCGGAAGAAGCTATAGCCCATAAGCGGAAAAGCCTGGTAAGTACCGGTGACAGGAGCGCAAAAATCAGAACCTACAATTTCCCCCAGGGCCGTGTTACAGATCATAGGATCGGGCTTACTGTTTATAATCTCGACAATGTATTGAACGGGGAGGTACAGGAATTTATTGATGCACTGCAATTTGCTGAAAATGCCGAAAAAATGGCCACACAGAATTAATTGGACTTTGATTTTTCAATAGAAGGCATTATTTTTATTATTCAAAACGATCGCATGCTGGAAAATCTCTTCAATCTTATTAAAGAGCAGGGTACGGAATCTGTAATCAACAACCCTGTGATACCCAATGAGCAAAACAATGCAGTATTGGCAGATGCCACTCATTCTGTGGCAGATGGTTTACAGGGAGTTTTGGCAGGAGGTGGCCTTCAGGATGTTTTATCTCTCTTTGGCGGGCAGCACAACAATCAATCAGGCGGGATCAGTGGTTTATTGAATAATCCCATTGTGAGTAATATTGTCAACAATTTTAAAAATAAGCTCACCAGCAATCATGGTGTGTCCGTAGACCAGGCAGATGGAATTGCGAATGATTTAATTCCAAATGTATTAAGTAACCTGGTAAACAGAACAAACGATCCAAACAATAGCAGTTTTGATATTAAAAGTATCATTGGTTCCTTAACAGGTGGAGGCAATTCACAGCCAGCAGGTTCCGGCGGCTTTGATATCCAGGGCGTTTTAAGCAATTTTACAAATGGTGGCTTAGATGCAAACGGAGATGGGAAAGTTGGTATGGACGATATTATGAGCAAAATAACCGGCGGCGCAAAACAACAGCAACAGCAGGCACAGGCTGGCGGAGGAGGATTAATGGATATGATTCAGGGATTTTTAAAATAGGAATTTTAAATAATTGTTAAAGAGACAAAAATTTCTGTTTTTTTACGAATTTCTTTAACCGAATGGTATAACTTTACAGTATTAATTAAACAAAGAGATTGTGGTGAAAGTATTCAAATAAACATCTCTTTTTTTCGTTCTTTATTTATTACCGGCATTAAGGATACATTAACAGAATGGTTTAAACTGTTGGCACCCCATTTGCGTATAATACTTTAGAATACTCAAAATAAAAAAATTCAAATTTTTCTCATAAGCAGTTAGTTTTGGTAAACGGCCCCTGTTTCTACAGGGGCCTTTCTTTTGTACTATATTCCTTTACTTCCCGTTAACATGTTGGTGCAATTAGTACTGTTGTAATAAAGATAGCTTTGTACTATCATGAGTAATACTGTACAGATATTTCAATCTGCAACCCATAAACGATGGAACTGCTGGGTGCTGAAATAAGCCCTCCCTGGTGCGATCTGCCTTTTTTATACCCCCTGGAACAAAGCCCCCCTGCCCGACATCATCAAGAATGCGAATAAATTAAATACCATTTATCCGGAGTGTTTTTTATTGATCCCCTCACAGTTAATCCGCAGGTAAAGGTATTCACTAAAGAATATGGGTGTTGAAAAGGCAGATAGCAGGTTCGTTGTTTGTATTGATGCGGATACCCAATTAAAGAGCGATGCTCTCAGTCAATTAATGACAAAGTTTAACCTGGCAGGTAGTCCTGCATCTACTGACAAAGACGCATTTATTACCGGAATTGTGGGGGCAGTTGCAGGCAATGTAAAAGTGGGGAACGAGGTAAATATGATCACCCGCTGGCAAAGTATCGAATACATGACTTCACAAAATTTCGACCGGAGGGCGTTTGACCTGTTAAATTGCATTACGGTGGTTCCGGGTGCCATTGGTGCCTTCAGGAAAGAAGCAATTATAAACGCGGGCGGTTTTACTACTGATACGTTGGCCGAAGATTGCGACCTCACCATGCGGATGCACAGGATTGGCTACCAGGTTAGAAATTGCAATGATGCAATTTCCTACACCGAGGCCCCTGAAACAATGAAACAGTTTATGAAGCAACGTTTCAGGTAGAGCTTTGGGGTAATGCAATGTTTTTGGAAACACCGGGATGCATTTTTTAATCACAAATACAAAAACTTTGGCATGGTAGCACTCCCCAACATTTTGATCTTTCAGATATTGCTACCCTTCCTGGCGCCGCTGGCAGATTTGCTGCTGGTGTTTAGCCTGGTAGCGGCGGGCTTTGGTATTATTCCCGCCAGCATTGGGCATATACTTTTTTATTACCTCATTTTCACTTTAGTTGACGTGGCAGGAGCAGCCTGGCATTTGCATTTGAAAAAGAAGACTACAAAAAACTGTTGTGGATGATACCTCAACGCCTGATTTATCTCCAGTTAATGTATTTCATCGTTTTCAAATCATTTAATACCGCTGTTAAGGGAGAGTTACAGGGTTTGGGGGTGTTGAAACGCGCCGGGAATGTAAGGCCGGCACCTGCGGTATAATGAATGCTGGTTAATCATAAAAGAGTTCTACTTTTGAGCGGTTTTAAACCAGCACAAACCTTTTTTTGTAATAATTATCTTAATTTATAGAATTGGCTACAACAGCATCCGAAAGAAAATCATTCTTTAAGCGATTAGGTGGTAAAAACAAAATAGAAGAAGAGTCGGAAATGACCTTCTTTGACCACATTGAAGAACTCCGCTGGCATTTGGTGAGATCCATTATTGCATGGCTGGTAGCAGCCATCGCTATTTTTGTATACATAGATTGGATTTATGATAATGTCATATTAGCCCCGGCAAATGAAAAGTTTGTTACCTATGGCGCACTTTGCCGGTTCGGTCATTGGTTACATCTGGGTGATGGCTTTTGTATGCCGCCCGTTAAGATTGATTTCCAGGTTACTACTGTGAATGGCACTTTTACTTCGGCCATCACCATCGCTATGATTGGAGGAATCATAGCAGCATTCCCATATATTTTTTGGGAACTATGGCTTTTTATCAAGCCCGCTTTATCCCCCAAGGAAAAAAAATATGGCCGGGGAAGCATTTTTTGGGTCTCTATCTGCTTCTTTACCGGTGCCGCATTTGGCTATTATTTGCTGGCTCCTTTTACCTTTAACTTTTTAGCAAGTTTTACATTGGGCAAAACCGGCATGATTCAATACAGGCCGGCGGTGGATGATTATATTGATAGCCTTACCAATTTAATGCTGGGCTGTGGCATCGCTTTTGAATTACCGGTTTTATCTTATGTGTTGGCTAAAATCGGTCTCATTACCGGAAGTTTTTTAAGGCAGTATTTCAAATTCGCCTTTGTAATCATACTCGTAGTAGCTGCAATTATTACGCCTTCCCCCGACTGGACAAGCCAGTTTTTAGTGGCGGTACCACTTGTGATATTGTATTGGATAAGCATATTGTTGGCTACCCGTGTAGAAAAGCAACGAATTAAGGAGGAAGAAAAGGAATGGAGTTAAATGAATTTAACTGCGGATAAACTGATAAGGTTTTAAAATTAATGAATGGATAATTTTTTATTCATCATACCATAATTAAGATTTAATTTTATCAAACCAATTATCCATTCACACATTATCAATTATCAACTAAAATGACTCCCTTTAACCTACAATTGCCTATTGCCATTGGTTGCGATCATGCCGGGTTTGATTGCAAAGAAGACCTGATTTCTTTATTGGAAGGAGAAGGATTAGTTTTTAAAGATTTTGGAACCTACACAAAGGATTCAGTTGATTACCCCGATTTTGCACACCCGGTTGCTGAAGCAGTAGAAAAAGGTGAAGCCGCATTTGGTATTTTATTATGCGGCAGCGCCAATGGAGTGGCCATCAGTGCCAATAAACACCAGGGTATAAGAGCCGCCATTTGCTGGGGCGAAGAGTTGGCTGAATTGGCCCGCAAACACAATGATGCCAACGTTATCTGTATACCGGCACGTTTTGTTCGGGATGGCGATGCAGAAAAAATGCTGGATATTTTTATGAATACTGCCTTTGAGGGCGGCCGTCATCAACATAGGGTAGATAAAATTGCCTGTTAAAAGTCAATGTTTGATCGTCAACAGGCGAAGTCTTAGGTTACACATTGATTAATCTTAGACATTGGCCTCTCCTGTCATTGATGATCAAAAGTTTATTTTTTGTTTTCACCAATTATTACCTTTGACCATACACTATCACTCATTCACCCTTTACCATCATTCACTTTTTACATCAATGAAAAAAACTTTTTCGCTGGCAATCGTATTGCTATGTACGCAACTCATTTCCTTTGCCCAGCCAGATCATGCTGCAAAATTTGCTGCCACCATCACCGGCACCGATTTAAAAAAACACTTAACCATTATTGCCGGCGATGAAATGGAAGGCAGGGAAACCGGAACCGAAGGACAACGAAAGGCCGCTGCATATATTGAATCTCAATTTAAATTGATGGGACTGAAAACACCGGAATCCTTAAACAGTTACCAGCAACTTTATCCATTGTACCAGGATAGTCTTATCAGCAGCGGGTTAGTTGTTAATGGTAAACCAGCAGAATATGGCAAAGATTTTTACAGCCAGGCAAACCTTACAGAAACCGGAATATTTAAGGGAAAGAAAATAATATTTGTTGGATACGGTATTGATGATACCAGTTATACAGATTATACCGGGCTTGATGTAAAGGGAAAAATAGTCGTGTTTTTTTTAGGCGAGCCCAAAAAAGACGGAAAATATTTAATTACCGGTACCGGTCGCGGCAGCCAATGGACCTTTCCCGGAACCGGTAAAAAATTAGCAATCGCAGCGGGTAAGGGTGCAGTTGGGGCATTTATTATTAATCCGGGCCTGGCTGTTTTTACACAAAGAACCATCGAATCCAATAACAAAACCAATGTTTATTACCCACGCAGTAACGCTGGTGGAAAAATGATCAATCATGTATTTCTCTCCCATGCATTTGCTTCGACAATTATCCCCAATAATTTTGACACACTCTTAAAAATTGCCAAAGCAAGCCAGCCAATTGATAAGGAATGGGCCTTTGAAATGAAAATGAAATCTTCTTTCAGCTATAACAAATACCGCAATGTTATTAATGCCAGCAATGTTATTGGTGTTATTGAAGGCAGTGATAAAAAAGATGAACTTGTTTTTTTAACCGGCCATTATGATCACCTGGGTAAACGGGATGGCAAAATATATTATGGTGCGGATGATGATGGCAGCGGCACCTGTGCCGTAATTGAAATGGCCGATGCTTTTGCACAGGCCAAAGCGGCCGGCGTCGGCCCAAGAAGAACCGTGGTATTTATGACCGTCAGCGGCGAAGAAAAAGGCCTGTGGGGAAGCGAATACTATAGCGACCACCCGGTTTTTCCCCTTGAGAAAACATCAGTTGATTTAAATACCGATATGGTGGGAAGAATCGATACAGAAAGGAAAACCGGCGACACTTTGAATTATGTGTACGTAATTGGTCATGATAAATTGAGCAGCGAATTACCCGGCATTAATGAAGGAGTGAATAAAAAATATACCAACCTGGTATTTGATTACAAATATGATGACCCAAAAGATCAAAACAGGATCTATTTTAGAAGCGACCATTATAATTTTGCCCGAAAAGGAGTACCCATCCTGTTTTTTTATGATGGTATGTTAAAAGCCGACTACCATAAACCAACTGATACGGTTGATAAAATATACTGGGACCTGTACGAAAAAAGAGTGCGGATGATTTTTCATACTGCGTGGGAAATCGCCAATCGGGACGGGATGCTAAAGCGTGATATTCCTTTAGAAATGGGAACAAGATAAAATTAAAAGGGGCCTTTAAAAAAAGGCCCCTTTTTTATGAGTTAGGGATTATTTCTTCAGTTGATTGATCCACTTTAAATGGTTTTTAGACAACTCAATTTTACTTTTACAACGGGCGATATTTGCCTCATAGTCTTTTATCTTTTCATCACTTATCGCAACCAATATTGCTTTTTCAAAATTGGTAATGGCACCTTTAAAATTAAGCTTTAGTTCCTCCATTAGTCCCAACTTCATAAATACCCACGATTTTTCGATGGTTGGAATGCGAAAACAAATTTGAAGGTGCTCTTCGAGTTCCTCAAATCTTTCCATATCAGTTAAAAGTGTTGCGTAGTTGAGGTAACTATGGGGATATTTTGAATCCGAAGCTATGGAAGCCTTGTAATAGGCCTCCGCTTTTGTGAAATCTTCAATTTGAGTTTTGCTAAGCCATCCAAGTGAATTTAAAGTTGGCCCGTTGGATGGCTCTTCTAACAGAATAGACTCATATTTTCTGAAGGCTTCCACAAAATTCCCATCCTTGATATCTGCCTCAGCTTCCAAATAAGTTTCTTCCAGGTATGAATTCATAAATTAAATTATTTTTCAGCTTTCTTGTCTGCTATTCCTGCCCTTAAATTTACTTCAACAGCTATATTAAAAAGCTTAGCATGATGAATCTGTCAATACAACGCTTACCACCCTAATATCCACGCAAATATTAACGGGCAAACGATTGTTGCATCACTTTCTACAATAAATTTGGGTGTTTTAATATCCAGTTTACCCCAGGTTATTTTCTCGTTGGGTACGGCGCCGGAATAAGATCCATAGGAAGTGGTGCTATCACTTACCTGGCAAAAATAACTCCAGAATGGAACATCATGCCACTCCAGGTCCTGGTACATCATGGGAACTACACATATCGGAAAATCACCTGCAATACCACCACCAATCTGGAAAAAACCGACTCCCTTTCCAGCTGAATTGTTTCTGTACCAATCGGCCAGCCATACCATGTATTCAATACCACTCTTCATGGTGCTTGCCTTCAGTTCATTTTTAATAATGTAAGAGGCAAAAATATTTCCCATGGTACTGTCTTCCCAGCCCGGTACAACAATTGGAATATTTTTTTGTGCAGCGGCCAGCATCCAGCTGTTTTTAGGATCAATTTCGTAATATTGCTCCAGTACACCGCTCAGCAACATTTTGTACATATACTCGTGGGGAAAATAGCGCTCGCCCTTATCATCTGCATCCTTCCATATTTTATGTATATGCTGTTGCAATCTTCTAAAGGCTTCTTCCTCCGGAATACAGGTGTCGGTAACCCGGTTATAATGGTTCTCCAGCAAATCCCATTCTTCCTGTGGACTTAAATCTCGATAGTTAGGTACTCTTTTATAATGGCTATGTGCTACCAGGTTCATAATGTCTTCTTCCAAATTAGCACCTGTACAACTAATGATGGAAACCTTGTCCTGCCTGATCATCTCTGCAAGACTAAGCCCCAACTCTGCAGTACTCATGGCCCCTGCAAGGGTAACCATCATTTTACCACCTTCGTCCAGGTGGGTAACATATCCTTTGGCAGCATCCATTAAAGCTGCCGCATTAAAATGGCGGTAATGATGTTCTATAAAATTGGAAACGGGTCCTTTGCTCATATAATTTATTTTGAATTTCTAAAAATCATCTTCATAGCCTTAGATGGATTTGCTATTCAACCAGTACCATCGAAGGCTGCAAAAGTAATTTTTTTTATGCACCAATAAGCAGGAATTGTATCACCCTAAACCGCCCGGACAAATAAAGGACCATCATATTGTACCGAAGCTGTCATTATTAAATTTCAATAACCCATACATTTGTTTTTATTTGAAACCAATTCCAAAAATTTCAACAAGTTTCTTATTTCTTTGTATATAATTTTCTAAAATTCAAATTGATCTTATGAAGCAATTATTATTTGCCTGCCTTTTATTTGCTGCACCGGAATTATTTTCCCAAACCATCGTTCAGCGTGATCCTGCAATTGAAAGCATGGTAAAAGAAGTATCCCCTGACTCTTTACAATCCTATATTAAAACGCTGGTTGCATTTGGCACCCGCAATACTTTAAGTACGCAAACAAACCCCAACCGGGGTATTGGTGCAGCCCGCAATTGGGTATTAGGCAGGTTTAATGAAATGGCTAAACAATCTTCGGGCAGATTATCGGCCATGATTGATACAACCACTTTACAACCGGATGGTAAAAGGGTGGATTCGTTATTGCTGCTGGGTAACGTAATGGCAACACTTAAAGGAACCGATCCTGCTGATAACCGTATATTCATTATCAGCGGGCACCTGGATAATATGCGTACCAGTGTAATGGACCGAACAGGTGATGCGCCAGGTGCAAATGATGATGGCAGCGGAGTAGCTGCCGTAATGGAATGCGCCAGGGTAATGTGTAAGCGAAGCTTTCCTGCCACCATTATTTTTGTGGCCGTAAGCGGCGAAGAACAGGGATTATTAGGCGCAACTTTTATGAGTGAAAAAGCCAAGAAAGCTAACTGGAATATTGAAGCCGTGTTGAACAATGATATTATGGGAAGCAATAACAGCAACGAAACCAATATTATTGATAATACAAAAATCCGGGTGTTCAGTGAAGGATTACCCGCATTTGAAACAGAAAAAAATGCGGTTCAAATAAGAAACCTTGGTTTGGAAAATGATGGTAAATCCAGGCAGCTTGCCCGCTATGTAAAAGAGATTGGCGAACGGTATGTTGACAACCTGCAGGTGGTTATGATATACAGGAATGATCGTTTTTTAAGAGGAGGAGATCATACTCCTTATGTTCAGCGTGGGTTTGCGGCAGTTCGCTTTACGGAGATGAATGAAAACTATACCCGGCAGCACCAAAATGTAAGAGTGGAAAATAATATCCGGTATGGTGATTTGCCCGAATTTATTGATTTTGAATACCTGAGAAAGAACACGGGTATGAACCTGGCTAACCTGGCAAGTCTGGCCAAAGCTCCGTCAATGCCCGATTCAGTGAAGATAGATGTGAAAAACCTCACTAACTCTACTTACCTGTACTGGAAGGCGCCAAAATATGGCAAACCAAAAGGGTACTATATCTTAATGAGAGAAACAACCAGTGCAGTGTGGCAGAAAAAAATCTTCACTTTAGATACCGGGGTACGGCTTCCCTATTCAAAGGACAATTATTTTTTTGCAGTACAGTCAGTGAATGAAGCCGGTAATGAAAGCTTGCCGGTAGTACCTTCGGCAGGTCGTTAATAAAATAAGAATAGCCCGGCCAATAAAGTACGGGCTATTAAATTTGCTAAGGTTAATTTATATTTTACTTTTTCTTAATCTTGCGTTCTACATCAATATTACCACCGGCCGTGCATTTTAATTTTAACGCCTGGCGGTCGTTTGATACGGTTACATAATAGCGGGTATCTCCTTCAAAAGTTAATTCCAATGCCTTTTTGGAAACAGTATACCCTTCGTACTTTTTAGCCAGCGCCAATGAAATACTCATCGGCAACTGGTTTGATTCCAATGGCCTTGAAGTGCCTATCAGCTCACCGGCTTCGTTGTAAGCCGCATTTACTTCCATGTGATTGACTTTAAATGTGGCGAAATAAAAGTCACTTGTCTTTTCCCAGGTTACTTCTGAAGCAGCGGAGAAATCATCTAAAAATGCCGCTTTTACCCGGGCATTCACTTTGTCGCTATCGGTAGCGAATGCAAAAGCCGAAAACATCATTACTGCTACGGCTACAATGGTTACTAATTTTTTCATAACTATACTTTTTTTTGGTTTATTGATAACCACCTCATGACTGGCGGCTTTTTGATAAATCAAAGATATATGGGCTATATTTTTTTGCAAGTAGTAATTGATCAAACTACTGTTCATTTTCAATGCATCACACAAACGGTAAACTCATGTTGCCGCCGACTCAACAGAATCGGCTGAAAAACAATACAGATAAGGTTTTACAGATTTTCATAAAAAAAACACAAAGTTTGTATTCATATTGTTAAATAGTAAAAACGGTTTTGTGTCAGTGCAACCTTACAGCATTTTAATAGTCCTACCTTTATCATGGCAATCTGAAAGGACTCTTTTTTACGCAAATCACCTGTAAATTAATACCCATATTAAAATATGAATTATTTAGCCCACGCTTATCTTTCCTTTAACCAGGCTGAAATATTAACGGGCAATATGATCAGTGACTTTGTGAAAGGCAAAAAAAAATTCGATTTCAATAATGGCATCCAAAAAGGAATCGCACTGCACCGGGCAATTGATGAGTTTACAGATTTTCACCCGGTTACCCGGGAAGCCAAAGCATATTTCAGAAAAGATTACCGGCTATATGCGGGTGCATTTATTGATGTGGTGTATGATCATTTTTTAGCAACCGATATAAATGAATTCGCAAACGAAACTGCGCTACAATCGTTTTGCCAATCTACCTATCACAGCCTTCAGAATAATAGCGAAGGGCTGCCGGTTAAGTTCCTGCAGATATTTCCATATATGCAGCAGCACAACTGGTTATTCCATTATAGCTATAAAGAAGGGATTGAAAAAAGCTTTGGAGGATTGGTAAGGCGTGCGGCATACCTGTCAGAATCGGCGATTGCATACCAGCTTTTTGAGCGTCACTATGATGAACTGGGCGAATGTTATCAATTATTTTTCCCTGAACTCAAGAAATTTGCCTTCCATCGTTTATGCGAACTTAATAATACCTGAATCGGTTTATATTTGCCACTTATAATTAAAATAATTCATGAAGAAATTTTCATTTGGAGTTGTACTGATTTTAATGAGTTGCATGGGAATGCATGCTCAAACAAAATTACCACCGGTAGATAAATCGCCCCTGGATATGAGTTACTATCCGTCGGGGTACCCGGTATTAAAAATACAGGACAAAGCAACAGAGCCGTTGGTGGCCCGGGTAATATTTAGCAGGCCGCAAAAGAATGGACGCACCATTTTTGGTGAATTGCTGGAATATGGAAATGTTTGGCGATTAGGCGCTAACGAAGCCACTGAAATCGAATTTTTTCAACCGGTAAAAATTGGCAGCACCAGGGTTAAAAAAGGACGCTACACAATGTACTGTATCCCCTACCCGGAAAAATGGACAGTTATTATCAATAAAGAAACAGATACATGGGGATCTTTTAAATATGACGAAACCAAAGATGTAGTGAGGGTAGAAGTGCCGGTGCAAAAGCAAACGGAGGCTTTGGAATCCTTTGTTATGGCTTTTGAAAAAGCCCCTGCTGGTGCCGGTTTAATTATAGCCTGGGATAATTTTAAAATTATTTTACCAATCATTTTTTAATCATCTTTCTTTTGCCTTATCTTTTTCTTTTGAAAAACAATTTTTTCCCGGATGGTAAAAAACAACCGGAACAATTCTCTTTCTTAACCGAATTAAAGAATGGCAAATCCACCGGTATTGGAACAATGATTAATTTGATCCCGGCATATGCCGGGATTTTTTTTAAATACTAATATAGATACTAACACCATGTGTGGCATTGCAGGAATCATTTCACTGAATCAGTTGCTGGTTACCAGAGAGCGCATAGAAAAGATGACAGATACACTGGCCCATCGGGGACCTGATGGGGAGGGGCTGTGGATAAATTCAGGCAGGAATGTAGGATTAGGACATCGAAGACTGGCAATTATTGACTTATCGAAGAATGCAGCGCAGCCAATGCATTTGATTCCGGGAGTTTCCCCATCGGCTGCCAACAATGATATACGATATACAATCACTTATAACGGAGAAATTTATAATTACATTGAATTGCGGGAAACCCTCGCTGGAAAAGGATATCATTTTAGAACACAATCTGATACAGAAATTGTTTTGGCAGCCTACGATTACTGGAAAAAAGATTGCCTGCATCAGTTTGATGGAATGTTTTCGTTTGCCATCTGGGATAATAAAGAAAAACAACTATTTGCAGCAAGGGATCGCTTTGGTGAAAAGCCATTTTTTTATTACATAAATAAAGAACAATTTGTTTTCGCAAGTGAGATGAAAGCGTTGTGGACGGCCGGTGTTGAAAAAAAAACAGATGAAAAGATGCTTTTAAATTATATTACCCTGGGTCATGTTCAAAATGCAAACGATAAGGAACAAACTTTCTTTGAAAAAATATATTCACTTCCCCCCGCTCATTATTTACAAATAGATTTTTCAGATTTTAAGCCACATATCCATTCTTACTGGGATCTAAATAAAGAACATTCCTTTCCATCTTCAGAAGAGGGTGCGATAGAAAAATTCACTGAACTTTTTACCCGGTCGGTAAACAGACGTTTGAGGAGTGATGTAGTGGTAGGTACCAGTTTGAGTGGTGGATTGGACAGCTCTGCCATAACGGCAACTATTCATCAGTTGCTAAATAGAAATGAACAGCAAACAACTTTTTCAGCAGTCTTTCCCGGATTTAAGAAAGACGAATCAGCCTATATTCGAACAGTTGTACAAAAATTTGGGTTACAAAATTTCCAGTTCGTCCCAACAGCCGAAGGCTTGATCCATGATTTCCAAACGCTTTGTTACCACCAGGAGGAACCCTTTGGTTCGTCAGGCATCTATGCACAATTCAAGGTGTTTGAATTGGCCAACCAACACCAGGTAAAGGTTTTGCTGGATGGGCAGGGGGCGGATGAAACCCTTGCCGGATATACAAAATATATACCCTGGTACCTTCAGCAATTAATTACCAGGGGTAAATTTGGTGAATTGGCGAAAGAAATCAATTTATTTCAAAAAAAGCAAATCCCCTTCAAGTGGGGATACAAAAACTACCTCGCTGCATTTTTTCCAAAACATGCTTCCATACAATTGGAAAGAAATGAATATAACCAAATCCTTCACCACCCGGATATTGATCCCGGGTTTATTAACTCCCTGAGAGGAAGGGAATGGGAGGGCATTCATAAACCAGTCAATTCCAAATTAAACGATATTTTATATTTCAATACGGGTACAATGGGTTTGGAAGAGTTGCTAAGATTTGCTGACAGAAACAGCATGGCACACGGTATTGAAGTTCGCCTGCCATTTTTAAACCATGAATTGGTGGAGTTTATTTTTTCACTGCCCGCAAATTTCAAAATTCACGAAGGTTGGACAAAATGGTTGTTGCGCAAATCAGTTACTAAAAAATTACCCGATGAAATTGTGTGGCGTACGGATAAAACCGGATTTGAAACACCCCAGCATCAATGGATGCAAAACAAAAACTTGCTGGAATTCATCCATGAATCTAAAAGAAAACTGGTAAATAGCCGGATTCTAAAACCGGCAGTTCTTGATAAAAAGGTGGTACCGCTTAACGCACATGACAAAGATAATTTTGACTGGCGTTACCTGTGTGCCGCTCAAATAATCTAATCAGTTTAATCGCCGGTACGCACAGGATTGTTACCCCTTAAAAGTTTGGCGGCCTTTCCCAACTCCACTAAACCACTAAGGCAACATACAAAAAATGAACTTACTTTGCACAGTGTTATCATCATTAAAAAAATAACTGAATGAATACTGCAAAAACATCTTTCCCCAAAGAGAAGAAACCTATGAAATTAGCTACCAAAATAATTCACGCCGGTGCGGAGCCTGACCCATCTACTGGTGCCATTATGACGCCTATTTATCAAACTTCCACCTATGTACAAACCGCACCCGGTCAAAACAAAGGTTATGAATATGCACGTAGCCAGAACCCTACCCGCAAAGCGCTGGAAGATGCACTGGCAATAATTGAAAACGGCAAATATGGGTTGGCTTTTGGAAGTGGCGTAGCTGCTACAGATGCGGTAATAAAACTGTTGTCGCCCGGTGATGAGGTAATTGCAGCCAATGATATGTATGGCGGTACATACCGGCTTTTTACAAAAGTTTTTGAAAAAGTTGGTATCCGGTTTATTTACGTTGATACTACCAATGTAGAAAATGTAGCCGCCGCTGTTACCTTGAACACAAAACTGATCTGGATAGAAACGCCTACCAATCCGCTGATGAATATTACCGATATTGTTGCCATCGCCGCTATTTCCAAAAAAGCAAAAGCATGGTTATGTGTTGATAATACGTTTGCCTCTCCTTATCTTCAAAACCCGCTGGATTTGGGTGCAGACATTGTAATGCACTCGGCCACCAAATACCTGGGCGGCCACAGCGATGTAATACAGGGGGCGCTCATTATGAATGATCCTTCCCTGCGGGAGCAATTGTATTTTATTCAAAAAAGTTGTGGTGCAGTGCCAGGGCCAATGGATTGCTTTTTGGTATTGCGGGGCATTAAAACCCTTCATGTTCGCATGCAACGCCATTGTGAAAACGGAGCAAAAATTGCACATTACCTGCGCAGTCATCCAAAAGTGGGAAAGGTATACTGGCCCGGGTTTGAAGACAATGTCGGCTATACTATTGCAAAAAAACAAATGCGTGATTTTGGAGGAATGATCAGTTTTACTTTAAAAGATGACAACATTGAAGCGGCCAATAAAGTGTTATCATCTACCAAAGTATTTGCGCTTGCCGAAAGCCTGGGTGGTGTGGAATCACTGATCAATCATCCTGCAACTATGACCCATGCAAGTATACCGAGAGAAGAAAGAATTAAAAACGGCCTGTCAGATGGATTGATACGGTTGAGTGTAGGTATTGAAGATGCTGATGATTTGATAGAGGATTTGAAACAGGCGATTGGATAGATATTCATGAATAAAAATATTTTAAAACGATTATTGGATGAAAAGGTAGCACAATACAACCAACCTGCGTTTATTAAAGATGATCCACTTGGTATTCCTCACCGGTTTACCAAAAAACAGGATATAGAAATTGCCGGTTTCTTTGCAGCCATATTAGCATGGGGTACCCGAAAAGGTATCATCAACTCATGTGATAAATTATTGGGCCTGATGGATCATTCACCCTATGATTTTATCATGACGGCCGATTGGAACAATGACCCGCTGGTGTACTCAAAATTCAAAAAATTTGTTCACCGCACCTTTAATGAAATGGATTTGTGGCACCTGCTTAATTTTTTAAAATATCATTATTATATTAAAGATGAGCCAAGCCTGGAAACAGCTTTTACCAACTGGATGTTGCCCGGTGATGTGACGATTGAAAATGGACTGATTGGATTTCATGAATATGTTTTTGGATTTGATGAGGATGCGATGCAGGAAAAACATTGCCGCAAACACATCGCATCGCCATCAAAAAAGTCGGCCTGCAAAAGATTAAATATGTATCTGAGATGGATGGTGAGGGATGATAAAAAAGGAGTAGACTTCGGTATATGGAAAAACATTTCCCCGTCGCAACTGATTTGCCCGATAGACGTACATGTGGCAAGAGTGGCTAAAAAATTAAACCTGCTAACCCGTAAGCAAACAGACTGGGAATCTGCATTGGAATTAACTTTGTACCTACGTAGCCTGGATGCGGTGGATCCGGTAAAATACGACTTCGCATTATTTGGACTTGGGGTAATGGAACATTATTAAATTGATACTAAATTGCACATTTAAATGATGAACGGGGAACTTGTATCGGAGATCAGTAAAAACATGGCGATTGCTTTGCCGGATGAAATCTCTATGGATAAATTACAAATTCAATTAAGTAACTACGTCAATCAACTGATACAAACTGATTTTCAAAAACTAATTTCCTGCCTTTACCGCATTGATGTAAGTGAAATTAAATTAAAACAGCTTTTGCAGCAGCGCCCGGATGAAGATGCGGGGAAACTAATAGCGGCTTTAATCATCGAAAGACAACTACAGAAAATAAAATCCCGCCGGCAATTTAGTCAACAGGATGATGAATTTACAGAAGAAGAAAAGTGGTAGCTAGGATACCGTGTCTTTCGATTGCCGCTTTATAAACATTAAACTACTCACCTGTTCTTTATCCTCTTTTTCCTTTTTCAAATCGAACATCGTACCAAATACATGATCCCACAAAGTGGAACTTACGCCAAATCCCTTGCCCTGCTCTTTATAATGATGGAGGTGGTGATTGCGCCATAAGGGTTTCATCCACTTAAACGGTGGATTCCACGCGTGAATCGCATAGTGCATGGTTCCATACATCAGGTATCCAAGTAAAAAGCCGGGGAAAAATGCAAACACTACCCCCTGTTCACCGGTTAATGAAGCAATAAAATACATGATTGAAAAAACTAACGCTGCAATGATGAGACTTGGTACCGGTGGCATAAACAAGCGTTCTTTATCCCGTGGATATTCGTGGTGGTTACCATGAATCAGGTAGACTATCTTCATTGCTCTTTCGCTCTCTGCCATAAAATGAAAGGCATACCGGTGAATCATGTATTCAAAAAAGGACCAGAAAACCATCCCCCCTAAAAAAAGCAGAATAATATTGACAGCACCGATATCAACCGAGTTACTGCTATAGTAAATCATAAAAACAATCAAAGGGATGTACATGGCCCATATTACGAGCGGATGAGTCTTTGTAAGGTATTCCAGGTACTGGTTCTTAAATAGTTGTGCCTGTCCTTTATTGTGGATTTTTGGGAATTGCATAGTAGATAAAATTAAAATGTAAAATTAGTAAATCCTGCGTATTTGATGGTATCTCTCTTTATTAGCAACCATAATTTATGCCTAATTTTAATTTCAATAACTTAAATTATGAAATTAGTTACTTACTTAAAAGGTGGCCAGGATCAGTTAGCATTATTGGTAGATGGTAATTTATATGACACGGATACTTTACACCCTGATTTACCTATTAGCATGGCCATGTTTTTAAATTACTGGGAAGATGTTTTTCCACTTGCCAGGGCCGCCGAACAAAAAATAAAAGCAGGAATGGTAAGAAGTGTTTTATCTACTCCTTTTTTTGACGCTGCACTATTTGCGCCGGTGCCACATCCCAGTAGCTGCCGGGATGGTTATGCCTTTCGGCAACATGTAGCCGCAGCAAGGCGAAACAGGAAAGGGGAGATGATTCCTCAATTTGATGAATATCCGGTATTTTATCTCACAAATCATAATAGTATCCAGGGACCCGGTGATATTGTCTGTATGCCCGATCATTTTGAAAAACTTGATTTTGAACTGGAAGCGGCCATTGTTATTTGCAAAAATGGCAGAAATATACCGGCTGCAGAAGCAGATGAATATATTGGCGGATTAATGATTATGAATGATATAAGTGCAAGACAACTACAGATGGAGGAAATGCTCCTGAATCTTGGGCCTGCAAAGGGAAAAGATTTCGCCACCGCGATTGGTCCCATGCTGGTTACGCTGGATGAACTGGAAGCATATGAAATACCCTGCAAGGAAAACCACACTGGTAAGAGCTGGAACCTTGGCATGAAATGTTGGGTAAACGGCGTGCAGGTAAGCCAAGGCAACCTGGGCGATATGGATTGGACTTTTGCAGAGATCATAGAGCGGTGCAGTTACGGGGTTCACCTGTTTCCCGGTGATATTATCGGGAGTGGAACGGTAGGAACCGGATGTTTCCTGGAACTGAACGGTACGGGAAAATTAAATGACCCTAATTATACCGAACAATGGCTACAGGAAGGCGATACAGTGGAAATGGAAATTGACGGGTTAGGAAAACTGGCCAATACAATTGTGAGAGATGAGAGTGATTTTTCAATATTAGAACTGAAGAAAAAATGAAAACTATAGAAGTGAAAAACAGCAACATGGCAGACCTTCAAAACTATCTGCAATCTGCTATTGCACCAAGGCCCATTTGTTTTGCATCCACCATTGATAAGGAAGGAAACGTTAATTTAAGTCCGTTCAGTTTTTTCAATTTATTTTCCTACAATCCGCCAATGGTTGTTTTTTCCCCTGTTAAAAGGGGCAGGGATAATACAATTAAACATACGTTGGAAAATATACTGGAAGTGCCGGAAGTGGCAATCAATATAGTAACCTATGATATGGTGCAACAGGTAAGCCTTAGCAGTTGCGATTTTCCAAAAGGCACGGATGAATTTGTAAAGGCTGGTTTTAGCAAAGCACCTTCGCATATAATAAAACCACCCCGTGTAAAAGAAAGCCCCGTACAATTTGAATGCAAAGTAATTGAGGTGAAGCCTTTGGGCGATAAAGGTGGTGCAGGCAATCTGGTGATTGCAGAAATCCTGCTGGTACATATGGATGAAAGCATATTAAATGAAGCTGGAAAAATAGACCAGCGCAAACTTGACCTGGTGGCCCGGCTGGGAGGCAACTGGTACTCCAGGGTCAACGCCTCCACCATATTTGAAGTGGAAAAACCAAACACCAAATCGGGTATTGGGGTAGATGCTTTGCCTGAGAGTATCCGCAACAGCAATATATTAACGGGTAATAACCTGGGGCAATTGGGAAACGTTTTTGAAATGCCCTTTATTGATCCTGCCTTTTACGATGACAGGCTAAAAAATATCATCCAGTATTACTCCATCAATCCAAGTGATATGGATGCCGAATTGCATCGTTATGCAAAAGAATTACTGGACTGCGGTAAAGTAACTGAGGCCTGGCAGGTATTACTGGCTTAATTTTAATTTTTGTAAATTTATTTAATGTCATCAAGTATAAAAATATTGCCACATTACACCTACGATGACTATTGCCAGTGGGAAGGCCGCTGGGAATTAATTGAAGGCATTCCCTGGGCTATGAGCCCGGCTCCTTTACCGAGACATCAATGGGTAAGCAGTAACATCAAGTTCGAATTAAAGGGTGCTATAAAAAAAGCTGGTTGTAAGAAATGTAAAGTGTATGATTTTATTGATATTAAAGTTTCAGAAGATACCATTTTGCAACCGGATGCGGTAGTCGTTTGCAAAGAAATAACAAAGCCTTTTCTTGATTTTCCGGCGGCATTGGTTGTTGAGATTCTTTCTCCATCTACTGCAATGAAAGACCGTAACAACAAATTCTACCTGTACCAATCGCAGCGTATACCATACTATATAATAGTTGATGTCGACAAAAATGAAATAGAAATTTATCATCTCAAAGACGATGGAAAATACCAGTTGGAAAAGTTTTCTCCTGCTGAGCCTTACAAGTTTATTTTTGATGAAGACTGCGCTGTTGATGTGGTGCTCAATAATATCTGGGAATAAGTTTCCTGTTCCTGAAATTCTAAATATTTTACACTTCTCTATTCGGGGAAAACAAGAAGAAATACTTAAAGAGGCAACCCGGTTACTTCAACCCGACTCCTGCCGTTGGATATTTTTGAAATCCTGATCTGTGTCGTGATACGTTCGGTCATTTCCTGCACATGCGATATCACCCCTACTTTTCTTCCCTGGTTTTGCAATTTCTCTAAAGCATTCATCGCAATCACCAGGGTTGCCTGGTCCAATGAGCCAAACCCTTCATCAATAAACAAGGATTCTACTTTCATTCGGTTGGAGGATAAAGAGGCAAGACCCAATGCCAAAGCAAGCGAGACTAAGAATGACTCTCCGCCGGAAAGGGAATGAACAGAGCGGATCTCATCGCCCATGTCATGATCCAGTACCTGCAATGCCAGGGAATTGGGTACCCTGGAAAGTTTGTAACGACCAGCTAACTCCTGCAGCTGAATATTGGTAAAACCTAACAAAATATCCAGTGTATATTCCTGAGCTATTTGCCTGAATTTTTTACCATCGGCAGAACCCAGTAATTCATTTAATTTCTGCCAGTTTTCATAAACACCCAACTTCAGTTGCATTGCCTTTTCAATATCTCCTGCCAGTTGCCTGTTTGCTGCATCCTGCCTGAGCTTAAAATCAGTTTCATTTTTTTCAGTTCCGGCAGCATCTGTCAAACGCTTTATCTCCCGTTGCCTTTCTAAAAGATTATCGGGTAAAAGGTCCGATGTTTTTTTCTGAAGATGAGTTGATAACTGTAACACTCTCTCTTCTAACCTTGCTTTTGCATGGGTAATGGCATCATCAACCTGCTGAAGTAATTTTCGTTCACCAGCGATCCAGGTTGTTGTGTATGCCAATAATGAAACAATAGCTTCTTCATCCAAACCGGATCGATTTTCTAAATTGTAATTGTCAATCCATTTACTGATTTGACCGTTTATTCCTGCAACATTTTTTTCATACGCATCAATGGTAATTATATTTTGGTCCTTATTGATATTTGATTTAACCAGGGAAATTTCTGTATTTTCCTTTTCTGTTTTATAAATCTTTGCTGATTTTTGAGCATCTTCTATTTTACTTTTAAAACGTTGCTCAACCAACCCAATTTCTTCACCGTTAAATAGTTGTTTTCGTTGTGTTTTCAAAAGTGAAAGAGAATCCTGCAAGCCTGATGATTTAACTTCGGCATTCGTAACAACAACCTCAAAGGCTTCCATCTGGTTTTGGAGACCTAACAGTTCGGCATTTACGATGCCCACCTTGTGGGCATATAATTCAACGGCCTGGTTCTTTTCATGCCACTCTTTTGAAAAAGCTTTTATTTTCTGTTCAAATAACACCGGATCCTGCTGCCATTTGCTACACCAATCGGGGTTGGTAAAATATGGATTTAATTCCCGGGTAATATGATCAATCTTTGTTTTACATGCGGTTGATTCTTCAGTGAACCTTTTGATTTCAGCAACTAAATTTTGTTGAATCCTTTCTGCATCTTTCCTGCTTTCCTTTATCACACTTAATTCCTTTTCCTGTAGATAAATATCATTTTTTTGTTGGGCTATACTTTGTTTTAATAGTTCATAAGCATTTAACTTGTTTTGGATTTCCTTTAAACTGCCCCGGTTAACTATTAGTTGATTATCCAGCCAGGCTAGCCGTTCGGCTGCAGGTAATATTAAACAGGCTTCAATCATTTTAAACGCCTGCCAGTTTTGAGTTAATTCTTTTATTTTACCAGATCTTATCGCTAATTCTTTTTCAAAACCGACGCGATCATTTGCAAGCGCTTCACCCGATTTTTCAATACTGCCATATTTTTTTAATAACTGGTTGTATATTTCCGAACACTCCTCAAACTCCTTCTTTAAGCCTTCCAATACTGGATGCAGGGATGGATCATTTGACGAGAAGGGATGATGGATACTGCCGCATACCGGGCAGGGATCTCCGACAACCAATTGAGAGCGCATCTCTTCCACATTTTCAGCTATTTGCAACTGTGCCCTGGCCAATATTTTTTGAGAATGCTCTTTCCTGATTTGCGCTTTCTCCAGGTCGGCATTTAATAGTTTTAGATTTTCAGTTTGGGAAAGAATGTCCTCCTTACATTTTTCTAATTTTGAAAAAGTAAGCTCATATTCCTGCTGATTGGAATACAGCAACTCCCAGCAACTTCTTGCTGGTAATATTTCTTCTATTGATGCGTTGATTAATTTTTCGCCGGCTTTAATTGCATCGATGGGGATGGCTGATAATTGATCATTAGCAGTTATGTAGCCGGTATTCAGTTCACTCCATTTTTTTTCTTTTTGAACGATTGCATCGTCCAGCAATTTAATTTTTTCAATAGTTTCTTCCAGGCTTTTGTTTGTGGCTTTTATGGCTATTGCTGCATTTTTATCCTGCAATAACAAACTACCTGCATCTGCCAATTTTGAAATAATCAATTGCAAATTTTCAGCAATGGGTTTCCGGGGTTCATTCTCCGTTTTCCATTTTGTTAATACTTCAAACTGCAAAGTATTCGATTCAAGTGCTGCTTTTTTGATTCGTATTAATCCTGCATGCCCCTCACTTTTTTGTAAAGCTGTTGCTGATTCTTTGGCTGCTAATAGTACCTGCTCAGTTTTTTCACTGATCAATGTATCCAAGACCTTTGCATTTTCTATCATAGGCTGTGCATCAACACTTTCAGTCTCTAATTTTGACAATAAGCTTTCCGCTTCTGATAGTTTTTGTAATTCTATATCAATTTTGCTTTCCAGTTCGGCAATTTTTTTCAATAAAACCTGCTGTTCAGTTACTTTCTGTTGCAAGCTATTTATCAGCGTTGTTCGTTCATCAAACATCCCCCGGGCACCTTGTACCGCTTCCACATTGCTAAAAACTGTTATTCTTTCCAACGCATTTTGCTTTTCCTGCTTCGCAAGCCCAAATATTGTTTCGGCTTCATTCTTAGCATTAGTCAATGCTGCCAGCGACTCATGCCAGTGAAGTTCTGCCAGCAACGACTGGCTTTCCGTATTCAATCTGTTGAGTTGATTTGCGATGGCTGATTGCAGATCCTCCAGTTGTTGTATTTCTAAAGGTGACAGCAGCATAATGCCCTCCATTTGTCTTCGAAGATCTTTATATTCCTGCTCCGCCAGTCTGAATTTTTCATAAATGAGCCGGGATATTTCAGAATAGATATCCGTGCCGGTAAGTTTTTCCAACAGCGACGACTTCTGATCTTTCTCTGCTTTTAAAAAGGCCGTAAATTCTCCCTGCGCCAATAATACGGAACGGGTAAACTGCTCAAAATTCAATCCCACCAGCCGTTCAATTTCTTTCAGCACTTCCGTTTTTCTTTTTTCAGGATAAGGGATATCTGTCGTTAAATTGACCAGTGATATCGTATCCGGCTGGAGGCTTGTATCAATTTTATTACGGGCCCTTTTTACATACCAGGTAGATCTGTACCGGTTCCCATCCACCCCCACAAATTCTACTTCTGCAAATCCTTCTCCACATCCTTTCCGCAAAATACCTTTCACATCCCCCTGACCGATCTTGCTGCTGGCCACATCCTGCAACTCTATCCCGGACTCCTTTGCGCTTAAATGCCTGGGTGTTTTAGAAAACAATGCGAGGCAGAGGGCATCTAACAGGGTAGACTTGCCTGCACCCATTGGCCCGGTGATGGCAAATATGCCTGCTGACTTCAGCGGCTCTTTTGTAAAATCAATTTCAGTAAGCCCTTCCAATGAAGCTAAGTTTTTAACCCGTATTGCTAATATTTTCATCGCTTAACTTTCTTTTGTACTTAGTTCCTGCATTACCTGGTTAAACAAATGAATCAGTTCACCAGGCGGCAGGCTATCGAACCTGGATTGATAAATTTTATTGAAAACAGTAATGGGTTGCATCTGATGCAACGCATCAAAACTTAGCACGGCTTCCCCCTGTTCATTCCTTGCGGGATAATTCACTTCTATTTTTGCAAAGCGAACATGTTTATTCATCAAAGCCGTTTCAATTTTATGTCTCAAAGATGGTTCGGGGCCATCCAATTGAACCCTTACTTCCAGATAGGGCGCTGCCTCCGAGGTATGTATGCCTGTGTCCGGCAACTGTGCCAACTCATCTAACACCTCACTTAATTTTTTAGGCTTCCCTGGTACCCGCATCAGCCTGACAGAAAGAGGAATCTCCAGTGAATGAATATTTTGTGCCTGTTCATTTACCAGGTCAAATAATATCACCTGGTGCTTATAATTTATTTCAGAAAAAGACATTGGGAGCGGACTGCCGGAGTATCGGATATTTTCCCTGCCGCCAATTCTTTGAGCCTTGTGAATATGGCCCAATGCTGTATAAGCAATGTTTTCATTAAAGGCGGATACCGGTATAAACTCAACCCCGCCCATGATGGCCCTTTCATTTTTATCTTCAGCGGATATTTCGGCATTCAATAAATGCAAATGGCCCATGGCAATAACCGCCTGGCCCTTTTGTTGCTTTGTAAGGGCATAATCAAAGGCTTCTTTATACAGCGCCATTACACCACGGGCATACTGCGATTCTGCACCTTCTGCCACGGGGTAATCGCCCGGACGTAAATAAGGTATGGCTATACACCAGCCTTCAATTTTACCCGCTTTATTTTTTAATGGAATCACTAATTTTTCATAGTCAAATGCACCATCTGGTTTCCGCTGCACATTACCCACAATATGAATATTATAAAATTCAAAAAACGGATTGGGAGCTTCCAGCCTTGCCGGAGCATCGTGGTTGCCGGCTGTAATGATTACCTGCAAATCCGGTCGTGCCCTGCTAACCGACACTAAGAATTTATAAAACATGCTAACCGACGCAGCGGCAGGATTTGAAACATCAAATACATCACCACTCATTAACAACACATCTATTTCCTCCGCGGTAATTTTATCCACCAGCCAGTTTAAAAACTGCTGATGCTCAAAAGTTCTGTCATAATCATAAAACGTTTGTCCAATATGCCAGTCGGCGGTGTGTAGTACTTTCAGCATTGAATAAAATTAATCATCATTTGGGGAGAGAAGGATTCTTTTTCTATCGCAAATTTAGCACTATATGCTCAGGGGAATTGGGTTAAGATAACAGGCGGGTATTTGACTATTCGGCTTCAGTAGAAATACAACTTTCGATGATGCCTTCAGTAAAAAGCTAAAGCAATGATTGTAGCGCAGGAGCCGCCCTATTTAAACCAAACGACCATCGGTAAAATAAAAAGGCTTCGAGGATGTTAGCCTCAAAGCCTTTTTCGTGGTGTGGGCCGGGATTGAACCGGCGACACAAGGATTTTCAGTCCTTTGCTCTACCAACTGAGCTACCGCACCTTTTATACTAAATCTTTTTCCAAACTTTTTATTTCAGTCCCTTTCCCAATCAAATCGGGATACCGCACCTACTTGTTTGGGGCAGCAAAAATAGGAGTTTCTGTTCAAAAATTGCATTTAAGGCCAATCAATTTATTAAAAAGAATAAAAAAAGGATGGGAAATGAGGCCCACCCTTGTTTTCTTAGTAAAAAATTGATCTATTTTAATGAAGCAATGTCAATTACAAACCGGTACCTGACATCCCCTTTAATCATTCTCTCGTAAGCTTCGTTAATCCCAGACGCTTTGATTACTTCCACATCTGAAACTATATTATGTTCCGCACAATAGTCAAGCATTTCCTGTGTTTCTTTGATGCCACCAATTAATGAACCTGCCAGCAAACGTCGTTTGCCTATCAGGCTGAAAGCATTTACTGCAGAAGCTTGCGGAGGCACACCTACCACTACCATTGTACCATTTAAGGTTAATAAATTCAGGTATTCATTATAATCGTGCTGTGCTGAAATCGTACTCAGGATGAAATCAAAATGCCCCTTTAGTTTTTTCATCGTTTCGGGGTTTTTTGTTACTGCAAAATGATGCGCACCTAAATTCAATGCATCCTGCTCTTTTGATTGTGAAGTACTCAGTACCGTAACATCTGCTCCAAATGACGCAGCAAATTTTACCGCCATATGGCCAAGTCCACCTAATCCTACTACCGCAACTTTATGCCCTTTGCCAATTTTCCAATGCTTTAACGGAGAATACGTGGTGATACCTGCGCATAGTAAAGGGGCTACCCCTTCAACAGGCAATTTTTCTGACACATGCAATGTGTACTTTTCATCCACTACAATCTGGGTAGAATAACCACCATAAGTTGGGTTGCCTTCCTTATCTCTGCCATTATAAGTACCCACCATTCCGGAATCGCAATATTGTTCTTTATCAGACAGGCAATTGTGACAGGTACGGCAGGAATCTACAAAACAACCTACTCCTGCCAGTTCACCTATGGTAAAATTTTTCACCTCGTCACCAACTTTTGTAATTCGTCCCACAATTTCATGGCCCGGCACCATCGGAAAAATAGAGCCTCCCCATTCGTCCCTTACCTGGTGTATATCAGAGTGGCAAACCCCGCAATACAGTATTTCTATTTGCACATCATTGTGCCCCACGGACCTTCTTTCAATATTAAATGGTGCCAAAGGGGTTGTGGCGTTTTGCGCTGCGTATGCATTAACAGTCGTCATAATTTATTATTCGATTTTATTTATTTGAAATTTATTACAGGCATTTTATAGCATACGACCCATTTGATAACAGGCTATATTTTCATGGTACATATTGCTAATACCTACGTAACAATAGTATGGCAACTTTGTTTCCAAAAACGCGATTTTCATCTATAACTGAACCTGGTAAATGCTTAGCAAAGAAATAAGTGGTACTGTGTAAACAACTCCCCATAAGCTTCCCCACAAAAAAGGCTTTCACATTTGAATGTGAAAGCCTTAAAATATATTACCTGTTTGTGCAATGATACGCCAGTGCGAACAAAAATATGTATTTACTTATTTGCCCTAATTACCATAAACACACAAAAACTTAATCCGCATAATCTTCAATTGTTCCCAGTTAAAGCCGCTGTCAGCCATTTCTTCCTGGGCTATCTGCAGGCTGCTAGTCTCGCAGGCTTTAAAATAATCGAGTATCTCTTCCTGCTCATATTGATCTACCAGTTCATTGATTGCATAATCCAAATTCAGTTTGGTGCCGCTTGCCACAATGGTTTCCATTTCTTCCAGCAACTCATCTATTTTAAGGTCCTTGGTTTTGGCGATGGTTTCCAGCGGAATTTTTTTATCTACATTCTGAATAATGAAAATCTTATTGTTGTTCCTGTTTACAACTCCTTTCATCACAAAATCATCCGGCTTTTCAATTTCATTTTCTTCCACATAACCTGCAATCAGGTCTACAAATTTTTTGCCATACCGGATGGCCTTCCCCTTGCTTACACCCTGGCATTTTTCGAGTTCCAGTATGGTGGTGGGATACATCGTGGCCATATCTTCCAGGCTCCCCTCTAAAAAAATAACAAAGGGTGGCAGGTTCTTTTCTTTGGCTACTTTTTTACGCAGCTCCTTTAGCATTTCCAGTAATTTTTCATCGGTTGCACTGCTTGCTACCGCGGCCCCGCTACCTTCGTCATCATCCGCATCAGCACCCTCAAATAAATTGTTGAGCACAATTTTAAATGAAACCGGCTTCTTCAGAAACGCTTCTCCCTTTTTAGTGAATTTTAATACACCATATTCCTCAATGTCCTTTTTAATAAATCCTTCTAAAATCATTTGCCGCATGAGGGAGTTCCAATAATGCTCATCTCGCCCTTTCCCTATACCGAAAAAATCCCTTTCATCGTGCCTGAACATTTTTACCTGTGGATTTGGCTTACCGCGCAGTATATGCATCAGGTAGTCCATTGTAAACTGTTCATCCAGCCCCTTGATAATTTTAAGCACCTGCTGGGTTTCCGTTTTTGCCTCCATTAATTCTTTGGGGCTATTGCAGTTATCACACATATTGGTGCATTGGCTGGTATCATATTCCTCACCAAAATAATTGAGTAATATCTTCCTGCGGCATACTGCACTTTCCGCATAAGAAACGGTTTCGTTGATAAGTTGTGCCCCTACTTCTCTTTCGCTGAGCGGCTTGTCACGCATCAGGTGCTCCAGCTTAGCCACGTCTTTATGAGAGTAGTATAAAATACATCTCCCTTCCATACCATCCCGTCCGGCACGACCGGTTTCCTGGTAATAATTTTCTATTGATTTGGGAATATTAAAGTGTATCACAAAACGTACATCCGGCTTATCGATCCCCATACCGAATGCAATAGTAGCCACAATTACCTGTACATCTTCGTTTAAAAAAAGATCCTGCCGCTCTGCCCGCAACTTACTATCCAATCCCGCATGGTAGGCCACCGCCTTTATGCCATTCGCCATCAGCATGTCTGCGAGTTCCTCTGTAGTTTTCCTGTTGAGGGTATAAATAATTCCGCTTTTCCCTTTGTTTTGTGAAATGAATCGTACAATACTGGTAACAGTTTGTTCCTTCTTTATTTTTGGTAAGATTTCATAATATAAATTAGGCCTGTTAAAAGAGGATATATAGATCTTAGGGTTTCTAAGCCCAAGGTTCCTGAGAATATCGCTTTGCACTTTTGGGGTAGCGGTTGCAGTAAGCGCAATCATGGGTGCATCAGGACTAATCATCTCCATCATTTCTCTTAACCGGCGGTATTCCGGTCTGAAATCGTGGCCCCATTCAGATATACAATGTGCTTCATCCACCGCAAAAAAAGAGATGTTGAGGTCCTTAAAAAATTCGATGTTTTCTATTTTAGTAAGTGTTTCAGGAGCCACATACAACATCTTGGTTTTACCGGTAGTTAAATCGTCTTTTACGATTTTCTGCTGGCCTTTATTGAGTGTACTGTTTAAAAAGTGCGCCACATCATCTTTGCTGCTATAACTTCGTACCAGGTCTACCTGGTTTTTCATTAAAGCAATTAAGGGAGAAACAATGATCGCACAGCCTTCACTTATAATTGCCGGCAACTGGTAGCATAAACTTTTACCTCCCCCGGTTGGCATTATTACCAATGCATCATTACCTGCCAGCAAATTTTTAATGATTTCTTCCTGCGGATCTTTAAACCCATCAAAACCAAAATAATCCTGAAGTTGTGCGGTAAGGTTTAGATTCTTCTCTTTGCTGATTGCCTTAACGGCATTTTTTTCTGATGGTTTCAATCCTGGCGCTTTTGCTGAACCTGGTTTTGATTTTGCTTTTACTGTAGCCATAGCTGTCTTTTTCCTCAAGCTGGTTTTAAATAATGATAGGTTGGCAAAATATCCTTATTTAAATATTTCACCTGCTTTTAAAGTTGTGTAAGAATAGCATCCCACTTTCCCAATTTCCGATGAGGAAACCGGGATAATATTTGCCAGATAACTTTTTGAATTTTAAAAGGGTAGCGAAGTTACTTCAATACCCCTGCAAATTCAAATTAACGTCTGTTCACTTATGGTTAAGATAGTTAATTTTTTCTAAAGTATTACCAATATTATCCAACTAAACCTGGCAGGCTGCAAAAATTCTGCAGGCAATTAATCATGTCACATAGGTGTTACCTTCAGCAGGATAACGATATATTTTAGCTGATTATTTGATACGGGTTAGGTTAACTTCATTACTCTTTTGCGTTATGGGCGAATTAAAGTAGGTTTGCTGCTTCAAAAATGGCCAACAAAAAAATCATACAAACTGCCCTACGGACGCTTCAAACAGAGGCAGATGCTATTAGTAGCCTGAAAAAATTTATCAATGCTGATTTTGTAAAAGCATTGGAAACCATTGCCGCCTCCAAAGGCAGACTGGTGGTAAGTGGCATTGGTAAAAGCGCCATCATCGCTCAAAAAGTTGTAGCAACTTTCAATAGCACCGGTACTCCCTCCATATTCATGCATGCTGCAGACGCTATTCACGGCGATTTGGGCATGGTACAACAAGAAGATATAATTATCGTTATTAGCAAAAGCGGTGATAGCCCTGAAATAAAAGTATTGGTTCCACTAATTAAAAACTTTGGAAATATTTTGATTGGGATGGTAGGTAATACAGATTCCTTCCTGGCCCGGCAAAGTGAATATATTTTAAACACGACAGTAGAGCAGGAAGCCTGTCCAAATAACCTGGCGCCTACTTCCAGTACTACCGCACAAATGGTAATGGGGGATGCCCTGGCAGTTTGCCTGATGGAAATGAAGGGATTTGGCACTGCTGACTTCGCTAAATTTCATCCTGGCGGTGCTTTAGGCAAAAGGCTTTTTTTACGGGTTGCCGACCTTGCAGCGCAGAATGAAAAACCGGCTGTAGCACCAGGTGCAGGCATAAGGGAAGTGATTGTAGAAATGACTAAAAAGCGTTTAGGCGTAACAGCGGTAGTAAGCACCAAAAATGTTATTGAAGGAATTATTACGGATGGTGACCTCCGGCGCATGCTGGAAAAGGAAGGAAGTTTTGAACGGTTAATGGCAAAAGACATTATGTCGAAAAATCCATTTACGGTAGAAGAAAATATACTGGCCGCAGATGCGCTGGATATTATGAAAATAAGAGACATCAGCCAGTTGGTGGTGGTACATAAGAAGATTTATAAAGGCATCATTCACATTCATGATATTATTAATGAAGGCATCATTTAAATGTGATAAATATATAATAATTGAGGAAAGAATGGCGTTTGGTTAGCTTCCTGTAAGAGATCAGCGGCCCCTTTTCAATAAAAATCGTTAAGCAATCATGCCGGTCAGTTAAACATTTCATTAATATCGCAACTTCTAATACAGGTGCCTTAATACAATGATACTGAGTAAGCATCTGTTATTTACAAATTAAAAATTTAATTTACTTATATACAAAAGTGCAGGTTATAACCATCATTTAAAACCACATCAAAAAAAGTATGACCAAGAATAATTACGTAGCAATCATGGCAGGAGGTATCGGCAGCAGATTCTGGCCTATGAGCAGAACTGATTACCCTAAACAGTTTCTTGATATTCTAAATACAGGCAGAACACTAATCCAGGCAACTTTCGACCGGTTTGCATTATTTATTCCAAAAGAGCATATTTACATTGTAACCAGTGAACAGTATAAGAATATAGTAGCTGACCAGTTGCCTGACCTACCTTTTGAGAATATTTTATGTGAGCCATCACGGAAAAATACCGCACCCTGCATCGCCTATATTTCTTACAAATTGCAGCAAATAAACCCTGATGCAAATTTAATTTGTGCTCCGGCCGATCATATTATCCTGGAGCCTGAAAACTTTAAAAAGAAATGCCTGGAGGCACTACATTTTACTTCGCATATAAAAGCATTGGTAACATTGGGTATAAAACCTACTCACCCAAATACCGGTTACGGCTATATTCAATACGAACAGATGGCGGTAAGCGAAAATGTTTTCAAGGTAAAAACCTTTACAGAAAAGCCTGACCAGGAGCTGGCCAAAACTTTTATTTCGAGCGGTGATTTTTTATGGAATGCCGGCATTTTTGTTTGGCAAATTAAAAATATCATCAAGGCCTTTGAACTCTTTTTGCCGGAAATGCATGAAGTATTTGATGCGGAGAAAAATAATTTTAATACCCCGGATGAAAAGAAGGCGATTGAAAGGATTTATCCTTTATGTGTAAATATTTCTATTGATTATGGCGTGATGGAGAAAGCAGATAATGTTTATATTATTCCTTCCTCCTTTGGATGGAGCGATTTGGGAACATGGGCCAGTGCTTACGATAACCTGGAAAAAGATTACCTGGAAAATGCAGTTGCGGGCAGTAATGTGATGATCATTGATGCTACTAAAAATATGATTCATGCTGATAATAAGAAATTAGTACTGGTGCAGGGTCTCGATGATTTTATTGTTGTAGATACACCGGATGTACTCCTTATTTGTAAAAAGGATAAAGAACAGGCGATTAAAGAATACGTAGCAGAAGTAAAAAGAAATAAAGGAGACCGGTTTCTTTAAAACCAACTCTTCGCGTTGAGAATAATATCAAAAATATGCACCCTTCAATGGCGCCGGACTTATATCCTGCGCCATTTTTATATCGGGGTAGCTGAATTATCTTTTGACATGCTTTGCATTGCAGCAATAAGCAAAGCAAATTCTTTATAGAAGTTTTGCTTACTTTTAATTTGTAAATAACGTCACTTTTTCTTCACAGGTAAGAAAATTGATTGCTGCTTCAATGCTCAAACGGGTTAATTAATCATCACATAATTAAAAATAAATTGAAACCGGCAATACAAAGCAAACTTCCCCGGGTGGGCACTACCATATTTACAATTATGAGTGCGCTGGCGGCTGAACACCGGGCCATCAACCTTGGCCAGGGGTATCCCGATTTTATGATGAGTGAAGAACTGGTGGCATTGGTAAATGATGCCATGCAAAAAGGCCATAACCAATACACACACATGCATGGGCTGGCTTTATTACGGGAAAGATTAGCCGAAAAGGCAGACTTCCTTTACGCCGCCAAAATAAATCCGGAAACGGATATTACCATTACACCAGGCGGTACCTATGCTATTTACACTGCGCTTACCACTATACTTCAGCCAGGTGATGAGGTGCTTGTTTTTGAACCGGCTTATGATAGCTACATACCCAATATCGAAATAAACGGCGCAGTACCTGTTCTAATTCCACTAGTTTACCCGGAGTATGCCATTGACTGGAACCTGGTAAAACAAAAAATAACTGCCAGAACAAAATTAATCATGCTCAATTCGCCGCACAACCCTACCGGCAGCATTCTTGGAAAAGCAGATATTGAACAATTGCGCAACATAGTAAAGGATACTGGTATTTTTATATTGAGTGATGAAGTGTATGAACATTTGATATTTGATGATAAAAAGCACGAAAGCATGCTGCGTTATCCTGATTTACTGGAAAGAAGTTTTGTATGTTTTTCATTTGGCAAAACCTATCATTGTACTGGCTGGAAAATGGGCTATTGCATTGCACCTGCCCCCATGATGAAGGAGTTTAGAAAAGTACACCAGTTTAATTGCTTTTCCTGCCATAGCCCGGTGCAATTTGCGCTGGCAGAATACCTGCAGCAAAAAGAGCCCTACCTTTTGCTGGGTAAACAGTTGCAACAAAAAAGAGATTACTTTCAACAACTGATGATGCAAACCAAATTTAAGCCACTCCCTACTTACGGAAGTTATTTCCGGTTGTATAGTTATGAAGTCATTACAGATGAGCGGGAAAAAGATTTTGCAATCAGGCTTACCAAAGAATATGGGGTGGCCGCTATACCGGCTTCAGCGTTTTATGTACAGGAAAAAGATAATAAAGTACTGCGGTTTTGCTTTGTAAAAAAAGAAACAACACTGGAGGCAGCCGTTAACCGGTTAATAAAAATTTGAGTAAAACATTTCCAGCTCATTTCTTTTTTGCGATTGCTCACCTTTCCCGGAAAGTCGCCGGTCCTTCCAAATAACAAATCATGAATTTTACTGACGCAGGTCATAAATACAAAGCGTATTTAAAAATACATTTGATGTCTAAATATTTTTAAAATGAAGATCATTATCGTTCCGGTCGATTTTTCTACTTCAGCAACCAATGCGGCTGAATTTGCCGGCAACCTTGCTGCCTTTTACGGAGCCCAGATATGGCTATATCATGCTTACCAGATCCCCATTGCATTAAGTGAATTTGCTTACCCCGTTGTAGATATTGCGGAAATGCAAAAAGCGGCAGAGCATGAACTGGGCATGTTGAAAGAAAATACACAAAGTAAAATAAAGACTCCTATTTCCATATACACAAAAGCGGAAATGAATGTGCTGCAGTTGGGACTGACTAATTTCTGTAATGAGCTTAAACCAGATATGGTAGTAATGGGGCTTTCCGGCAAGAATGCCCTCACCCGTTTAATAGTAGGCAGTAATACTATAAAAGCAATACATGAATTAACCTACCCGATATTGGTAATACCTCCAAAAGCAGAGTTTATCCCGGTTAGAAAAATTGGCTTCGCCTGCGATTACCAGGAAGTAGAGAAAACCACGCCGGTAGCATTGCTTAAAAAGATAGTAACTGATTTTCACGCAGAGTTGCATGTGATGAATGTTGACCATAAGATCGGGAAAAGTGACCCGGCCAAACTGCATGAAGGATTTTTAATAGATAATCTTTTACGCGATACCAAGGCAGAATTTCATTCCATTGATGCCGGGGAAATTACAGATGGCATTAACTGGTTTGTCGACAGGTCAAAGCTGGACTGGCTGGTGGTAATTCCGAAAAAACATAAACTGCTGGAAAAGATTTTCAGGCGCAGCCATACCAAAGAACTGGTGTACCATACGCATATCCCGGTTTTGTGTATTCATGAATAGCAGCTCATACACCAAACTGTTGCAGGTGGTGGTCTAAATGTTTGTACATGCTTTTACCCCATTGTTCGGGAGTGAAGTAGCCAAAAAAAGGATGTGGAAATTTACTGATGCCTTCGGGCCCGGCTTTATGAAATTCATTTACCAGCCTGATGAGTTTAGTTTTTTCCTCCTCAAAAATCCGTTGATCTTTGATTATAAAATTTGGAGCAGTAGGCAGGTTTTGCTTCCAGGGAGTATCATTGTATAATTTTGATTTTATCATCCAGCCCAGCAATCGCCCTAAAAACATACGGGGTATTTTATTTTTGCTCAATGGCACTTTGAATGCTTCCGTTGTATGGGCCATCATTTGTGCAACTTCCATTTTGCCCCATTTTCTTTGCGACTTTGGAGTTAGCCTGTCAAGGCGTTGCATTATTTCTTTAAAAGCATCGGCATCAAATAAATTTTTCATACTACTTTAAAAGATAAAATGTAAATGATAAACAATTAAGTCAATGAATTAAAAAAGATCCTGTTACAACATACAGGGAATATTTTTTATTCGCATTTTCGGTAAAAAGCCAGGCAAATTGCCCAGGCATAAATTGATATTATGCCTTGTTTTAAGCCATGTAGTAATTGAATGAAAAGGGTAAAAACCCACATTCCTTGTGGAAATTACTACTACAAAAAATTAGAATAAATACTATTGACTTGCCAATCATGATATTTTACCTTTATATCTCAAATCCAATAATTATGAACACCAAACAAAACGCACCATCCCTTTTTTCCGGCCTGTCAAAGTTTTTCTATGAGGTTTGCAGTGCCTTATTTATTTCAAGCGATAAAAAAGAATTCCAGCGACTGAAGGATTTCATTGCTTCTTAGTTAGAAAAGGTTAAAGCAATTAGCTAAACAGGTATTCTACATCTGCCTTGCTCAGCGCTTTTACAAAATTAACATCGTCAGAAATCAGTTCGCTTGCCAGTTTCCGTTTACGCTCCTGTAATTGCAGGATTTTATCCTCAATCGTATCAATGCATATCATACGGTATGCAAAAATGTTTTTTGTTTGTCCAATACGATGGGTTCGGTCAATGGCCTGTTGCTCTACGGCCGGGTTCCACCACGGATCTACAATGTACACATAATCCGCCGCGGTAAGGTTTAAGCCCACGCCTCCTGCCTTTAATGAAATCAGGAATACCCTGCATTTATCGTTATTTTGAAAATTTTCAATTGCTTTCTGGCGGTCATTGATGCTGGTGCTACCATCAAAATATTCGAATGGTACGCCTTCTTCTCTCAATTTATCCTTTATCAGTGCCAGCATCCCCAGGAACTGGGAGAATATGAGCGCCTTGTGTTCCCCGATATTTTCCTCGATTTCCCTTGTCAGTTCATCCAGTTTTATTGAATGATTGGGATATTTATCTTCTTCGTTTAAAATAGCCGGGCTATCGCATATTTGTCGCAATTTCATCAAGCCCTGTAAAATGGTCAATTGCGATTTATCAATACCGTGCTCATCAATTACTCCCATAATTTTATCACGATAACTATTCCGGTAAGCATCATAAATTTTACGTTGCTCGGTTTCCATTTCGCAAAACAAAATCGTTTCTGTTTTTTCAGGCAGATCCTTGGCTACCTGCTCTTTGGTTCGGCGCAGAATAAATGGATACAATAATTTCCGGAGGTGATCCTTTTGCTCCTGCTCCCCAAACTTGTCGATGGGTGTAGCAAATTCGTTGCGGAAAAAATCCATGCTCCCCAGCAAACCGGGATTAAGGAAATTCATTTGAGCGAAAATATCAAATGTGTTGTTTTGTAGTGGGGTACCACTCATACACAAACGGTTTCGTGCGGTGAGCAAACAAGCCGCCCTGGTAACTTTTGAAGCAGGATTCTTAATCGCCTGGCTTTCATCCAGCACCACATAGTCAAACAGAATTTTCAACAGCACCTGTATATCACTGCGCAAAGTGCCATACGTAGTAATAATGATATTGGCACTTTGTAACTCCACTATATCTCTCGTACGCATACTGCCATGGTGTATCCTATAGGTCAGCTCGGGGGTGAATTTCTTTATCTCATTTTCCCAGTTGTAAATCAATGTAGTAGGACAAACAACAATGGCTGTTAGTTTTCCTTCCTGGGTTTTATAATGCTGTAGCATGGTAAGCGCCTGAACCGTTTTACCCAAACCCATATCATCCGCCAGGATGCCTCCCCAACCTACATCATTCAAATAATTTAACCATTGGTAACCAGCAGTCTGATATGGCCTTAAGATTGGCAATAAGCTTGCCGGGGGAACAATCTCCGGTATATTCTTAAACTCCCTGAGGCGTTGAAACTTTTCGTCCAGGGCAAAACTTAATTCCGTTGCATCCCGGTTTTCATACAACTCGTCAATCACACTCATGTGGTATTTTGACAGGCGTAGCTTATCATTCTTACCATCGCCTACTTTAAACAACAACGAATACCTTTTCAGCCACTCGTCCGGAAGAATCCCCAAAGTTCCATCACCCAATTGTACAAAAGACTGTTTGGAAGCCAATGCCTTTTTAATATCATTGATACCAACCCGCTGGCCTTCAAAATCTATTTCCACTTTTGCATCAAACCAATCCAACCCGCTGCTTACATGAATATGGGTAGACGGCCGGGCTGTATTAAAACGAAAATTGCGCAATGCCTCAAAACCAAATACCGGCACTTTGGATTCTTTCATTGAATCAACAAAGAGGAAGAACCAGTTATTCTTTAATACATCCGGCCCTTTTAATATCAAACTATTGCCCTCCTGCGGACGAATAAACTGCGAGTGTAATGAACTCAGTTTATCCAGGAAGCGCATTTCGGCTTCCTTATTCCTGTGTACAATTAATATTTTATCTCCATCCGGAATGGTAATGGTATCCTTGTCGGATGCCTTGGTCTCAAATCCTTTGTAAGTAAAAATGGGTTGAAATACCAGGTAATCCCCTTTTTCCTGCAGCATCAGTTTCACCTCCGGCTCTCCACTTTTTATTTCCTTTATCAGCGATTTGTCAAACTCTACCTGGTAGTCTTTGGTGAGCGGCATGATAAGCTTCTGCATTTGCGATGCCCAGTTTTCCTTCGTAAGTTTGATATTACCGTTTTTAATAAATTTCTCTGCCTGCAGCACATCTTCGGGTTTTTGCCACAGGTAAAAAGTATGGTTATACAGAAAAAGGATACTGCTGGTACATTCATTATCTGTAACCGGCTGAGCGGCGCCATTGATATTGAAGCGGCACTGGAGTTCAAAATGATCTCCCTGCGCAATGATCTTAAACTGTGGGGCAATGAAACTGTCGCTTAAAGCAACTTCCACCAGGTTTTCGGTTTTGAAGGCTTTATTTTCGGCCAGGTAATAAATAAATGGATTAGCAGCCTGCTCCTCAAATATTTTTTTAAGCTTGGGTTGAAAATATTCTGTAATCAGCACCTTGGTTTCTTCGGGTAGTTCATCACCATCCATTTGAATGATATTTTCCCAAATGCCACTAAAGGGTGAATTGCGATTAAGGTATTTATTTACTTCAGAAGCCTGTAGCTTTCTAATTTGCTGAAGCAACATTTTGTCATCTTCACTAAATGGTTCTGTATTTACATATTTGGAGAGATCCAATTTTTCAGCCTTACCAAGCAATTTGCTATTGGTTTCGTCTGTATCGCCCTGTATGGCATCCACCACAAAAAAGGGATAGGTAGCAGCATTAAAGTTAAATACAAAGCCCAGCTTTTTTGTAGGTGCGTCTGTGGTGGTTACTTCTTCCAGTTCGGGGGGACGGCTATCCTGCATATAGGCCGGTCTTGGTGCCGGTGTAGCCTGCGTTACCCTTTTAATAGAAGTGTCCAGCACTTTTAAAAAAGGCTTTCCTTCTTTGTAAATAAATTCAAATTTACCGGTTAAGTCATCCTCCAGGTTATACCCGTAAATCTGCAACAGTTTATTTTTTTCCTTATCCCAGTTTCGGATGGTATCAAAATAATAAGGTCCGTACTGCCTGAACAATTGAAGGAACAGGGCAGTTTTATGCACGCACAGCGGATACGCTGATTCCCCGCATTTGCAGGAGGTATCAAAATTACGTTCGTCATTTTTTTGTATCACAACAGGGAACACCTGCTCGTCTGTTTCCAGTTCAGCTTCCACCCTTTCATTTGCCGCAACCATGATGGTAGCCTTCGTTTTCTCCAGCAATGCTTCAGCAGCTTCGTACATTTCAGGCGAGGAGAGCAGGCGAATTGTCTTCAAATCTATATACTTCATCTTGGCAACCGTATGCCGTTGATTGTAAGCGGCGTTGGTATTCCCCAACATATTTTTATCAATCAGTTCCTGCAACTGAAAAAGTGCGGCAGCTTCATGACGGCATATATCCCCCAGGTTGTAAGGGCAACCACAGCGTAAGGAAAGCGCCTGGGGATCAGTATATTTTTGAATATTTACCCTGTAATACGTACTGTATGTGTCATCCTTTACTCTGAAAACGACGTTATTCAACAGTTCATCATGTTCTACCAGTTCTACATACCCAATGGCATGTATTTTCTTTCCTCTTCGGATAACTTCATCGGAGCCGGTGTTGTAAACGTATTTGATTAAATGAGATAAAGCCAAAATAAAGTACGATTTAAATGTACGATTGGTGATAAATAGCTCCTTTCATCCAGGTTATCCCATTCAGAAAAGGGCAATTTGCAAAATTAAAGGAAAATTCAGGAAAAGCCGCGTCTAAATCAATCTAATCAGGAGATTTTAAAAGCAATGAAAATTTATCAACGATCCTCATTCGGGGGAAGATGTAAAAGCCGTTAAACCCTTTGTACCAGTTTGGATGCAACGTTGCGAATTTAGAACCTGGCGCATTTGTTTTAGTGAATTGAATAACCGGCTAACTACCTGGAATTGGATTGCCTGAAAATAAACTGCCGGTTAATTTAGTATGTCCCATTCATTGTTATCAGCTTTCCCCCTTCATACAGGCATAATACATTGGCTCCATCGGCTGAAAGGCAGTACCGGATATCTTTTTCCAACCCAAAATTCATTAACCGGTGATAATGTGAAGCATCTTTACTTTTCATAAACTCAAACAAATCATCCTTTGCTTCATTATATAAAGTTTCCGCCATTTTCGATGAATCGCAATTGATTTCGAAGTGGTCTTTGATGCGGCTGATGACGGCTCCCGCAAACAAAGTATCTTCAATATTTACCCGGTCTTTCCAGGCAGCACAACCTAATATTACCGGCATTTTACTGCTAACCAGATAATCGCATACAGCAGACAGGTTAGGAAATGAACCCGTAATGATTCCTTTGGCACCTTTTTCCAACGCCATGTGCAATAATTTGGTTCCATTGGTGGTAGTAAGCACCAGGGTTTTACCGCTGATGAATTCCCGTGGATATTCAAAGGGAGAATTACCATGTACTAGCCCTTCGGCTACATGCCCATCCCTTTCACCGGCTGTAATACCCTCAATTTGTTTACCAATGCGAATGCACTCTGCAACACTATCTACCGGGATAATATTTTTGGCGCCATTATATAACACCGTAGCAATGGTGGAAGTAGCTCTTAATACATCAATAATTACTACAATGCTGCTACTTACATCATACAAATGAAGTAATGCGGGAGATAAAGAAGTATATAAAGCAGGTTTTTTACTTTTCATTTTAATATTTTATAACAAGAATTTCTAAAGCGAATTTCACGAATTTACAAATAACAACTTTTTTAATTGGTGTATTCAATTCAAAATCGCTTTCCATTTTTGTGTTTCTGCATAATCCTTTATCACAGTATTCCTCGTAACAAGCAGCCTTTGTAAATAGCTTTTAAGGAATAGCTTATTTACCAACCTACCTGCTACACCATACGGACTTTCAAATTCAACCATATCAATCATGATGGTACCATTTTCAATTTGCTTAAAATAATGTTCATGTTTAAAGCTTTTGAAATCACCCTGTACCATTTCATCGGTAAAGTGCACCGGCTTTTCCATGGCGGTAATCTTAGATGTAAACCGCCTGATTTTAAACAGGTGCTTTGCCTGCCAGGTTACTGTTTCATTTTGGTTGATCAACCCTGTCATTACTCCCGCCACTGCTTCTTCTTTGGTATTGGCTGTTGAAATTTTATGCAGGTTTATGCTACGGCTTAAATCGAAAACTCTTTCAACCGGCGCGTTAATTATTGTGGTGAGATGTATAGAAGACAATGGATAAATTAATTAATGGATAATTGATAATGGTTTAAACCTGGTGCAGCTTTACTAACAGGAAGTTCTTTTCTGCAATGAGTTGTAAAAAATTTAATCATATAATAATTTCAATAACCAGGATATAGCAGGATCAATATTATCCATTATAAACTAAACAATTATCCATTAAACAAACGGCATTTTAACCACTTTTGCTTTTAAAAGCGAATTGCGAATGCTGATATAAATTTCGCAGTCGATTGCCGAAAATGGGGTATCTACATAACCCATTCCAATGGCTTTTCCCAATGAAGGCGATTGCGTACCTGAAGTAACCTTGCCTATAATACTTCCTTCAAAATCTTTAATTACATGATCATGCCGGGCAATCCCTTTTTCCTGCATTTCGAAACCAACCAGCTTTTTTGTAACGCCGGCTGCTTTTTGCTTTTCAAAGAATTGGCTATTGGTAAACTCCTTTGTGAATTTGGTGATCCAGCCAAGGCCTGCTTCCAGCGGCGAAGTAGTATCATCAATGTCATTTCCAAATAAACAAAATCCCTTCTCCAACCTTAAAGTATCCCTTGCTCCCAGGCCAATTGGTTTAATTCCCCGGGCAGCACCTGCGGCAAAAATCGCATCCCATATTTTATCAGCAGCTCCATCCTTATCCTCAAAATATATCTCCACTCCACCTGCACCGGTATAGCCGGTAGCACTTATGATTACATTGTCAACCCCGGCAAAATTCGCCCTGATGAAAGTATAATATTTTAAATTCAAGATGTCGGTGGCAGTTAAAGACTGGAGGATTGTTGTGGCGTTGGGACCCTGTATTGCCAACAGGCAGGTTTTGTCTGAAATATTATGCAATTCAACCCCTTTGGTGTTGAATTGACTGATCCATTTCCAGTCTTTATCAATATTGCCTGCATTTACCACCAGCATATACGACTTGTTTTCTTCGAGGCAATACACCAGCAAATCGTCTACAATTCCCCCTTCTGTATTAGGAAGGCAACTATACTGCGCCTTTCCAGCGGATAACTTAGATGCATCGTTGGTGGTTACTCTTTGAATAAGGTCCAGGGCATTTTCCCCTTTTAAAATAAATTCCCCCATATGACTTACATCAAACACACCTGCATTATTGCGAACGGTGGCGTGCTCATCATTGATACCGGTGTAACTAATGGGCATATTAAATCCTGCAAATTCGGCCATTTTGGCCCCAAGAGCTATGTGTTTTGCTGTAAACGGGGTGCTTTTCATTAAAAGTTTATTATTGAATGGAATTAAAAATTAGTCAGCGCAAAAGTAAAATAAAAAAAATTGGTGGCGGAAATTAGAAAAGGCCAGGTCCGGGCTAAAATGAGCGGCTGCGATAATCCGCATGTGGAACTGCAGACCCATAAGTATCTTTATAAACCGTGAACTATCTGAATAACTCCCCGGAACAAGGTCCCGATCTTTTATCGGGAGGGGACGGGGGTAAAATCAAAGTCCTGCCATTGCTGACAGGACTTCTCTTTTTGTTTCACTTCAACTCAACTATTGAAACTATTTTAATCAGATATTTACCAATATCAGGTAGGATTGTAACTTATAATTGCTCATGGCTTCGGGCTCATTTTTGTTGACGTCAATTTTCTCCAGTTGCTTCTCAATATTTTCCTTTACTCTTTCAAGGGAGTCTTTCGTACGCTTCTGTTCCTTTTCCAGTTTCAGTTTCATGGAATCCAAAGCAGTGGAAGGCTGGCTGTTATTATACCGGTACCCATCTGATGATTCGTCTATTCTTACACCGTTTTTATCAATAGATATCCTGTTACCATTATCATCTATTTCAATTCCATCCCTACCAATCTTCACTTTATTCTTTTCTTCATACTTATTTCTATCGGCAGGTTCTCCATCTGTTGTATACAGGCCATCCGCTTTCATGATATAGTTCACGTTCGATTGCCAGCCTCTCTCTTCTTCATCGGTGTCAATATTAAAATCATCATCATTCCATGGGCCTCCAAAATGCACATTGTGTCCCCAGCCAATGCTTCTATCGATCCTTACCTGCTTGCCAACCGGTACATATATTGTAACGATCACCCGTTGGTTACGAAACTTATTTTGTTTGGTGATGGCAATCCCTTTATCCAGTACAAGCAGGGAATCTCTTTGCTGTCCTCCGTAACTAATATAGTTCGCCGTGGTATTTGCCTGTCTTGTAGTGCGGCCATTCACCATTTTTAGCATGGTTACCCTAAAGCTATCATTTGGTGATTTTAGGATTTTCACCTCTACATTCTTTACAAATGCGGTATCATCTTCCAGCCCTTCAAATGGCTCTAACTTAAACCAGCGGTTACGGTAATACTTTGTACTTGGCGAGTTTGTTGTTAATTCCATTTTTTTAACTGATGGATTGGAAAGATAAATTTCCTGCTCGTATAAATCATTGGTGCTCTTAAATTCCCTTGTCACTGTTGCTATGAGGGTTATGAAGCAAAACCAGCCAACAATCCAGAGACTGATGAAAGTGAACCTTAAAATTTTGCGGTTGCTTTTCATTTTGGCAAGCCGGCGAATGATCCAGGTAATGATACCAATTACAGGCACCGCTATGAAGAATAATAAAGTTCCCCATGCCAGGAAGTTTTGCCAGCCGTCTTCCAGTACATAGGCTTTTAAGGGAAAGATACCTATTGAGAAAATAGCCAGAGCGAATAAAGCTACTACTAATCCAAAGCTTACGCATCCAATTATAAAGTAAGCGAATATTTTTACGATCAATACAATGATATCACCCAAAGACCTTCCGGTGCGCTTTGCTGCTGTTCTTACTTCGGCCCCCATTACTTTTCCCTTTTCCTCTGCAAAAGTTTTGGCTTCCTGTCCAAATTTCTCCGCCCTTTGCTGTACGCCTTTCATCTCACCCATTACGGAGTTTTTGATGGAATTAAGGTCAACCTTTTCACCTTTCATTTCAAGCCTTTCCGCAGTATTGGTTGCTTCAGGTATCACCAGCCATAAAATAATATATACAATCAATGAACCCGGACTAAAGGAAAGGTTGATAAAATTTGGAAAATCCCAAAAGCCCCAGTTGCTCCAGCGAAATACAAATGACAGAAACGGTAACAGGAATAAAATTCTTGGCACCCAGGCACTTACACCAAAATAGTTGCCGATACCGCTGCATACACCCGCTATTAATTTGTCATCCGGATCCCTGAATAATTTTTTACGCATTCCCCCAATTTCTGCTGATGCGCTGCTTGGAACGGCTATCCATAATATCAGGTAAGCCAGTAAACCTGTACCAAAAGCAAGGGCTACGATTACAAAAATTATTCTCATCACCATTGGATCTACACCAAAGTAGTTTGCCAGGCCCCCGCACACACCGCCAATTACCTTGTCATTCTCATTTCTGAATAAACGTTTGGCAGCACCCGTATTACCGGCATTTGGCTGAAAGGGATCGGGGCCTTGTGATTGTGGCCCGCTGTTTTGCCTGGAAGAAGGACCGTTATCATCTGCTTCTTCAAATTCTTCCGGCCTTCCCATACTTTTAATGATGGCGTTTACGTCATCGTCGGTTATACAGGTGGCGCCTTTCTTCAGCCTTTCCTGGAAAAGTTCACCAATACGGCTTTCAATATCGTTTATGATCTCTTCCTTACCTTCTTCGTTTGCAAAATACCTGGAAAGACTATCTGTATAATTTTTAAGTAATTCAAAAGCGGAAACTTCTATCGGTACTACTTGTCCGTGGAAGTTGATATTTATTACTTGTTTCATGGCTAAATGTGTTAGAATGTGTCGCTAGTTGGTTGTCCCCAAATAAAAATCATGGCTATACTTTTTTTATAATGGGTGGTTGAAGTTTGAATCTCCGAAATTCTCGGTGTTGTTATTGATTGGTTGTTCTGCTGTTTCGCCGGAGAGCTCTTTTTCTGCCGTATGCTCCTGTTCCGCTTCTGAAAGCGCTTTTACAGCATTTGCCAATTCGTTCCAGGTTGCTTCCAGCTCTTTATAAAAAGCGCCACCTTTTTCTGTTAATGAAAAATATTTACGGGGCGGGCCGCTGTTGCTCTCAATCCAACGATAGGTGAGAAATTCTGCATTTTTTAACCTGGTTAGAAGTGGATACAAAGTTCCTTCAAGGATATTCAGGTTGGCTGTCCGCATTTTATCAATAATGTCTGACGGATAGGCCTCTCCCTGCTTGATCACCGAAAGAATACAGAACTCCAATACTCCTTTCCGCATCTGGCTGGCTGTGTTATCAATGTTCATGGCGTCAATGTTTTAAAATTCATGGCTATACTTTTTTTAAAAGGTTTGAAGGAGGCAGGAGGTAAAAGAAAATCCGGATTTCCTTATTACCCACCCATGTATCATTCCTTTCTGACACAAAGATATAAACATTTCAGTACTATGCAACACATAATACCATTTATTTTTTAGTAGCTGGTTGTAAATATTAATAGGCTTTCAATAAAACCTTTGCCTGTATTGAATTTGCTCGCAAATAACGAAAATAAAAATCGTTTTGTATTTAGATGAATGGTAAAATAAATGGTTGAGTGGAGATTATATTATAAAATAACGGCTAGATTTCACTCAGGACTAGCCGGGTGTGCAAGCTGCTCCAGGTGGAAAGTCTAAATTTTAAGAAAGTACTTGCCAGCAGAATGTGTGTTTAAAATAATGAATCTGAAAAGGGCCAGCCTGAAATAAATATCAATTTGTTAAAAGCTTGTCACCCTGTCATATATTTATTTTTCTGGTACCTGCTTTGAGATAAGGTTTATAAATAAAAGTTAGATGAAAAAGATTTTATCCCTCCTTACAGCAATTATTATTTTGGCGTCCTGCAAATCCAGCAAAGACTATTTATTAAAAAGCGATGAAGACAAAACTTTTTTTGATATCGTTAAGAAGTTAAATAAGCGCAGCAATGATGAAGATGCCACCAAAGCGTTAGCCCAGGTTTACCAGGACGTAAGCCAACGTCACCTGAAAAAGATCAACACTTACAACAGTTATAGTGATATCGGTAAGTGGGATAAGCTGAATAACGAATATGATATCCTTCAGAATATGTATAACGCCATTGATAACTCTGATGCTGCCAGGCGATTGGTTACCCCTAAAAGTTATCAGCAGGAGATCAATGCAATTAAACAGTCAGCCGCAGCAGATTATTACCAACTGGGGGAAAGATACCTTGAAAACGACAGCAGGGATGATGCAAGGAAAGCTTACAATGCCTTTAAAAAATCAGGGAACTGGGTTAGCAATTACAAAGACAGCAAGGAAAAAATGGAAGACGCTTATAACAGCAGCATTGTAAATGTGATGATTAATCCAATTACTGACAATTCATTTTTCTTTAATACCGGTTGGGGAAATATGGGATACAATTACAGCAATGAATATTTTCAACAAAACCTGGTGAGGGATTTAGGTGGTAAATATGCCACCCGATACCCCGCCCGTTTTTATACGGAGTGGGAAGCAAGACGTGATAATGTGCAACCTGATTGGGTAGTGGACCTGACCTTACGCAACATGGATATTCCCCGGCCGTTAGTAAATAATTACAGCCGAAATGTAAGCAGGCAAATTAAAGTTGGAAGTGATACATCCGGTAAGCCTGTTTATCAAACGGTGAATGCTACGTTAAACATTCAAAGGCAATATTTTAATGCAAGAGCCCAAATGGATGTGAACATTGTGGAAGTTGCCACCAGGAGAAATATTGCTTTTAATAACTATAGCGATACCTACAATTGGCAACAGGAAATAGCAACTTATACCGGCGATAGAAGAGCGCTAAGTCAAAATGATCTTGCGCTGATCAACAACGGCAGATTCAATACTCCACGCAGGGAAGACATCCTCAATGAATTGTACCGGAATATTTATCCGCAGGTAAAGAACAGGATAAGCAATGAAGTAGATTGGTAGTATATTAAAATCATCCGGTAATATCGGAATCTGAGAAATAATGGATCAATCTTTTTAGGCCCGTTTAGTGACAGTAATTTCAATTCCCTCTGCGTACCCCGATTGCCTAAAGCTGAAATTATCACTTAGCTGAGGATTTCGTATACCAGCCAGCTCATCGTGTATGCAAGCGCTGTCATATAAACCAGTTGAATTGCAGGCCATTTCCAGCTTCTTGTTTCTCTTTTTACCACCGCAAGTGTACTCATACATTGCATGGCCAGCACATAAAAAACCAACAACGACATACCCGTTGCCAGGTCATATACTTTACTTCCATCGGCCCTTACTGCAGCCCCCATTTTTTCACGCAAGGTACTGTTGTTATCATCTGCATCCTCGCCCACGCTATATAAGGTAGCCATTGTGCCCACAAAAACTTCTCTTGCCGCAAATGAAGTGATCAATGCAATACCAATTTTCCAATCGTAGCCCAATGGCCGTATTACAGGTTCTATGGCTTTTCCTAAAGTACCTGCAAAAGAGTTTTGCAATAATGCTGTTTTACGTTGCTTATTTAACTGATCCTGCTGACCAGGATTATTTTTAATGAGTTGTTCAAATTTACTTGTTACAGCAGCCATTTTTGCTTTTGGCCCGTAAGAGCTTAACACCCAAAGCAACAGGCTAATCACCATTATTATTTTACCGGCCTGGAATACAAATATTTTCGCCTTTTCAATCATCGTGGTTAAAGCGTTTTTCCATCTTGGAGCCCGGTATACCGGCAGTTCCAAAATAAAAAAACTCCTTTCCTTAATGTCAATAAACCACCTCATCACAAAGGATACAATAAGCGCCATTACCGTACCCAATAAATAAAGTCCCATCATCACCAAACCCTGTATGCTTAAGAATCCAAAATACAGTTTGGAAGGTATCACCAGTGCAATTAAAATAGTATATACCGGCAACCGGGCGCTGCAACTCATTAATGGGGTAACCATGATGGTAAGTAAACGCTCTTTCCGGTTCTCAATATTACGGGCACTCATAATGGCAGGTACTGCACAGGCAAGTCCGCTGATCATGGGCATTACACTTTTTCCATTCAACCCCACTTTCCGCATCAGCTTATCCGTGAGAAAACTGATTCTTGCCATATAGCCCGTATCTTCCAACAAAGTAATTAATCCAAACAAGATCATTATTTGCGGTATAAAAATCAATATGCCGCTAAGCCCGGCCACCACTCCATTTATCAGCAGATCGCTCCACCATACCTCGGGTAATATGCTGCTGAGCCATCCGCTCAACGCTCCAAAACTCCACTCTATGGCATCCATAGGGTACTGCGCCATCCAGAACACACTTTGAAATAATAAAAATAATACCGCCAGTAAAATCAAATAACCCCATTTTCTATCCAGTAATATATTATCAAGTTTCTCAGTAAAAAGTGTTTTCTGCAGCGGGTCGGCCTCAACCACTGTCTGGTGCATGATATGTTTAATACGCCCATACCGCTGCATAATTTCTTCTGCCTGAGTTTTAGTTGGATTGAATTTGTTTTCTACTTCAATTGCCTCTATGCTATCCTGTAAAGCAGGCGTTAATTTAAAATGCTCATGGTTGATAAGGTAATGCAGCGCTGAATAATCGCTAATGTCAGGGAGTAGTTTCCTGACTGCTTCTATTGGTTTTTCAGCCAGTACCTGGCTGTTGATAAATTCTCTCGGAGCTGTGAAGTTGGTTAAAAAGGTTTGCTCAATAATTTTTTTCAGTTGCGGGATACCTTTGTTTTTCCTTGGATTGATCATTACCACCGGTACCCCCAGTTCTCTTTCCAACCCGCTCATATCAATCTCGGTACCCTTTTGTTTTGCGAGGTCAAGCATTGATAAAGCCACTACCACAGGTATTTTCAGGTCAATGATCTGGGAGCAGAACAATAAATTTCTTTTCAGGTTACTGGCATCTGCCACCAGCAACACCATGTCTGGCTTTATGTCATCATCGTGCTGGAGCAGTACTTTATAAGCCACCCACTCGTCTGCCCGTTTTGGATAAAGACTGTAGGTTCCGGGTAGATCTATAATGGTAGCCGTTAGTTTCTCACCAATACCGCATTGTCCCGTTTTTTTATCAACCGTTACACCGGGGAAATTCCCAACCTTTTGATTTAAGCCTGTTAAAGCATTGAACAGTGAACTTTTCCCGCTGTTGGGGTTGCCCACTAATGCTATGTTTATGTTTTTCGTCAAAATAAAATGTAGTAAGCCAACTTCAATATCGATACAACCTGGCAGAGAGCTACAAAAATAACCCCAAACAATGGTTTATGGTTACGAAATAAGAAACAAGCCAAATAAGGTGTTGGGTAACAAAATGAATATCGATCTATTAAGTATAGTTATTTAAAGATTGACCATAAACTACGAGAAATATATTTCCATTCATCAATACGGTACCAGGCAAAATAAATTTTACATTTAGTTTACAATAGTAGTATTAGGCTGAACTACCTTTACGGCCCGAATAAATGAACTTTATGAAACATACTTTTTGGATATTACTTTTTTCATTTCAATTTACAAATGCCCAAAAATTAAAAAAGGCAGATAAACTGATACTCTCCAATTTGGAGATGCATATTAACTATTTAGCCGATGACCGGTTAGAAGGCAGAAGAACCGGTACTGCTGGTGAAAAATTAGCCTATGAGTATATTAGTACCGAATTTAAAAAAGCAGGCTTTGCAGCAAGGGGCGAAAATGAAACCTACCTGCAGGCATTTGAGATAAATGAGGGAAAAGAAGTAAATAACTTATCTCACTTAATAATCAATGGCAACGACCTGCAACTTAACCAGGAGTATTTCCCCTTTACTTTTTGCCCAAATACCACGCTGGAAGCCACGGCCTCTATTGCATTACAGGAAAATTCAAATCCATGGTTCTATGATATCAGGGAATTAATAGAAGCTAATAAAAATAATCCACACTTTGATTTAACCGATGGTATTAAAACGAAAGCAACCGATGCGGCTAAAAAAGGAGCCAATGCATTTTTCATTTTTAATACCTCCGCTACAAATGACGATTTAAAGTTTGAAGCAAAAGATAAGTCAGCCCAGCTTTCCATTCCTGTTTTGTATATCACAAAAGCTGCAAAAGAAAAATACCTGAAAGAGGAAACTGCCACGCTTGATATCAAACTAAAAATTATCATTTCAGACAAAAAGAGATACGGGCACAACGTAATTGGTTTTATTGATAACAGCGCCCCCAACACTATCATCATTGGTGCTCATTATGATCATTTGGGATATGGAGAAGATCGTAATTCCCTGTATACCGGCCATACACCGGAAATACACAACGGGGCGGATGATAATGCAAGCGGAACGGCCGCAATGATTGAATTGGGAAAGTTGTTGAAGGCTCCTAATTTAAAAAATAATAATTACCTGGTAATGGCTTTTTCCGGGGAGGAGCTTGGACTATTTGGCTCCAAATATTTCACTGAGCATCCAACCATTGATCTTACTAAAGTTAATTATATGATCAATATGGACATGATTGGCAGGCTTAAAGACAGTACAAGAGGATTGAGCATCGGGGGCTATGGTACATCTCCAACATGGGGTAGTGTATTATCAAAAAAGGATAAATACTTTAATCTTAGTTTTGACAGCAGCGGCACCGGGCCAAGCGATCACAGTTCATTTTACAGGAAAGAAATTCCGGTATTGTTTTTCTTTACCGGAACACATTCGGATTATCACAAACCAACGGATGATGCAGCTAAGATTAATTTTACAGGTGAGTTGCAGGTGATTAAATTTATTTCTTTACTGGTTGAAAAAGTAAACAAAACAGGGAAACTTACTTTTACAAAAACCAGGGAAACTCAAATGAGCGCAAAAAGCAGCTTTAAAGTATCACTGGGAATAATGCCCGATTATACTTTCAGTGGTACCGGGGTAAGGGCTGATGGAGTAAGTGAAGGAAGGGCTGCGCAAAAGGCGGGTATCCTGGCAGGTGACATCATCATTGGGTTGGGAGATTATAAATTTTCGGATATACAAGGTTATATGGAAACCTTGGGTAAGTTCAACAAGGGAGATGCCACCAAAGTAAAAGTGAAGAGAGGCAATGAGGAATTAATATTGGACCTGGTATTTTAGCCCCATCGCCTGGAGAAAACTGATCTTCAAAAAAATCAACATCAACTAATTGTAACCATCTAATTCCCTTCAGGGGACAGGGTCATGAAACTCAAAATAGACAACGAATCCATTGCACAGGAATTTTTTGAAGATGCTATCCTGCTGGGCATTGTAGCACCTATCAAAGATTACCAGTTTAGCTGGCAACTAAACCAGGTGCTTGGTTTTGATTTCAGGATCAATCATGATTTTGAAATACAGCTAACCAAAAAAGAACGGAAGTATTTTTTTTCTATCTATGAATATGCGGTACCTTCCACATCAGTAATACATTATTTGTACAATAACCAGTTTGATGGTGAGTACCTGTTACCGGAGTTTAAGCACCTTGATTTTGTTTGGCTGATAAAGGGTGAATATGTATCTGCTGAAGAATTACGTGCGCTGATGCAATCTATAAAATCATTACCAGGCGTGCAATTGGTAAATGAAATGACAAACGAAAAAATAAAGAATAAACAACACCTTATTTTTTAGCCCCCAACCCCTGAAGGGGAGTAAAAGAAGGTATAAAAACTTAAAGCTATGTGGGAAGAAAAAAACAATACACTGTATAAAAAATTTGAGTTCAAAAATTTTTCAGAAGCCTTTGGATTTATGACAAGGGTAGCACTGGCAGCGGAAAAAATGGATCATCATCCATTATGGACAAACGTATACAACAAAGTAGAAATATGGTTGAACACACATGATGCCGGTGATATTGTTACTGAGAAAGACTGGAAGCTTTCTGCTAAAATCGATGCCTTACAATAATCCTTGTACCGTATTTTTAGGTGATTCCCGGTATGGGTATCGCAGATACAGACATCAAATTTTTACGCTTACGATTATTTCCTGCGCTGCCGTTAAATAGCCAACAGGCACAATAAATTTATCCAATTCATTTTGCAGTAAAATATTTATTACCTGGTCTGCAGAGCCTGGGTTTACTGCTATCAATAAACCACCACTCGTTTGCGGATCAGCGAGGATGGCTTTTTGAAAATCGGTAACGTCGCCAATCTTGCTGCCATAGCTATCCCAATTGCGGTTGGTTCCGCCGGGTACAGATTTTTGGTCAACATAATTTTTTATATCCTCAATTATAACAGGCACTTTTGCAAAATCCACAACAGCACTCAGGCTACTGCCTTCAGCCATTTCTACCAGGTGGCCGAGTAATCCAAATCCGGTAACATCCGTCATCGCACTCACACCTTTTACCTTTCCCAAAGCTTCCCCAATTTTATTTAACTGCATCATTTGCTTAGCCGCTACTCCTGTATGTTCTTCCCGTAATATGCCTTTTTTTTCTGCAGTTGTTAAAATGCCTACTCCCAATGGTTTGGTTAAAAACAATAGGTCCCCTTCTTTGGCAAGGTTATTCTGTTTTATATTTTCAATGGGTACCAGTCCGTTCACTGCGAGGCCAAATATAGGTTCCGGTGAATCTATGCTGTGTCCCCCAGCTAGTGGTATGCCAGCCTCCATACAAATACTCCTGCTCCCCTCAATTACTTTCTGAGCAATAGCAGGAGGTAATATATTGATGGGCCATCCAAGGATGGCAATGGCTAAAATAGGTTTGCCACCCATGGCATACACATCACTGATTGCATTGGCGGAGGCGATCCTTCCAAATTCAAACGGGTCATCTACAATAGGCATAAAAAAATCGGTAGTCGATATCAATGCTGTTCCGTTTCCCAGGTCATAAACCGCTGCATCATCTTTACTATGATTACCCACAATGAGTTTATCATTATCAGGTGTGGCAATATTACTGGTTAAAATTTCGTCCAGAATTTTAGGTGCTATTTTACAGCCGCATCCTGCGCCGTGAGAATATTGTGTCAATTTTATTTCAGCCAGTTTCGTGAAGTCCATAAGGTTAATTATCTTTTTTTCGTCTTAATAAAATAGCAGCGTTTGTTTTTAAATCTGCACTAAATCTTACTTCATATCTTTTCTCCCCGTCCATGATGATCAACAGGCCGGTATTAGGTGGTATACTACCCAGGTTTTCCGCATACATCACCAGCGAAAGGGAATCCTGCATACCTTTGCCGGCGTAAATTGTTTTACTATTTGCCTTTGTTGAAAGCCCCTCCTTGGCAAAAATGATTTCCCCATTCATCAATACACTTACGGTATCGCCATCCACCTCCCCGTTATCATATAATGTAAGTACAAGGCTATCCGATTCAAAAAATACAGACTGGGTATTGTTCATTTTTCTTTCAGCAACATTTGCAGCGGCGGCGGTTACCCGCGGCGCTGCTATTGCCTGCGAAACTTCCTTCTTTATTTCCGGCTGCGCTACCGGCGCTTTGCTCTCTGTTTTAACTGTAGTTACCATCGCAGTTGCAGGTGCCGGCTTATTTATTACCGGTGCTGACACGGCCTTTGGTTTTTCATTTGAAACTGACGGTGGAACAGCGGTAACTGCAGGTTTATTTTCTTTTTTAGCCGTTGCCTGTACAGCAGCAACCGGTGTTGTTATTTTATTTATGGGAACAGGTGTATTTGATATTGAATTATCCGGAAGTGATTTTATATTTTCCTTTTTGGTATCAATGACTGCAACAATCACTTCTTTCTTTTTATCAGCTACCGGTGCACTAATGGGTTTTGATTTATCCTCAACCTTTTTGACAAGGTCTGTGTTTGGCTTAGCCTGCATTGAAATTGAATCTTTCAATACGGGGTCTGGTAATTTCTTATTTGTTACAGGTAAATTATTTAAGTTTTCTTTATTAATGGTTGTAACTTTTGCAATCGCCTGATCCGTCACCCCAATCTCCCTTTTAGCAGGCTCATTGCGAATGCTCCCTGCAACTACTTTTTTCTCAGGCGCAGGTAAGACAATTTCCTTTGATGTAACCGAACCAGCTATTGCAACGGGGTCTTCAGAAGGTGTAATTTCCTTAGTCGCTGTTTTGTTAGCCACTACTACTTCAGCTTTTTTCCCTGGCTCCAAAGCAATCGTTTCTTTTGGCTTTTCAATGAAAACCTGCCTGTTATCAACGGGCGGTGTTGCAATTATTGCATCAGCAAGCTTTTCATTCCTGGCAATATCCGGAGAAGGTTTCAAAGATTTTTTTACAAAGGAAAGTTCATTATCCAGTTTTAATTCTTCCAATTTTTTAAAAAGCACCAATGGCCTGAAATTGATGGCCCTTTGTACCTGGATGGTACCGGTGAGTGGCCTGTACTCCTTTGTTTGGTTTGTACTCCATTTGCCGGTTAACTGCATTGAAGTGTCATTTACCAGGATATTTACAATGCTCTGCTGCCTTACTTTCCTGGGAGGAGGTTCACTGTAATCATTTAAGATTAACTCAGCATCTTCAATGATAAGCTGGCTATTATTTCTTTTAATTTTTATTCGTTTTACACCTAATTCCTTTTTGCCATCTATGTCAAATAGTGTGTACGAATAACCGGTCAGCTTTCCTTTTTCTTCACTAATGGCAATTTCATAAGGCAGAAACTTTTTGGTGGTATCATTATACAATGCCCCCTTCCATAAGCCCGTGATATCCTGCTCTGCTGATGAAGCATCCTGTGCAAAAAGTGAAGCAGGCAATAAAAACGATATGAATATGATGCTATTGAACAGGCGCTTTTTCATGGATGAGTGTATTGGTGATAGTTTTTACATCAACGCTTGCGCAGGCAATTTTATTTAATAATGCCGGAAGGTTTTCCCTGTTTGATAAGCCTTTGCTATAGCATTTATCGTAATACTTCAGCAAAACACGGAAACATTCCAGGTGATTGTTTTCCAATAAATAATTGATGGCTGTTTTTGTTTCGAGGCCACCCAATCTTTTTTGAATCCTGATAATCGCATTTACCAATTTCTCTTTATCAAATTTTCCATATTCCTTTGTAAGATAATTAAGCCGTTCTTCAAAAGGGATTTCAATAAAGATTATGGTACTGTTGCGCATGGTATTCCATAAATCAGTTGGTATGTTTAGTAACCCGATCCTTTGGCTCTCGTCTTCAAGGTAAATTGTATTTGTATGATTACCCACAGATAGTGCTTCTGCTTCATCCGATACTATTTTTTGGGTAATTGCAAACAACTCCTTTGCCAGTAAGTTCTCAAACATTTCCTGCGAAGGTTGCGGGCTCTCTCCCAATGCGCCAAAGGCTGATCCTTTGTGATTCGCCAGTCCTTCCAAATCAACAATATGTTTTCCAAGCTGTTTTAATTCCTGGATAACCAATGTTTTTCCCGAGCCGGTGTAACCGCCTAAAATGATGAAATTATATTTAATTTCAAATTGTCTCCTGGCCCATTGCCGGTACATTTTATATCCGCCTGCAAGGGTATACACTTTAAACCCGTATAAGTCCAATAGCCAGGCTACGCCTGCACTTCGCATTCCTCCACGCCAGCAATGCACAAGCACCCCATCCTTACTTTCCGGTTCGATATTTACCGGCGACAATTTCAGATCAGCAACCAGGGCCTCCACTTCTTCCACCATTTTTTTCATCTTCACCCCAAAATAATCCAGGCCAATTTTGATGGCTGTTTTCCTGCTTTGTTGTTTGTAAGCAGTGCCGACTACCTTTCTTTCTTCATCTGTAAATAGTGGCAAGCTATATGCGCCTGGTATATGTGCATGCAAGAATTCTCCAGGGCTGCGTACGTCCAGTACGGGTAAATGCTGAGCCAGTTGTAAGAATTGTTCTATGGTAATTTTTTGTACTGCCAATGCTATGATTCCTCCAATTTTATTTTAGCCGGTTATCCTGTTATAACCACGAATGCAGGAATAAAAACCAATGATTGTATAAATAAAAGATCCAAATTTTGATAGCGCCCTTAACTGGTAATCTAAATACTTTACTCCCTTACGATATTTAATCTGCTAAGTTACAAAAAGAAAAAGCTGCCGGATAAACCGGCAGCTTTACATATTTTTCAATCAATGAATCAAATCATTTTATTATCCATTCATTGAAGTAAGGAACTCCGCATTATCCTTTGTTCCCTTCATATTCTTCAACAAAGTATTCAGTGCTTCTTCAGGATTCATATCGGCCATGTGTTTACGCAATACCCACATACGCTGGAAAGTTTCTTTGTCTAATAACAAATCATCCCTGCGGGTTGAAGATGCAACGATATCAATGGCAGGATAAATACGGCGGTTCGATAATCTTCTGTCTAACTGAAGTTCCATGTTCCCGGTACCTTTAAACTCTTCAAAGATCACCTCATCCATTTTACTTCCCGTATCCACTAAAGCTGTTGCTATAATGGTTAATGATCCGCCAAATTCTATTTTACGTGCTGCACCAAAAAACTGTTTTGGTTTTTGCATGGCATTCGCTTCCACACCACCACTCAAAACTTTACCACTCGATGGAGCTACAGTATTGTGCGCTCTCGCCAAACGGGTAATACTATCTAATAAAATCACTACATCGTGGCCACATTCAACCAAACGTTTTGCTTTTTGTAAAGCGATTGTAGACACTTTTACATGTTTTTCTGCAGGCTCATCAAAAGTAGAAGCAATTACCTCTGCCTTTACACTGCGCTCCATATCGGTAACCTCTTCCGGCCTTTCATCTACTAGTACAATCATCAGGTAACACTCCGGATGATTCTCTGCAATCGCATTGGCCAATTCTTTCAGCAACATGGTTTTACCCGTTTTTGGCTGGGCAACAATCAATCCACGCTGGCCCTTACCAATCGGCGTAAAAAGATCCATGATTCTTGTGCTGTAATTGCTGGAAGAAGTAGTAAGATTTAATTTTTCAAAGGGAAATAATGGGGTTAAATAATCAAATGGAACCCTGTCTCTTACTTCATCCGGACTTTTACCATTGATGGTTTCT
>JANPIJ010000138.1:0-3708 GCA_031424955.1 Ferruginibacter sp. | reverse complement strand
GCACTCAACCCTTTTTGCCCCAATGCTTCGTCGTTGCCGTACAATTGGGTTACATCATAAGGCACCAGGAAAAATTCTTTTTTATCGTTTACCACACCATGCCCGGCATAATAAAATATAAAAACATCTTCCGGTTTGGCGTTGGCTTTTACCTTCTCCAATTCGGCAACAATACCGGACCTGCTTGCCTTGTCATCTTTGATGTAATAGGTATTCACCTTACTAAAAATACCCTTTGATCCATTTTCAATGGCCAGCTTAAAAGCAAGCGCATCTGCCTCCGCATAGTTCAGGTTATACTTCGGATTTTTATAAACATTGATACCGATCACCAGCACGTGCAACTGTATTCCTTCAACAGAATTAACCGCCGGGCCGGTTCGTTCCGGTTTAAATAATACATTTAATTCTATGGGGCGACTTTCTGTTCTTTCGGTATTGAAGGCAATGGCACGGAAACGATTTGTTCCTTCTAACAAATTTACCTGGAAGGTTTTTGCCAGTTTTTTATCACCCTGTTTTTCGTCTTCCACAGTAAGGTTGCGGGTGGTTGCTACCATTTTGCCATTTTGGTACAATCGTATTTCAGTAACCGCATCAAGGGGGCATTCGGCTGTGATGGCTATGAATGCATTGCCAAACTTTGTTTCGATGGTTTGGATAACAACATCATCATCTACCTCCAGGTTGCGGGTGTTTTCTTTGAATTGAATTTTTACCGTAGGTGCCTTCTTTAGTTTTTTCACATCCACGGTGGAAGGGCCAAATTGTTCCCCTTCCAAAATACGGGGTAATAAGCGGGGGGTCCAAAACTTTTCAAACATTGAATTCAGGGGCACAACCGTGTTACCGGAAACATGAAACATATCGTTTTGAGCACCTGCATTTCCATCAAACTGACCCTGGGGAGCAATTACCGCCCAGTTTTTTTTGGAAGCATCCGGGTACATTGTTCCCTGTAATTTTTTATGCTCAATATCCCAAAGCAACATACTTCCATCGTAAGTGCCAAGCAAAAGGAATTTGCCGTTGGGTGAAATATTAAATGCAGAAAACCCGGTAACACCAGCCGGATTATTAAACGTCAGTTGTTCATCAAATTTTTCCAGCTCTATATCATAAAACAATACATTGTCGGTTCGCCATCCTTCATAAACAATATATTTTTCGCCGTAGGCAAATCCTCTGGGCGTAATCATGGCATCTTTATCATTTCTTTTATCAATGGCAGCGGCATAAGTTACCTGGAATGTTTTGACGGATTTAGTTTTAAGATCTATTAATATTTCCACCGTATTTCCTGCAACCTTTTCTGATGATGACATGGTAAGATACCGGTCGTTTTGCGAAAAGATGGGTTTTTGATATTCTGTTGTGGTTTTTGGCACTTTTATTTGGTACAATAATTTGCCAGATGGCAGCTCATAAAACTTAAGCAGCTCTACATTTGACCACTCCTTTATAAGCAACATATTTTGTGTTTTAGCAAATGTGACAAAACCATCAACGCAATTATTGGTATAAACAAGTTTGTGTGTTTTGGCATCAAAAACTTCTACGGTATAAGCCTTTTCTTTTGAGGTACAGAACCCTGTTAGCGGAGTTCCCTGGTTCATCACGTATTGTCCATCATAGGAAACTGATACATTATTGCGGTATTCCAGTTTTTTAGCTCCTGTAAATTGAAAAGTTGTTTTTCCTGCACTATCAATTTCTATTAAATTATCTTCTCTTAACACAAAAATTTTTTTCCCATCAATTGATGGTGCGTATTTACCAACACGGTCTTCAGCACTTTTTTCTTTTATAAAAAGGGATCTTTCCATTTCGCCGGTTTGCAGGTTCCATATAAAAATATGCTCCCTGGTAGAGCTTACCATACGGCTGTTATTATCTATAAAGTGCAGGCCGCTTACAGCGCCCTGCGAAATTTCTGCAAATGTTTTTTCGGCCAGGCCAGAACTGGTGCCAACAAGCCTGAGTTTTTTACTATTGCCAAATACAATTTTTTGCCCGTCTGGAGAGAACACTATATTGCTTCCGTAAGAAGTAGGAGGAAAATCCTCTGGCCAATTATACTGCCAGCTGCCCGTTCCTTTCCTTGCATCTAACAGAACCATAGTTTCTTTGCTATTCATATATCCACTGAACCACAATCCTATATTTTTTCCATCGGGTGCAAACTGCATATTTGCAAAAGATGACAGATCCTTAAATGTGCGCTTAAAAAGTAAAGCACCCGATTTTAAATCCAGCATCGTTATCTGACCAATTTGTTTTGTATAGTCCTTATCAACCAGTGCCAGCATTTCGCCATCCGGCGAAAAGGCACCAAACTCTCCATCTTCCTTGCTGTTTTTTATTGTCCGTTGTATTTTGGCGGCAGGCACATCTATCAGCAAAAATGCGGAGCGTTTTGCCAGCAGCAGCTTTTCTCCATTGGGCGAAAAACGAAGCGTCATGTCTTCTTCTTTTGAATTATCTGTTTGCACAGTACTCACCAGCATCCCCGTCTCTATATTAATGAAAGAAATTGTACCACTCTTTTTATCTGCCTCTGCCATCAGGTTTGTTACCTGCGAATAATCACGGCCATTGTTGTAGCCGGTTGCCGGAAGGGGCAAACGCTTTATATATCCTTTTTCAAAATCAAAAACATCATCGCCAAAAATATAAAGCCCTTTTTCGGGATAAAACATCCTGGGGGTTCTTTCATAAACAGCCCTGTTGATAAATTTATACCTTGCTCCTCTTGAAGCATATGTTTTTGTAGTTTGGCCATCAAGGTCTATTTCTTTAAAAGTTTTATCGTTCATGGCCAGGTAAATAGTGCTGTTGTTTTTAAACCTGGCGGCTTCTACATTTTTAAACGTTCTAAGCTGTTGGCCAGTGGCAATATCCCAAAGAATGGCAAGGGTATCATTCTCTACCGAAATAAAATATTTATTATCCGGCGAAATGGAAATCGTTTTCAGTTTGGTTTTATGCCCATCTTTCCGAAACAGGTCAGCTTCCTGCGCAAAACTGGTTAGGCTGATAAAAACAACTGCAACGCCGTAGATTATTTTTTTCATATTGTGTTTTCAATTTTCAACCAATGATTCAGTTGGCAAGTATGTAATATATAAAAGTATCTATTGATGTTTTATCTCCACCATCACCTGATATTAAACAGGTGAAGCAACAATCATTTATTTTAAAAGAATAACCGGGAAATCATTGCCGTAGCCATAACTGGCCGGGTACTGTGCAGCGCCCTGGTATTGCCGGGTTATTTCGGGCACTTTATTTTGCAGAAATGCGTCCAGTTCTTTCACTGTGATTTTTTTATCGCCATTGTCTGTTATTCCCTTAAACGCTTCCAGTAAACAGTATGTAAAAGCGCCATGCCCCAGTTTAGAAAACTCTGATGCAAACTGGTTACTGCCGGAAGCGGTCAACCAATGTGTGCCCGTTGACCTGGCCAATTGAGCAATGGCTTTTTCTTCTGCTGCACCACGTGACGCCACAATATTATCCAATGCCCCGGCTGATTGGCAGGCATCCAGTATATATAACTGTTTTTGTGCTTTGATATCTTTAGAAAACTGTTGCAGGCTGGCTGCACTCAACCCTTTTTGCCCCAATGCTTCGTCGTTGCCGTACAATTGGGTTACATCATAAGGCACCAGGAAAAATTCTTTTTTATCGTTTACCACACCATGCCCG
>JANPIJ010000137.1:0-18800 GCA_031424955.1 Ferruginibacter sp. | reverse complement strand
TGATATTTTTATCCTGGATGGTTTTTAACAAGCGAAGATTAGTAACTATGGGGCACAGGACGGGAGTCCTGCGCCTGCGAAGCCTGCGAAACCAGCATACATTCATTTCACTATTTCCAGGTGCTCCTGCATCAGAGTACCTGTAAAGCCTGCTCTAAATCCTGCAATATATCTTCCGCGGCTTCCAACCCTACACTCATTCTTATCAGCCCGTCACTGATTCCTGATTTCAGCCTGTCTTCCCTGCTCATACCGGAGTGTGACATAGAGGCCGGATGAGATAGCAGCGTATCAACGGTACCAACAGAAACTGCCCGCACACACATACGGAGCCGGTTGATAAAATCCTTTCCGGCATCCATGCCCTTACCCAATTCAAAACTTAGTACCGCTCCGGCATGGCGCATTTGTTTCTGCGAAATAAGATAATCCGCATGCTCCGGCAAACCGTTATAATTTACTTTTGAAATAGCCGGATGTTTTGATAGATAATCAGCCACCATACCGGCATTGCTGCAATGCTGCTCCATACGCAAGGCGAGTGTCTTTATTCCCTGCATCAGTAAAAAAGCATCAAACGGGCTGCTGTTACCACCTAATAGCTTATAGAATTTTTGCGCAGTGGTAGTCATAAAATCAATATCCTTACCAATCAATACACCGCCAATGGCCGTACCATGACCGTTTAGAAATTTGGTAGTAGAATGAAAAACAAAGTCGACCCCATATTTGAATGGCTGCTGCAAATAAGGCGTAGCAAAAGTGTTATCCACTGTAACCAGCAGTCCATGCTGTTTCGCAATACTGGTGACTGCTTGCAGGTCGATACACAACATGGTAGGATTAGCCGGAGTTTCTATATGTATCAGTTTTAAGGAAGGATTTTGTTTGATGATTGTTTCCAGTTGATTGATATCCCGCAGGTCTGTTATCAGGCTGCGAATACCATACCCGGGAAGTATATCGTACAAAAATTCGTGGGTACCACCGTATAAGGAATAATGCGAAAGAACACTGTCTCCGGCAGAAAGATTGGATAAAAACATGGTGGCCATGGCTGCTTGTCCGCTGGCATGTAATATAGCTTTTAGTTGCAAGGGATTTCCATCATCACCGGTTAGTTGGAAAGCTTCCAGCGATGCAATGATTTCTGCGGCCAATGAGGTGGTAGGATTACCAAAGCGGGAATATATAAATCCTTTCTCATTACCGGCAAAGCGGTTCATGCCCTGTTCTGCGCTATCAAACGTAAAGGTAGAAGTAGCATAAATTGGCGCCAGGTGTGCATGTTCCGCATTTATATTACCACCGGCATGAATAGCTGCGGAGCTCATGTCGGAAAAGGGCGTATCAACTTTCATACAGTAGTCGTTTTATTTAAAAAGCGCAAATATAATCTATACTGCATCGTGCTGATTTAGGTGAACACTAAAATGTTCACAACTTATAAGAAACTGGATGAAAACGCCATGACATTATTAACGTAAATGTATTGGAAGATTCTTATGGGTGCATTTAAAATTGTCGCGGGCAGGTGCGGACACCAGCCAGGGCAGTCAGCCATGGGCGCTGTCCCCACCACCTGTAGCCTTGAAAGTAAAGCGGCAATTTTAAATGCACCCATTCTTATAACCAACCGGTAGCAGATAAAATTTGATATTTGTATTTTGAACACCGGCATACATGCAGTTAAAAGAATTATATCACTAACCAAATGAAACCTACACTCACCAGGTTATTTGCTGACTTTTTTAATAGTGAAAAGGCGGGCGGATTTATTTTAATTGGTTGTACCGCACTTTCGATATTGATTGCGAATAGTGGTATCGGAGCCGGATAGCTGCATTTCTGGCACCAGGATATTGGCTTTGACAATAACTACCTTCACCTCCGGCACCCGGTAGAATACTGGATCAATGACGGACTGATGGCGATCTTTTTTTTATTGGTTGGGCTGGAAATTGAACGGGAAATTTATATCGGTGAATTATCCACCCTGGCAAATGCTTCCCTGCCATTTTTCGCTGCCATTGGCGGCATGCTTGCACCCGCAACATTCATTTTATCATTAATAACGGCTCTGCTACGCAGGCGGGCTTTGGCATACCCATGGCAACCGACATCGCATTTGCTTTAGGTATCCTTTCTCTGTTGGGTGACCGGGTACCGGTTTCATTAAAGATATTTTTAACGGCCTTCGCCATCATTGACGACCTGGGCGCCATCATTATTATCGCCATCTTTTATACCCAATCCTTTTCACTGCTTTATTTCGGAATAGCCATGGGAATATTTGGTTTACTGCTGGTATTTAACCGGCTAAAAATCAACAATCTTTTATGCTATTTGTTGCCCGGCGTTGTGATGTGGTATTGCATGTTACAGTCGGGGGTACACGCTACGGTAAGTGGTGTGCTGCTGGCCTTTGCGCTGCCATTTGGCAATGGGGATGAGCATTCCCCTTCATACAAATTACAGCACCTGCTTCATAAGCCGGTGGCATTTGTGATACTTCCCCTGTTTGCGCTGGCCAATACGGGAATTGTATTTGCAACCGGATGGTACAACGGGCTGGTTTCAAAAAACAGCATTGGCATTATGATTGGCCTGGTAGCCGGCAAACCGTTGGGAGTACTGCTATTTGCATTTGCCGCGGTTAAACTAAAGATCAGCAGTCTTGCAGATGATATCAACTGGAAGCATATCATTGGTGCAGGCATACTGGGAGGCATTGGCTTTACCATGTCTATCTTTATCACTTTGCTTGCATTTAAAGAAGGCGAAACCATTGTAAGTTCCAAGATTGCCGTGTTAATTTCTTCTGTAGTGGCGGGGCTTGCGGGGTATTTTTATTTAAAGATCTATACCAGGGATACTGCGGAACCGGAAGTTTTGTTACCTGCTGCATAAATGATGCCGGCGCATGGTTCCCGCCTGTGCCTGCCCGTTACTACTGTTTTGATTTAAATAATATATTCTATACTAACGGGTATGGCAATTCACTTAGAAATTAGCAACTTGTACTATTCATGCCCGGGGGTAAACTTACCATGTTAGCCCAGAAGTTTATCATTGTACCAACTACGTTTAGAAAATCATTTACATTGGCAGGTTTGGTAACATAGCAATTAGCGTGATTGATATAACACTAGCTAATATCCCTTTCGGATGAGGATGTCGTAAAAATAATAACCGGAATATGTTTTACCATTTCATTTTCCTTTATATATTTTAACACTTCATGACCGTTCTTTTTGGGCAGGTTGATATCAAGTATCACTAGTTCCGGCAGCGCTGCATCCTTGTACCTTCCTGCCTTGGCAAGAAAATCAATCGCTGCTTTTCAATCTTTTACCACACTCAGATCAATCAATATCCTGGCATCGTTCAGCGCCTCATCAATAAGCTTGATATCGCCTTCGTTATCTTCTACCAATAAAATGTGATGTAGTTTCATAGTTTAATCGCGGTTGATTTTTTCATTGGAGAAAAAGAGGTTCTTTAATTTACCAGGCATCATTTTTTAATAGTAAAATAAAAAGTACTTCCTTTTTCTTCTTCAGATTCCACCCATATTTTTCCACCCTGCATTTCTATTATTTTTTTTGTAATGGCAAGCCCTATCCCGGTGCCTGAAAATTCATTTTTATTATGAAGCCGTTGAAAGAGGATAAATATTTTTTCAAAATATTCTTCGCTGATACCAATACCATTGTCCTTAACAGCAAACTGCCAATATCCGGCCAACGCTTCTGCAGTAATATGAATTTGAGGCTGTACATCTTCCCTGCTATATTTTAAAGCATTACCAATGAGATTCTGAAAAACCTGCCGGAGCGGTGATTTGTAAGAATGAATGGCAGGGAGCTGGTCTATTGTAATAAGGGCTCCTTTCTCTTCTATCTGTTTCCGAAACAATATCTTAATCTCCTTCCCAAGGTCATTCAAATCAATCTCTTCCAGGTTATCTTCTGTTCTGCCTACCCTTGAAAAGTCGAGTAAATCGTGGATAATCTTTCGCATCCGATCAGCGCCGTCTACTGCAAAATGGATGTACTGTTTACCTTTGCCATCAATAATGTTTTCATACCTCGATTCTAATAAAGAAAGGAAACTACTCACCATTCTCAATGGTTCCTGCAAATCATGAGAGGCTACGTAGGCAAATTGCTCCAGTTCTGTATTGGATGCAGCCAGTTTTTTAGCCTGCTGTTGTAAATTGTCGTTCAATTCATTCAGCCTCACCTCAGCAAGTTTGCGATCGGTGATATCATACGATACCCCAATAAAACCTGAAAGCTGGTGCTGTTGATCAAATATAGGTGTCTTGTTAACAAATGCCGGTAAATAGCGGCCATTTTTTTGTTGTACCATTAACTCTCCCGACCAGGAATGACCCTGCAACAATTCCTGCATAATTTGATGAGCCTCGTCTTTTGTTTGTTGTACAGGACTGATTTCATGTAGATTTTTGCCGATGGCCTCTTCTGCTGTCCATCCATAAATTGCTTCCGCTTCCTTGTTCCAGAAATTTATAATACCATTGAGGTCAGTAGCTATTGCCGCCTGGCCAATGGTGTTTAATAAGGTTGCCTGGAACCTGTCTTTTTCTTCCGCCTTTTTACTTTCGGTAATATCAGTAATCATTCCCAAACATCCATGATACTTACCATCTTCACTAAACCAGGGTACCGCTGAAACATTTGTCCAGACTTCTTTCCCGGTTTTGGCAATAAATTTCAGGTGCGCCTGGATTGAATACCCTTCTTTTTTACGTTGTAATAAGCAGGCTGCTTTCTCCCTTTCCTCATTATCCATAAAATCATAGAATGTTTTTCCCATTATTTCGGCTTCCGGGTATTCCAATATTTTACATAGTTTATTATTAACAAAGGTGGTTCTGCCTGCTGCATCTATCAACCAAATTCCTTCCTGCGCTGTTTCTACAATCCGGCGATATTGCTTTTCGCTTTCCTCTATCTTTTTGCGGGATATCACCTGTTCTGTTACATCAACAGCAAAGAAAAAAATGCCATCTATTGCATCATCCATATTTCTATGGGCCTGGTAAAGTAAATTTAAATACGTATCAACCAACAACCCATTGCCCTTCAAATCTAATTTTACCAGCATTTCATTCGCCGACCAGGATTCACCGGTTTTATATACCGTATCCAGCAATTCAATAAACCCCTGGCCCTCCAGTTCAGGTAATACTTCATTTACGGTTTTACCAATAATATCCTTTTTATTAATCAGCGCCAGGTAAAGCGGGTTGGCCATTTCATATACGTGGTTTGCCCCTTTTAAAATCCCCATGCAGGATGGCGCATGTAAATACAAATCGAGGAACCGTTGTCTTTCAATTTGAAAAGCTTTTTCCAATCTTTTTTTCTCGGTGGCATTTTTGGCTATGCAATAGCTTAGATTATCATTCTGATCCCATTTTGCTGACCATAGTAAGGGTACGATACTTCCATCTTTGTGTATATACCTGTTTTCAAACATGGTCACATGTATGCCACTCCTGATGCGTTCATCTTCAATACGGGTCATTTCGACATCTTCACTGTGCAAAAAACCGATATATTTTTTGCCAATAATTTCATTCGGTTGATACCCCAGGATTATTTCTGATGCAGCGTTCACACTTACAAATCTTCCTGCTTCATCAAATGAGCAAATAATATCCAATGAGGCATCCATTATTTTATTAAGGTCCTTCAGCGCATGCTTTAATTCCTTTGAAGTTTGAACCAGCTTTTCTTCCGCTGCTTTCGGTTTTGTTATATCCCGGATAATCATGGAAGTCCTTTCACGGCCATAAGTATCTGTAAACAATACAGAACTGATTTCACCGGGAAACCGGCTTCCGTCTTTACGCTTAAAAGTAAGCTCTCCTCTTGCACTACCGGTGGTCTTTCGTTCGCCCAGAAGATCGTACACTCTTGGATCTGACATATCTGTCAGTTCGAATCTCCCGGCATCACAAAGTTCGGCTTCTGTCATCCGGAAAATTTCACAGGCCGCAAAATTGGCGGCCAAAATGGGTCCATCGGAAATTGTAAGCAAAATACCATCCATGCTGTTCTCAAAAAACGCCCGGAATTTAGCTTCGCTCTCGCTGAGTAATTGTGAAGCTTTCTTTCTTTCAGAAATATCCCTGATGAACATGATAACCCTCCCGTCATCCAGCATTTTTGCGCTTAATTCCATTTCCACTCCTGTCCCGTCTTTTCTTTTGAGTTTCCGTTCATACAAAAAAGTTTTTCCGGGAATTAAAGAATTAATTCTTAAAGGATTTATTCTAAGCTCTTCTTCAAATAAAAGGTCAATTACAGAAAGTTGTAATACTTCTTCCCTTGTATAGCCGGATAACTGGCAGCCAACGGGATTAATTTCGGTAAACTTCATATTGGTATCAACAATACAAATGGCATCCGAAGCATGTTCTACCAGTGACCGGTAGCGCAACTCACTTTCTCTTAATTTGTCTTCAGCCTGTTTGCTGTCGGTAATATCCTGTGCTGTACCAAATAAATGGGTAACGGTTCCGCTTTTATCCTTTTTACCATAGCCGCATTCCCGGATGATACGCCGTCCGCCATCGGGTGTGGTGATGTGGTAGTCAACAGTAAAGGGTTCCCCCGTTTCCTGCGTATGCCTGCTTGTTTCAAATACCAACTCCCTGTCGGCCTCGTCTACCAGGTGTAAGAATGAGTGATGTGTTTCTGTAAAGGCTTCTTTATTGGTTGCGAATACATGGTATAATTCTTCTGACCAGGTAAGCCTGTCCGCCTGCACATCAAAATCCCAGCTTCCTGTTTTAGTAAGGGCCTGTGATTCATTTAACCGTGCTTCAGTTTTAACAAGCTCACTTTTAATTTCATCCTTTTGCTTCCGCTGCCCGGATTCTTTTAATGCTCTTCTGATTTTGGCCGGCAAACTAAACAGCCTGTCTTTCAAATTATAATCAGTTAATCCATTGCCGAGCAATTCCACAAAATATTCTTCACTACTGCTGGTTCCTGATACAAAAATAAAAGGAGTTTGTGCTGCCAGTTCCTCCTTTATTTTATAAGCGGTTAACCCGTCAAACAAAGGCAATGAATACTCAGACAAAATGATATCCGGTATAAAATTTTCAATTGCCTTTTTATACTCTTCTTCGGTGTCAACAATTACAGCTATATATTCAATTGCACCGGTTACCAATACTTTTTCAAGTTGCTCCGCGTCGTTTGTATTATGTTCTGCAATTAATATTTTTATTTTATCGTTCATTTGCTAATCTTCCAGATATGCTGAATGAAACATTGCCAGTTTTCAGAAAAGCTAAAGTGCGATGAGGGTTCAGGTTTTTGACTGTGTAGTTCTGCCGGCTGAAAAGTTAAAAATGCTCCGAGGCTGGTATGCTGTTTAACAACTGAATCTTTTAAATTGAATGCCCTTAAATATTTTTGCATGAATGCCAGTATGGTTATGAATATTAATGCTATTGCGGTGCCCGGATTATACATAATTGTTGATAGGTGCTTATATAAAAACTGGTATTTTTTGATCGCTACCTTGTAGTAAAGATAAAATTTAACAAATCGGAATATGTAGTCAATGAAGCGGAATATGTATAGCCGGCTATCTACAAACTACCCTACATTATTGGGAGGTGTTTAAAGATGATGAATTATGTAAAGGATCAGCAACGCAACTACTTTTTCCGTCAAATCATGCCAGGGGGATTAACAGGCTAGGGGTTTGGAAATTAAAAAAGGTGGCCCGTTAACAGGCCACCATCACTGCAATATAATCAGTCTTTATAATTAAGCCAGGTCAAAGCGTTCAAGGTTCATCACCTTGTTCCAGGCCGCTACAAAGTCGTGTACGAATTTCTCCCCTGCATCAGCACAGGCATAGACTTCTGCCAGGCCCCGGAGTTCTGAGTTTGACCCGAAAATAAGATCAACACGTGTGCCGGTCCACTTTAATTCGCCGGTTTTACGGTCACGACCTTCAAACACATCTTTAGTGTCTGAAGCCACCTTCCAGGTGGTGCCAAGATCGACCAGGTTTACGAAAAAATCGTTGGTGAGTGCTTCCGGGCGTTTGGTAAACACACCGTGTGCAGACTGACCAAAGTTTGTGTTCAGCACACGCATACCGCCAATGAGAACCGTCATCTCAGGTGCGGTCAGCGTTAGCAGTTGCGCCTTGTCAATCAGCATTTCTTCCGCCGATATAGCGAATTTGGCTTTTGAGTAGTTGCGGAAACCATCTGCATTTGGCTCCAGCACTGCGAATGATTCCACATCGGTTTGCTCCTGTGAAGCATCGGTTCTTCCGGGTGTAAATGGAACGGTCACATCCTGGCCGGCATTCTTCGCTGCCTGTTCAATACCTGCACATCCACCCAGCACGATCAGGTCTGCGAGTGAAACCTTTTTATTGCCAGGCTGTGCGCTGTTGAATGCTGCCTGTATGCTTTCAAGTGTATCCAATACTTTTCCCAATTGAACCGGGTTGTTCACTTCCCAATATTTTTGTGGCGCCAAACGAATACGGGCACCGTTTGCACCTCCACGTTTGTCGGAGCCACGGAAGGTGGATGCTGAAGCCCAGGCGGTAGACACCAGTTCAGACACAGACAGTCCTGAAGCCAATATTTTACCCTTCAGTTCCGCAATATCCGAATCGCTTACCAGTTGATAGGTAACGGGTGGTACGGGGTCTTGCCAAATCAGTTCTTCCGCAGGCACTTCCGGGCCGAGATAGCGGGAACGGGGGCCCATATCGCGGTGAGTCAGTTTGAACCAGGCACGTGCAAACGCATCTGCAAACTCATCCGGATGCTCAAAGAAACGTCTTGAAATGGGCTCATAAATTGGGTCCGCTTTCAGGGAGATGTCAGTTGTAAGCATGAATGGTGCGTGACGCTTTGAAGGATCATGCGCATCGGGCACCGTGCCAGCGCCGGCGTCACCTTTTGGTTTCCATTGGTTGGCACCAGCCGGGCTCTTTGTTAGTTCCCATTCGTAACCAAACAGGTTTTCAAAATAGTTATTGCTCCACCTGGTTGGCGTGGTCGTCCATGCTCCTTCCAGGCCGCTGGTAATCGTATTAATTCCATTACCGCTGCCGAACGTATTTTTCCAACCCAGGCTTTGCTCTTCAATACCAGCCGCTGCCGGTTCTGATGCAACGTACTTGACCGGATCAGCCGCCCCATGTGTTTTGCCGAATGTATGCCCGCCGGCAATCAGTGCCACCGTTTCTTCATCATTCATTGCCATGCGTGCAAAAGTTTCCCGAATATCACGGGCAGCCGCAAGCGGGTCCGGATTTCCGTTAGGCCCTTCCGGGTTAACGTAGATCAGCCCCATTTGTACAGCAGCCAGTGGATTCTCCAGGTGACGGTCACCCGTGTACCGGCTATCCCCTAACCACTCTTTTTCAGCCCCCCAGTAAATATCTTCGGCAGGCTCCCAAACATCCTCCCGTCCGCCGGCGAAACCAAAGGTCTTAAAGTCCATCGACTCGAGGGCGCAGTTACCGGCAAGTATCATCAGGTCGGCCCAGGAAAGTTTGCGGCCATATTTTTGTTTAACCGGCCATAACAGCAGGCGTGCTTTATCGAGATTTGCATTGTCTGGCCAACTGTTCAGTGGCGCAAAACGTTGTGTACCGGCACCTCCGCCACCACGTCCGTCGGCGATGCGGTATGTACCTGCGCTGTGCCAGGCCATGCGAATGAAAAACGGCCCGTAGTGACCGTAGTCGGCCGGCCACCAGTCCTGGGACGTGGTCATCAGATCAAAGATGTCTTTCTTGACTGCAGCCAGGTCGAGGGTATTGAATTCCTCCGCATAATTAAAGGAATCTCCCATCGGATTAGACAAGGTAGAGTGCTGACGAAGGATATTCAACTTCAATTGATTTGGCCACCAGTCACGGTTCCTCGTGCCGCCACCGGCGATTTGCTTAAGTGGTTCACCCTTAAACGGACACTTGGTTTCATCGTTTACCTTTAACGATGGCGTGTCCGGAATTGTGTTATTTTCCATTTTTTAAAAGATTGATATATGTTATTGATGATTAAAATGCAATAATTTCCAGGTACTTACCTGCGTCATTTGAATATACCCCTAAAGTTAGGGTAAATTTGAAATGCATTGGAGCCTCCGGATATAAAAAAAACAACTTATAATTTACAGATGCAAAAACACGGAAAACGCAGGATTGTTTGATCGGTTTGCCAGAAATATTATAACAGCTTTTTTCCAGTACGAGTCACGGAGATTAGTAACTTAACAGACACAGAACGGAGTCCTGCGCCTGTTGGGATCATAGATGCATCATTAATCCGAAAGACCAGATCGCCAGAACCATACTTTCTCAACTGAGGCGTTCCTAGTGGAGATTTGGCAGCTTCCCCCGATCTCAAAAGAACTGAAATACCTGTATTCAATGTATTGCAAATCATAAATCTGATTAGTATTTTTACTGAAATGAATAATTCATTATTTAGCACACCCATTAAAATAATTCTATTATGAAACTAAATATCATGTTATTAGGTTTATGGTTGTTACTGATGCCATTATCGGATCTTGTTGCACAAACGGGGAAAGTGCTGGTAGAAGAATATTTTAATGAAAATGACAGGGGATGGAACCTCGGTACTGACAGGGACGTTGTGCGCAAAATTGAAGGAGGGAAATTTATCCTTGAATGTAAAAAGTATTTGACTACTAAGGGAGGTTATTGGATTAAAGTGCCTGATCTTATATTACCCGCAAATAATTTTTCTATTGCAGTTACCACCCATTGGATAAAAAATATGAAAACTGATGGAGCTTATTCCCCTTATGGTATCATTATAGGAGATTATTATTTTTTAATCTATGGCGACGGCAATCGCAGGTTGCTAAAATATAATAGTATTGATAAAAAATATGAAACCATAGTGGATTGGGGGGAAAATAGCGCCCTGATCAAAAAAGATAACGGTGACAACAAACTGGAAATACAATACAGGGATGGTAAAGCGGCATTTTACGCCAACGGACAAATGCTTTATAAAAAGGACGCTGCCATAGCGGAAGGAACTTCAGCGAAATTATATATCGAAAATTCAGAGGTTGTTTCATTTGACGATCTTATCGTTAAAGTTTTGTAATCAACGATAAGTAATGCAGGAACACTTACTTTGCCTTACCCAACATGGGCAGGCCATAGTTACCTCGTCCATAAAAGCTACCTGGCTAATATAATCAGTTACACCCGGGGGGGGTGTGGACGATGCCCCCCATTGCATCGCAGCACAAACACCAACAATGGCAGCGATGGGCTTCGAAAGCTGTACCGCTGCTGTGATGAGTTTCTTCGGCCGCATGAATGTAGCAGTTTTAGCCACTGGCGGATTTTTGTTTTTCAACTTTTGCCCTTATCTTCAGATTAATATTTCCATCCGATAGCCACCAGATATACCATTGGTACCGGACAGTACCGGCAACAAGTCCCCGTGCGCACATACATACCGTTAACTGCACTGATTTAGTTTGCAATCTCACATCTTAAATATTCATTCTATGGCTGATAAAAACAATGACGACCTGGTAATTTCTTACCTCAAAATCAGGAAAGCGATTGGCTGGCTGGGCATGCTGCTGCCCTTTATTTTACTGATCGGAAACTACATGATCAATAAATTGAATTTACTGAATAATGCATTTTTCTTAAATGCAACCTGTAGCGGGGTTTATAAAGCATCCAGCTCATTTAAATTCTCTGTCAGTCACTATTACTACAGCACCGTAGGGGAATTATTTACCGGTGTTTTATGTGCGGTGGCGTTATTTATGTTCTGCTATAAGGGCCATGCGCTACGCCCCGGTGAAAAAGGACTTTCAGATAATGCGACTACCAACCTGGCAGGGTTTTTTGCATTGGGGGCGGTTATTTTTCCAACGGGCTCTGTCAGTTGTATCGGCGATAATCTCCGTACGTTTACCAGTAGCATGAATACCGGGTATATTCATTTTACAATGGCCACCCTGTTTTTCATTACACTGGCGCTGATCTCAATGGTTAATTTCAGGAGAACTGGAGACCGGGTTTCATTCGGAAAGAAAGAGAACCATCCACTCTTTCTGGTATGTGGAATTATGATGCTGCTTTGTATTGTTTTAATATTTGTTTACAGCGTATGGCCGGCCCTGCAACGGAGCTGGCTGAAGAAAATACACCCTGTTTTTTGCCTGGAGGCAATCGCCTTAATATTCTTTGGTATCTCCTGGCTTGCAAAAGGACGAACCGATTTTGCATTCATACCAAGAAAACTTAACCTGGTCAAATAAATAACGGTAATAAGGTAAAAGCACTCATGCAATTTGTTTCCGCAAAGGTTTGAGCAAATAAATTGTTAGAATCAGGTGAAACGTTCGCAATTAGTGGGTGGTAATGGCCTCGAATAAAAAGTGCTAGAAAATTTCAACATGATCCGTTAAGAAATCAAGCCCGCCCGGCTGAAGCCGTTCGGACGGGGCTGTTTGAGCCGGGCATAAACTTTAAATCACTGAACTCTTGACGGCGAGTTCCTTGATTTTAGGGTCATGTTGAAATTTTCAGCCTTTTTATTCGTAGCCTTGATTTTTCTTGTTACTTCTTTGAAGGCAAAGAAGTAAATGAGTTCTAACTCACTATTAAAAAGGATTTGCGAACCTTGTACCTAATCCTATAAATTGTTTTACTCCTTACGCAGGATAACAGTTTATTTTGTTTCATGGTTAATTGATTTCAGGAAATATTACCTTTATAAAAAATTATCAAGCCATGGAAGCACAATTTTCTATCAATCAAATCATGCAACGATATCAATTGCCTGTTGACATAAACCTGTTGTATTCTTACGAAGAACTCCAGCGGTCAAAGATTGACCAGGATTTTATTTATGCATTGCTACATACATTCGAAGATGAAAATACATTTTCCGAAACGGAATATCAACATTTTCCGCTTGAAACCATCATTGATTATATCCGGAAAACACACCGGTATTACCTTTCAAAAAAGCTTTGCGAGATAGAGCAAAGCATCGCCATCCTGCTGAAAGATTATTCGGGCAGCCATCCTTTATTACATACTCTCAATAATTTCTTTTCAGCATACACCGCCGATTTAACTTCACATATCAAAGCCGAAGAAAGCCAGCTTCTACCCTATATCCTTTGCCTGTTAAAAGTTGAAAAAGGAGAAGCTGATGCCGCAGCATATTCTTTTGCAACAAAAGATTATTCATTAAATAAATTTACAGAGAGCCACCACGATACCGAGCAGGATTTATCAAGCGTCCGGAACGCCATCATGAGCTACCAGCCACCTTCCACCAATCAAACCCCTTACCGTATTCTGCTATCACAGTTACACGCATTTGAAATGGATCTTGCCGTACATGCATTGATTGAAGACCGGGTTTTAATTCCCCGGGCATTGCAGTTGGAAAAAAAGTTAAACAACCTTTTCAGCAGTAAAGTATCATTGGATTAATGTTCCGGGTCAAATCAAAATACGGAGCAACAGGAATAATGTTGTGAAGAATGGTGGGAAGGGTGTACTGCAAGTTGTAGCTAAAAGAAGGGTAAAAGGGTTGCCAACCTTCTCAAACACTATTGCTAAATAACATATTCTATTAAAAAGGCAGGCAACCCAATCCGGCATAATTAGATAAATCTTCCCTGGAAAATCAAAAAATAAACAGCATTTTAAATTCATAAATGAGTTTCACAGATTGATCACTGCAATATCTGTCAGCAAATGATTAGCGAAAAGGAAAATACCAACATCAGTAAATTTTTAAGCCTGGTTTTGCGGCACCAACCCGAAACCATTGGAATAATCCTGGATGAAAATGGCTGGACCAGCGTAGAAATCCTTATTGAAAAATCGACTAACAATGGGGTAGCATTTAACAAGGCAATCCTGAACCATATTGTAGCCACCAATGCAAAGAAAAGATTTGCGTTTAATGACAGCCGGGATAAAATACGGGCTAACCAGGGACATTCGGTTGAAATTGATTTGGGCTATATTGCCCGGCAGCCACCGGCAATTTTATTTCACGGCACCGGGCAGCAACGGGTTGATTCCATTTTACAAACAGGGCTTGATAAACGACAAAGACACCAGGTGCATTTAAGCAAAGACCGGGAGACTGCTGTTTTAGTTGGGCAACGACATGGCAAACCATTTGTATTTGAAGTGCTGGCCGGGCAAATGTATGCTGACCAGTACAAATTTTTTTTATCTGATAATGGGGTTTGGCTCACGGACCATGTGCCGCCGCAATACCTGCGTAAGCATGACGGGAAAGAAAATAATCATACCTGATAAAAATCAGAAAGTAAAACTCTCACATAAGTATGGGTAGGAATATGTCCTTCTCTTTTTTAAAATTTCCATACTATATCATTGAAATAAAGTAATGATCCGGCTGTCTCCCTCCAATCCTACCCCTTATTTGCATTTTCTGCAAAACCTGCAGAGCATTTCGGCAACTATTGCAATTTTTACTACATATAAATAAATAGAATTCGCATTAATCGGTTTGTCATAAAACAAATGTTGATTGAAGTAAGAATCAATTAGGGAAAGCTTCCTGCCAATATTAGCTTTGATTAAGAAACCGGATCTGTTCTAACCAGGTTTTTAATCCTTCCATGCTGACTAACAATTAACAGGATGATTATTTTTTTACCATTTAAAACTAAAAATATGAAATCAAAATTATGGCTGGTTATCGTCTTGCTAAGCCAACTTATTTTGTCTTGCAAAAAAGAGTACTTTAATGATGAGGCTGCCAAGGCTAAAAAGAGCGAGCGGGAAAAAGACAAACCCCATCTCAGGATTGCAATTGTTTCAGACATCCATTATATGGATCCCTCTTTGCTAATTAATAACGGCGCTGCAGGCACGGCCTTTCAAAACTACCTTGACCAGGATCCAAAACTGGTGCAATACAGCGATCCGATATTCCGCAATGTATTGGTTGATATAAAATCAGAAAAGCCGGATATTTTGCTGGTGCCAGGCGACATCACCAAAGACGGCGAAAAGATCAGTCATGTAGCGATGGCCGGTTTCTTTAACCAACTCCGCAGCGTTGGAATTAAAGTATATGTGGTACCGGGTAACCATGATATTAACAATGCCAAAGCGAAAATATTTGATGGCGACAATGCATTCCCGGTTGAGATGACTTCAAAGACGGATTTTGAAACGATCTATGGCAATTTTGGCTACAACGATGCGATTGCCAGGGATGCCAATTCATTAAGTTATGTGGTGCAACCACAAGCCGGGTTAAGGATCATTGGAATTGATGCCAGTAAATACGAGGAGTATGGCCCTGCCGGTGATGTGGCAGCAGGAAGAATTAAGCCGGCAACACTTACCTGGATACTTGCCCAACTGGAACTGGCAAAACAACAGGACATCACTGTGTTTGCAATGATGCACCATAACCTGGTGGAGCACTATGCAGGCCAGTCGCAATTAGATCCGGGGTATGTGATAGATGACTGGCAGAACGTTGCCAATACCCTTATGGATGCCGGGTTGAAAATTATCTTTACAGGGCATTACCATGCAAATGATATTTCCCCCTATGTTCATAACGACAAAGAGCTGGTTGATATTCAAACCGGTTCGCTGGTGACCGCCCCCTGTCCATACAGAATGGTAACGATGAAAGACAATAAACTGGATGTGAGTACAAGAACAGTGCAATCTATTGATGCCGGTTTGCCGGGCGGTATGAATTTCCCTGACTATTCAGGGCTATTTCTTTCCCAACACCTGGATGGTTATTTTAATTACTACCTGGTGAACCAGTTAGGCGCCCCTGCTCCATTGGCGGGTTTTGCCGCTCCTATATTCAGAAATGGGATTATGGCTCATTTTGCCGGTGACGAAAAAATGCCACCTGATCAGCGCAGGCAAATTGATGAACTGGCAACCATGTCGCAACAGTTGGCAGGCATCGTAACAACCTTATGGACCGATTTGGGATTAAAAGACAATAAAACATCTATCAACTACCGTTAATCGTATCAATTATTTTTTGTCAAACGGGTCTCACAGTAACGCAAGTTATTGTGAGACCCGTTTTTTTTTGGCCCTGCCCGTTTTAAAAAATGCAGGCGGCGCATGAAAAGAAAAAATAGAAATCTTTCAAAACAGTAGTAAATGCAGCAATCGATAACTACTTTTAATGACCGGATCAGCAAACGAATACCGAAGATGAAATAACAGCATTCACATCTAAACATTCTTCCATGAGCGATAATAAACCAACCGTTAATTTACCAGGCGAATTAATAGATGAAAAAACATTTTATACGCTCAGCGGGGCATCGGCCGGGGTACTGCTGGTATGTTGGGCCATTAACTATGTTACCGTTGATGTTTCCTGGCTCAATTACAAATCGTACCGGCTCATCGGGCTCCTGCTCAGTGAAATTTTTGCGATTGTAATTGTGCTTCAAAAGAAAGATCGTAAGACAGTAAAATGGTTGTTCACTTTTCTAAATGGACTGCTCATATTTGTAAATGCGTCGGGGTTGAATATCATGACGTCGAGTTATATTTTCAATCCATCTGACACAACCCACAATAAAAAATCGGGGTATTTCCCGCAGGAGCAATTACTAAAAAATACGACCCGGCAGGCCGGTATTTTTTCGTTACCCCGCATGATCAGTTGGTGGCCCGATGAAAAACTGGCAGAACAAAATACCCTGTTGGTAAAGCAAAATAACAAGCTGGATTCCGAAAACTACCAGTTAAGATTGCTGTTAAAGGATTCTACACAGCAGGTTCGTGCCCGGGTAGGTGAAAGCATTCAGCCATCTGTCCCAAATTTGAATGATAGCTTACTGCAGGTGCAGGCTTACCTCGAATCTCAATTGAGGGAAAAACAAAAGCAGATTGATTCCTATGCTGCTATGATAAATAAAACAGGATCTGATCTGGAACAAAAACTGGCAGCATGCCAGAAAGAAAAAAATGATCTGTATAGAGACAGTGTACAATTGTATGCTTCCAGATATTATGCATGCCGGCAATCAAACAGCAACCTGGCGGAAAGGTATAAAGCTGAATTGGAGAAGCAGCGAAGTTTATTAAACGAACAACTAAGGAATTGTGGAAATGAAAAGGGGGATTTACAAGCCGCAAACGATCGCTTAAAAGCAGAGATCAATGTCCTGGATCAAAAACTGAAACAGTGCCTCGGTCAGAAGCCACCTGTTCAGCCATCCCTAACCCTTACAGAATTAATGGTTCAGGTATGTGGGAAACAAAATACGAGAACGGTAACAAGGCCCGGCACCCGCGTATCTGATGATATTTTACTCAGGCAACAGGCGTTTTATACGAGTATGAATTGGAATGCATTCTGTAAAAATTTCAATTATTGGTTAAGTACTAAAAATACAGTAATTAAATAGGAATATTTATACCGGCCAGGTAAAAGGATGTACGGAATCCCGGCTGTGAGTAAAACCAACACCATGATTGCAAAAAAAGGAAAGCCCGAAAATATTGAAGCATACATTGAATCAGCCCCTGTGGAAGTACAGAAGAAATTGCGCCAACTGCATGCCTGTATCAATGCCGCTGCCCCCGTTGCAACGCAGGGCCTCAAATGGAGTATGCCTGCTTATTCGTACCAGCGGATACTGGTTACGTTTGCTGTATTCAAACACCATATCGGTTTCTACCCCACCCCATCTGCAGTGGAGGCTTTTTCCGCCAGCCTTGCCAAATATAAAACAGCAAAGGGGTCCATTCAGTTTCCTTTGGATAAGCCACTACCGCTGTCTTTAATCAGTAAGATTACGAAGTTTCGGGTACAGGAAAGCCTGGGTGCGGATATAAAATGGAAGAGCTGAGCCGCCCGGTTCGCTGGCATTTCTAATTGGCATGATAGATTGATGACCCGTTGCATTAAAAAATAACTACCCCATTTAATATTAAGACTAAAGAAAGATTTACATTCAGTCATCTATTTTGCTTTTATGGAAAATCTCTTTGTTTCGAACGTCCGCGAAAAAACCAGTATTACCGGCTCACCGTTGCGGGTAGCCTCGGTGGATGTGTACCGTGGCTTTGTAATGTTGCTGATGATGGGCGAAGTCCTCTCCTTTTCAAAAGTATCCGAAGCATTGCCGGACAGTTCATTCTGGCAGTTGCTGGCCTTTAACCAAACCCATGTCGAATGGACGGGCTTGTCTTTACATGATTTGATCCAGCCCTCGTTCACCTTCCTCGTGGGCGTAGTACTACCATTCTCCATTGCAGGCAGAAAAACAAAGGGAGCCAATAATCGGGCAATCCTGCTGCACAGTATCAAACGCTCACTGATCCTGGTCTGTCTTGGTATATTCCTTCGATCCATACACTCCCGTGCAACTAATTTTACTTTTGAAGATACCCTTACGCAGATTGGCCTCGGCTACACATTCCTGGTAGTCCTCGGTTTTTGTTCCCGGCGGATACAGGTGCTGGCACTGATCCTTTTGCTGGCAGGCTATTGGCTTGTATTTGCTGTATACCCGCTACCCGGTGAAGGGTTTGATTATACCGCTACCGGTGTCACCGCTGACTGGCAGCACAATTTAAAGGGCTTTGCAGCGCACTGGAATAAAAATACCAATCCTGCCTGGGCATTTGACCGGTGGTTCCTGAATCTTTTTCCGCGGGAGAAAATATTTCAATTCAATGAAGGCGGATATGCTACGCTTAGC
>JANPIJ010000136.1:0-17366 GCA_031424955.1 Ferruginibacter sp. | reverse complement strand
AGGATTGTTGGATATGATTGATATTTTTTAATTCCTATCAATCAACTTCTGACACAAAGGTGCAACAGTTTTGATTAATAAATCAGAGCGGAATTGCTCTATTTTAATGATACAGTAATTACTGTAGGAGTAGTATTAATTCAGCACAGGCCATGGGATGTTTACGTTGAAAGGTGGCGTAATTATACGTTTCCGCCATGTAGTGTTTATAATCAAAGTCTGCCAGGCCCTTTTAATATATTTCGTGATTCGTATCTTTTTACTTATTTTTATTTGATTGACAGAGCAATGCATATAAGTTGTAAAATCCTTTCAATGTATTTACCCGAAAAATTTGTTGAATATGATGATGGTTCAGCATTTTATGTCCATCTTATTGATGATAGCCATTGCCGTGCAAATGCGGTATAGGGCCTTTTTTCTTTCCCGATTTAATCATTTCAACTCCGGTTATAAAAGAGGGACAGGCATCGTGTTCAACCGCGTGCTTTGTAAAGGCGGGATGAATGAAAAAAAATGTTGGGGGAGTTACTTTTTTTTTGACACTAAATACCAGGTTCGCCTGGTACCAAATGAGGAAAAATAAAAAACTTCCACAACTATTAGTTTTTCATAGTTTGTGGAAGTTACAATTTGGGATCAACTTTTCGGTTTTTCAAGGATTGGATGCTTTTTTGGGATTGCTCCCGGCCAGAAAGGATTACTGTAATAATTTTTTCCTGGTTTCAGTGTTTGTTCTTCTTTTAGCCATCATCGCTTTTTACGGCATAGGCCAGGATATTGGTTTTGTTGGTTTTTGGTTATCATCGCTTTTTACAGCATAAACCGGGATCTTGGATTTGGTCTTTTGGTTATCATCGCTTTTTACGGCATAAACCAGGATATTGTCTTTTCAGCTTTCGTGGTCATCATCGCTTTTTATGGCATAGACCGGGATATTGGTTTCTAGTTTTCCTACAGGGTGTAGATCTTACGGGTATTCTTCAGTGTATTGGTTTTATTTTTAAATGTCTTTTGGACACCTGTAATTTCAAACAAACAGAAGTTGACTGATATTGGATCGTTTTGCTTTTCAGCGATAGTTGGATTTGAAACTATTAACTATGCGGTCTATCAGGATTGTTGGATATGATTGATATTTTTTAATTCCTATCAATCAACTTCTGACACAAAGATGCGACAGTTCTGTTTCTGTAACAAGCGCAAGAATGCTCTTTTTTATATATTCAGTAAATACGAGGCGACTGCGTAATACTGCATTCATGCTGCGTATTGATACGGGTTTTAAACAGGTAATTATACGGTATGGCAGCCGGCCTGCCTCTTGTAAAAAATGAATGCCGCATGGGTAAAATGCAGCATTCATCAATGTTTTAGCAAATAAGTAAATATACCCCCGCGGTTATTTTGAAAGGCTTTGAATAATATCATACTTGGTAACAATATGATATGCGCCCGTTTCGTCCTTGCTAAGTACGGCGCCATTTTCCCTGGTGATAAATGCACTCAGGCGTTCAACCGGTGTGTCAAAAGCTACTTCGGGATATGCCTTTTCCATAACGGACTCGACGGTTTGGGTTTTAATGCCGGCATTGTTCAATATCTTATTAAAAAGGCCACCTGCTGAAATCGCACCGGTATTATTACCTTCTTTCATTACCGGTATGTTTTCAATGTCATATTTTTTCATCAGTTCGATCGCATCCGATACAGTTTGTTCCGGCGAAAGCATAATCAGCCGTTGGGTACCCCTTCCATTAATCAGGTCTTTAAAGGTTTTCATCTCTAAAAATCCTCTTTCCAGCATCCACTGGTCATTGTATATTTTACCCACATAACGGCTGCCATGGTCATGAAAAATTAATACCACTACATCGTCTTTTTTCAACTGGTTTTTTAACTGCATCATGCCCTGCAAACAACTGCCGGCGCTGTATCCGCAAAAAATACCTTCTTCCTTGGCAATGCGCCTGGCCATCAGGGCGCCATCTTTATCCGTTACTTTGGTGAATTCATCAATCACGCTCATATCATAATTGGCCGGCACAAAATCCTCCCCAAAACCTTCGCTGATATAGGGGTACACTTCTTTATGATCCAGTTCGCCTGTTTCAAAATATTTTTTTAACAGTGAACCATAACTATCGATGGCCCATACTTTAATATTCGGGTTTTTCTCCTTCAGGTATTTGCCCGTTCCCACAATGGTGCCGCCTGTGCCAGTTGCTACTACCAGGTGAGTTACTTTTCCTTCTGTTTGTTCCCATATTTCGGGACCAGTCTGTTCGTAATGCGCAAGCCGGTTGGCTAAATTATCGTATTGATTTACGTACCAGCTATTGGGTACTTCAGATGCCAGCCTTTTACTCACCGAGTAATAGCTCCGCGGGTCTTCGGGTTCTACGTTGGTGGGGCATACAATCACTTCGGCGCCAATCGCTTTTAATATATCCGCTTTCTCTTTTGATTGCTTATCGGTAGTGGTAAAAATGCACTTGTACCCCTTTACACAGGCGGCAAGGGCAAGGCCCATTCCGGTATTACCACTGGTACCTTCTATAATAGTGCCGCCCGGTTTTATTTTCCCTTCCTGCTCGGCTACTTCCAGCATTTTTACCGCCATGCGGTCCTTAATGCTATTGCCCGGGTTAAAATATTCCACCTTTGCCAACACCGTACAGGGAAGGTCTTTTGTAATCTTATTTAGTTTGATCAATGGTGTATTACCAATGGTTTCTAAAATATTATTGAGCCACATGTATTCAATTTTTTTGGTGAAGTTAGTAAAACTGTATTTCGGTAAGATGAATAAATCAGGTATGCATCATGATATTAAATATAAAGCAGCAATCAATCGTTTAATCACCCGGGCGGCGCAGATGGAAGTAGAATACCGGCTACAAATAATTGAACAATCTGCCTACAGTATGTAAAAGTTATTTTAAGGAGCTTTGTTATCCGTTTATGATCCACCTATCCTTTGAATGCAATTTAATCACCTGGTGAAAGAATCCTCTTTACCCAAGACGTAAACGATGTATTGTTTACGAAAGAAATTAAGCCTCCACATTGGGGGCTTAATTATTTTGATAAGACCTCGATTGCCTTCTTTACGGTATTGTCATCCTTATTCATCATTTCATAAAAGCCTTCGTTGCGCCACATTTGTCTTGCCAGCGAAGATTTAATCCTTATTACCAGGTCGTTTTTATCCTTCTCCGTAATATTATTTGTTTCAATGGAGTCTTTGGCAGCAAGTGCTTTAAACTGCTGCCAGTTTTCTTCGGTCAGGGAAAAGTTTTTGCTGAATTCGGTCGGGTTTTTATATTGTAATAGCCGGGACCGGTTTTGTAAATAATACTGGTAAGCAAAATCGCCGGTAATTCCTTTGATATAGATTTTTGTAAGGGTTGAATTAAATGATGAAGTATCAATCGGGATAAAAATATCCGGTGTAATGCCACCGCCGCCATATACTTTTTTCCCGTTTTTGGTGGAAAACAGTTTTGTGGTATCATTTTTTACAGAGTCGGCACTCCATACTTCTCCATCATGAAAGCGGTTGCTAATTTCTTCGTAATAGGCTTTTTCTCCGTTGGTATAAGAGCGTTGAATGCTCCGGCCAATAGGAGTGTAGTACCTTGCAACCGTCAACCGGAGTGCACTTCCATCGCTTAAATCGTATTGCTCCTGCACCAGGCCCTTGCCAAAACTGCGTCGTCCAATAATCGTGGCCCGGTCCCAATCCTGCAATGCCCCCATTAATACTTCGCTGGCACTGGCCGAGCCTTCATCTGCCAATACTACCAGCGCTCCTTTTTCAAATAAGCCTTCCCGCTGGCAACGGTATTCTTTTTTAGGAATATGTTTGCCTTCAGTATACGTTATTAATTTATCGCCGTCTAAAAATTCGTCAGCGATGGCGGTTGCCTCATCCAATACACCGCCACCATTTCCCCGAAGATCGAGGATTAGCTTTTTTAATCCCTGTTTTTGTAAATCTTCCAGCGCTTTCATAAACTCGCGGTAAGTAACCTGCGAAAATTTATTGAGCTTAATATAACCAATACCATTTTCAACGATATAACTGGCATCCACGCTGCTCACGGGAATAATTCCGCGTATGATCGTGAAAGGTTGCAGTTTGCCGTTCCTTAATACCGACACCAAAGCTTTGGTGCCCAAATCGCCCCGCAGTAATTTTCTCACCTGGTCGGTAGTGATTTTTTTGCCCGCAATAATGCTGTCATTTACTTTAATGAATTTGTCGCCTATCTGGATACCCGCTTTTGAACTGGGCCCATCGGGTATTACGTTTAATACATGCAGCGTATCGCTAAAAATATTAAACTCTATCCCGATGCCAAAGAAATTGCCGGCGATATCTTCATTTACGCTTTGCAGATCCTCCGCTGGTATAAAAATGGAGTGCGGGTCCAGTCTTTTCAAAACCGCAATAATAGCCGAGTCGCTCAGCGCACCTACCTTTACATCATCCACATATTTATTCTGGATAAGGTTCATTACTTCCTGGAAGGGCCTCGGTTTATCAAGGGAAAAGAAATTTTTACCTGGTTGAGTATCTCTCAATCTATAACCTACCAGCATTCCGGCAATAACAGCAATACTAATAAAAAGGGGAAGCCAGATTTGGATTTTTTTATTCATACTTTCACTTATAAGCACGAAAATAAATGAAATATTATGAATGCGGCAGTTGTGTTTTTTAATTAACTTACTCTTTGAATTAACAAAATCCGGTATATGGCAATGAAATTAATCGCAGACAGTGGATCAACTAAAACAGAATGGTGTTTAATAGATGGTAAACAGAAAAAATCATACTATACACAGGGACTTAGTCCTTATTTTTTAAACGGCGCCCAGATTGAAGGAGTGGTAGCATCGGAGCTTAAAAATAAATTAAAAGGCATCGAGCCGGAAGAGTTGTTTTTTTATGGTACCGGCTGTAGCAACCCGGATAATGTAAAAATTGTAAAAAAAGCACTGCAAAAGGTATTTCCTGTTACAGCTATTTCAGTAACCCACGACCTGATGGGAGCAGCCAAAGCCTTGTGTGGGGATGAAAAAGGGGTAGCCTGTATTTTAGGAACAGGATCCAATTCCTGCTATTACAACGGAAAGCGAATCGTAAAAAATAGCCCCGGGCTTGGTTTTATTTTGGGGGATGAAGGCAGTGGCGCTTACCTGGGTAAAAAAGTAGTGCAATATTTTTTGTACAATACATACGATCCCGATCTTATGGACCGGTTCAATGCCAAATACAACACCAACGCCACCGAAATACTGGAAGCTGTGTATAAGATGCCTTTACCCAACCGGTACCTGGCTGGTTTTGTTCCTTTCCTGGTAGAAAACCGGGGGCATTTTATGATAGAAAATATTATAGAAGATGGTTTTAATGAATTTTTCTTTCACCATGTATACAAATACAAGGAAAGCTGGACACTTCCCATTAATTTCATTGGCAGTGTGGCTTTTGGCTTTAAGGATGTTTTGAAAGAAATGTGCAATACCTACGAATTACAACTGGGTAAGGTATTAAAGAGTCCAATGGATGGATTAATTAAATATCACGCGGCAAAACCATAGGCAAAAGCTGCATAAAAGCGGTGGAAAATGAGCATATTACCGCTTTGGTTTTTTTTGATTGAAATATTTATGTAGAAGAAGATACTATGATCAGTCATTTCCGAAAAATGCTTGGATAAATTGAACCAATAGTTTAATTTCATAGTTCATTTCTTCTATTTCATTTCACAGTCGTCTTCAAACTAAATTCTACTTATATGAAATTCAAAACTCTACTTTTTTCCGCCTTTATTGCCGCCTCACTTTTTTCATCCGCACAGCAGGCCTCAAAAACATATGCCATTACCGGTAAGGCGAATAATAACTTTTTTTGGGCGGATATTAAACAGGTTGATATCACCACCGGTAAAGTAATTAAAACTTTATTTGAAGCAGATAAGTCGGTGTTTAAATTAACCAACACAGATAAAACTGCTGTTGTTGCCAGGGCAAATGAAGAACGGCCTACTGGTTTAGGCGTTGCTGCCTGTGCTTTTGACAGCCGGAATAACAGGCTCTATTTTGCTACCATGCATTTTTCAGATATTCGTTTTCTTGACCTGGACAAGCCTGATGCAAATTTTACGACCATCAAAAAAAATGCAATTGCCACCAAATCCAAAGCCGGGTACCAGCCCGAAGAAAATCATATCACCAGGATGGTGATTGCTTCCGATGGTTACGGATATGCTTTGTCAAATGATGCCAATCATTTAATTCGGTTTAGTACCACAAAAAGAGCTGTTGTGGAAGATTTAGGGAATTTAATTGATGCAGAAGGGAACAAAGGGATTTCTATTCATAATAAATGTACCAGTTGGGGAGGCGATATGGTAGCGGATGCATTTGGTAAACTGGTAATTGTTTCTGCAAGCCGGAATGTATTTACAATTGATGTGAATACAAGGGTTGCTTCATTAACAGGAAGCATAACGGGCCTGCCGGCTAATTTTACTACCAATGGTGCAGCCGTTGATGATGACGGCAACCTGGTGGTAAGCAGTGCCAATGTATTTGAAGGTTTGTATAAGGTGGATTTGAAGAGCCTCGCTGCCGTTAAAGTGCAAACTAATGAGCCAGCCTTTAATGCATCTGATATGGCCAACGGGAATTTCCTCCATCAAAAAGAATTGAATGATATGAGGAGATTTGATGTAACAAAATCGGGTGTTTTTTCAACTGTTACCAGTGATGCGAAAGTATATCCTAACCCGGTAACAGGTACCCAGTTTAGCGTGGCATTCGACAACCAGCTTCCCGGAAAATATACCATCATTCTTGCCGATATCGCCGGAAGGAATTTACAATCAAAAGTCGTAAATATCTCAAAAGCCGGCCAGGTAGAATCCGTAAAAATTACTGGTAAGGCCGCAAGAGGTATGTACCTGGTAAAGGTATTAAGTGACAGAAAGCAATTGTCATTTTCTGAAAGAATAGTGGTAAACTAACATCGCACTCATTTTATTTTACAGGCTGCACATTTTATGTGCGGCCTCTTTTATTTACAGGATTGCAACCGGTATTATTTAATTACGTTAGCACAAAATACTTTGATTGTTATGTTTTAATTTTGAAAAATAGAATGATTAATAGTTCGGGTCATCTTAAAAATATTACCAAATTCCATTCATGCAGGATATAGAACCATATTATAACTGGCGGCATTTATACACAGCAGAAGAGGATGTTCAATCTCCCTTTTTTGGCCGCTCATACAGCGAGTTTGAATTTACTAATACCGTTTATAATTATTACATACATCCCCAATGGGACGAGTTTGGCAGTCGTACGCTGTACATGAAAATCCTTTTTACAGACTATGAACAAAATTTTGCCATCATAGAACTGATTGGTGAATGGAACGATGCCATTGAAAATGATATCATGACGCTTCGAAGGGATGTAACAGACCTGATGTACCGGCAGGGCATTACCAAATTTATCCTGATTGCCGAGAATGTGTTGAACTTCCATAGCAGCGATGATAGCTACTATGAAGAATGGCGGGAACAGGTGATGGATGACGGAGGTTGGGTAGTGGTGCTTGACATGCCATTGCAAAGCCAGTATGATTTTAGAAAGGCAAGGCTTACCAACTATGTTGCTTTAATGGACTTTCCACAATGGCGCACTTTAAAGCCTGAGCTTGTTTTTCAGCAGGTAGATAACTGGATGATGCACCAGCTTACCTGAGCCCTGGCTCATAGCGTATTTAATGTACGGCAACGTTTGCGTAATAATTTAGAATAAAACTTTTTTTTGAATGTTCCTGACGTACTTTTGTGGCTCCAAAAAATTAACATCTTCTATATGACCTGGAAAAACTTCTTCACTTCTTCGATAGGAAAAAAACTTACCATGGGGCTTACCGGATTTTTTCTGATTGCCTTTTTAATTGTTCACTGTGGTATCAATTCAATGATCTTTTTTAATGATGATGGCGAAACCTTTAATCATTGGGGACATTTGATGGGATCAAACCTGATCATCCGTACCATGGAGATCGGGCTGTTTTTATTCCTGCTGTTACACATTATCCAGGGGCTTGTTTTGTGGAGTCAAAACCGCAGTGCACGCCCTGCCAAATACATTGTAAACAAGCCACAGGAAAACAGTAAATGGTATAGCCGGAGCATGGGATTGCTGGGCACTTTAATTCTGATATTTCTTGTATTGCACCTCTATCATTTCTGGGTTCCATCAAGATTTGGCGGATTAGCCAGTGTACGTCCGTTGGAAGAAGCGACGCTTGCAACTTATAACAACCAGGAAGTTCATAATTTATATAAAGAAATGTTGTTTGTCTTTCAAAACAATTTATTAGTTGTAGTTGTTTATATCCTCGGTGTTGTTTCTTTGTGCTGGCATTTGTTGCATGGGTTTCAAAGTGCATTCCAGACATTTGGTATCAATCATAAAAAATATTCACCCATTATTAAAGCGGCAGGTGTTGGATATTCAGTGATTATATGTCTATTGTTTGCATCGATGCCGGTAGCCATTTATTTAAACTGGGTAAGCTAAACTTCCTGTACTAATCTACTAATTTACTAATCAACTAATAAACCATACTATGGCTTTCGATTCAAAAATTCCCGGTGGTGAAATGAATGAAAAGTGGAATGATTACAAGGGGCATGTTAAACTGGTAAATCCTGCCAACAAGCGCAAACTGGAAGTAATTGTAGTGGGTACCGGGCTTGCCGGGGCCTCGGCCGCAGCTTCATTGGGCGAGATGGGATACAAGGTAAAAGCATTTTGTTTCCAGGATAGTCCACGCCGTGCACATAGCATCGCTGCACAGGGAGGAATCAATGCTGCTAAAAATTATCAAAATGACGGTGATTCTGTTTTCCGGTTATTTTATGATACCGTAAAGGGTGGTGATTACCGTGCAAGGGAAGCCAATGTACATCGGCTGGCTGAAGTAAGCAATGCTATCATTGATCAATGTGTGGCACAGGGAGTACCGTTTGCAAGAGAATATGGTGGGTTGTTAAGTAACCGTAGTTTTGGTGGCACCCAGGTGCAACGTACGTTTTATGCAGCCGGACAAACCGGGCAACAGTTATTGTTAGGTGCATACAGTGCGCTCGAAAGGCAGATAGCGCTGGGTAACGTAACCATGTATGCCCGTCATGAAATGCTGGATGTAGTAATGATAGAGGAAAAGGCGAGAGGCATCATTGCCCGCAACCTCGTAAACGGTGAACTGGAAAGGCATTTTGGCCACGCAGTCCTGTTATGTACCGGTGGGTATGGCAACGTATTTTATTTAAGCACCAATGCAATGGGCAGTAATGTAACGGCTGCCTGGAAAGCACATAAGAAAGGGGCCTTTTTTGGCAATCCTTGTTTTACACAAATCCATCCAACCTGTATACCGGTGAGTGGCGATTACCAGAGTAAACTTACTTTAATGAGTGAGAGTTTACGAAATGATGGCCGAATCTGGGTTCCCAAAAAGAAAGACGACAACCGTAAAGCAGTGGACATACCTGAAGATGAAAGGGATTATTACCTGGAAAGAAGGTACCCGGCATTTGGAAACCTTGTACCACGTGATGTTGCCTCAAGGGCGGCAAAGGAAAGGTGTGATGAAGGATATGGTGTGGGTACAACCAAACTGGCGGTGTACCTCGACTTTAAAGATGCCATTTTAAGATATGGGAAAATAGAATTGGGTAAGCAGGGTGATACCACTTCTTCAGAAGCAGATGCTATCAAATTGGGCAAGGCAGTAGTAGAAGAAAAATATGGTAACCTGTTTGAAATGTACGAAAAGATAACCGGTGAAAATCCATACGAAATGCCCATGCGAATTTTTCCTGCGGTGCATTATACCATGGGTGGATTATGGGTAGATTACGAATTGCAAACAACTGTAAAAGGATTGTATGCTTTGGGTGAAGCCAACTTCAGCGATCACGGTGCAAACAGGCTGGGTGCATCTGCGTTGATGCAGGGGCTTGCTGATGGTTACTTTGTTGTGCCGTATACACTGGGTAATTACCTCGCAGATGAAATACGTACCGCTGCTATACCAACAGATCATCCCGCATTTGTTGAAACCGAAAAAGCTGTAAGCGACCGGATCAATACGCTGATGAATATTAAGGGAAAGCAAACAGTGGAAAGTTTCCATAAGCGCCTTGGCAAAATAATGTGGGATAAGTGCGGCATGGCCCGCAATGAGAAAGGGTTGCAGGAAGCGATTGCAGAAATTCAACAATTGAAAAAGGAATTCTGGAGCGATGTGCGTATACCAGGTGAAGTGAACAATATGAATCCTGAACTGGATAAGGCCGGCAGGGTAGCCGATTTTATAGAACTGGGCGAACTGATGTGTATTGATGCTCTTAGCAGGAACGAGAGTTGCGGTGGGCATTTCAGGGAAGAAAGCCAGACTGAGGAAGGTGAAGCAAAACGCGATGATGAAAATTTCAGTTTTGTTTCCGCATGGGAATACAAGGGAGAAAGCGACTGGCAATTGAATAAAGAGATACTGGAATTTGAAATTGTAAAACCAACGCAGCGGAGTTATAAATAATGCCCCAACCCCTAAAGGGGCTTTTGGAGCTCACCGTTTAGTGTCTCTTTTCATTTTACCGGGCGAAATAATTTTTCTTTATTGATTGAGACAATATTATGAAAGTTAGCGGGTTCACTTTTATAAAAAATGCAGTGAAGTACGGTTACCCGGTTGTGGAGTCCATTCAATCCATACTTCCGATGGTGGATGAAATGATAGTTTGCCTGGGGGATTCTGAAGATGAAACCAGTAATTTAGTGGCTACTATTCAGTCTGATAAAATAAAGATTATTCATTCTGTTTGGGATAAAAATCTGAAGGAAGGTGGTAAGGTACTGGCGGTAGAAACAAATAAAGCGTTGGAAGCTACTGCAGCAGATTCGGATTGGCTCTTTTACATACAGGCGGACGAAGCAGTACACGAAGATTATCATGGTTTAATTCTGGATGCGATGCGGACATTCAAAGATGATAAAAGAGTGGATGGTTTGTTATTTCATTATCATCATTTTTATGGCAGCTACCGTTTTATCGGGGATGGCAGAAAATGGTATTCCAAAGAAATACGGGTGATCAGGAATGATAAGAAAATAAGAAGTTATAAAGATGCCCAGGGGTTTAGATTTGACAATGGAAGAAAATTGAATGTGAAACTGATTGATGCTTATATTTATCATTACGGCTGGGTTCGTAACCCGGTTACGATGTTTCAAAAGGATCAGGATTTCGGAAAACTTTGGGGCGGTGCTGCAAAGGAGCATGGTGAGGGTGGCATAGAACAGGTAAAAGCGAATACACAATTTGACTATTCAAATATTGATTCAGTCACCCTGTTTGAAGGTACACATCCTTCCGTGATGAAAGAGCTGGTAAGTAAGGAAGACTGGAAATTCGACATCGATATCAAAAAGAAGAATTTTAAAAATATCAAACACCGCCTGCTTTATTTTTTATCGCAAAATTTTGGCTGGCGCCCTTTTGAGTATAGCAATTATAAAAGAATATAATTTCACATAGATTAATTATTATATGGAGCATTACAATATGAACCTGACGTTAAAAGTTTGGCGTCAAAAAAACAACCAGGCAGCCGGTACATTGGAGACTTACCAGTTAAAAGATATCTCTTCTGAAATGTCTTTCCTCGAAATGTTTGATGTATTGAATGAGCAATTGATTGTGGCCGGAGACGACCCGATTGCGTTTGACCATGATTGCCGGGAAGGAATATGTGGCCAGTGCAGTATGCATATCAATGGAAGAGCGCATGGTCCGTGGACAAATAATACTACCTGCCAGTTGCACATGCGTGCCTTTAAAGATGGTGATACCATTGTGGTAGAACCATGGCGCAGTAAGGCTTTTCCTGTAATAAAAGATTTGGTGGTAGACCGTAGTGCATTCGACCGGGTGATACAGGCCGGTGGGTTTATTTCGGTAAATACCGGTAATGCGGTGGATGCCAACTCACTGCCCATTGATAAAAAAGATGCAGACGATGCGTTTATGGCGGCTGCATGTATTGGTTGCGGTGCTTGTGTGGCCACCTGCGTCAACAGCAGTGCGATGTTGTTTGTAAGTGCAAAGGTTTCCCAGCTTGCTTTGTTGCCGCAGGGTGCACCGGAAAGAGAATCGAGGGTACTGAATATGGTGGCTCAAATGGACAAGGAAAATTTTGGTAATTGCTCCAATACTTACGCCTGCGAAGCGGAATGTCCAAAGGGCATTTCTGTTTCAAATATCGCCCGGATGAACAAGGAATATTTAAAAGCCGGCCTTGGTTCAGAAGCCTAACTGTTTTATTGTATAATCTAAATAAAAACCTTCCACTCCGGAAGGTTTTTTATTTGCAGCCAAATCCGGGTTTCCAGGGGTATATAAAAATTGTCGCATTCCGGTAATAGATTCCCAGCCTTTTTTAAAATGTTTTAACCAGGAGAGAAACTGCATAAGGTTGGCAGCTCTTCGTACAATTTTAAATGCCCGTTCAGCGTCTTACACAATAAATGCTAACTTTATTCACGTTTATAAAAGACTGATTTGAAACTGGTAAGGATATATTTACTGCTGTGTTCCCTATGTGTTGTGCAATTATCAATGGCACAATTAAATCCGTCAGCGCTTTCCAACCTCCGCACTAAATATTTACGGGTTACAAATGGGATCATAAAAATTGATACTGTAAGCCTTGTCCCTGGCACCATTCATATTTTTAGTGTAACACCATCGCAATTTAGCATTGATGAAATAAATGCTACGCTGTTATGGATCAATAAACCGGTTTTGGATAGTGTAAAGATCAGTTACCGGGTATACCCCTATAAATTAAACGCAGTTGCCCGCCGTTTCGATTACGACAGCATCCGCAACAATTTTATCCTGGAAAAGCCATTCGTTTATAAAAATATCAATAAACAGAAAAGTGCGCTGTTCGATTTTGGTGACATCAATTACAATGGTAGTTTTGGAAGGGGCATTTCATTTGGCAATAGCCAGGATGCAGTATTGAACTCAAACCTCAACCTGCAGTTAAATGGTTTCATCGGCGATAGCCTTGAATTGACAGCAGCAGTTACTGATAACAATATACCCATACAGCCGGATGGCAATACCCAGGACCTGCGGGATTTTGATAAAGTATTTTTACAGGTAAAGAAGCGGGGCTGGCAAATCAATTTCGGGGATATAGATATTCGACAAAGCAAAAATTATTTCCTCAATTTTTATAAAAGGTTACAGGGCGCTTCCTTTATAACAGACAATAAAATTTCTAAAAAAATAAACAACTCTCTATTGGTAAGTGGTTCGGTTGCCAAGGGGAAATTCAATCGTAATATTTTATCGCCGCAGGAAGGAAACCAGGGCCCATACCGTTTACAAGGTGCGAACAATGAATTGTTTTTTACCGTATTGGCAGGCACGGAGAGGATCTTTATGGATGGCGAATTGCTGCAGCGGGGAGAAGACCAGGATTATGTGATCAACTATAATACAGCCGAACTTACGTTTACCCCAAAACGGATGATTACAAAAGATAAACGAATACAGGTTGAATTTGAATATGCCGACCGCAATTTTTTAAATTCTAATATCTATGTAAACAATGAAATAAATTTCAATAATAAACTTTTAGTCAGCGTAGCGGCATTTTCAAACCAGGATGCAAAAAACTCCGCCATTAATCAAACCCTCGATATCAATCAAAAACAGTTTTTGGCTGATGTGGGGGATGGTATCGACACTGCGTTTTATGTGGAAGCAACCAGGGACACCTTTTCAACGGGTAAAATCCTATACAGGAAGACAGCCGTAAATTATAACAACAACCAACGCGATTCCATTTATGTTTACTCTGATAATCCTTTAGATACATTGTACAATGTTAGCTTTACCTACCTGGGGCAGGGTAAAGGAAATTATGTACAATTGTTCAATGCAACCAATGGTAAAGTATTTAAATGGGTTCAGCCCGATGCCAATAATGTAAGGCAGGGCGATTGGCAACCTATTGTGTTACTCATTACTCCTAAACGCCGGCAGATGGTAACGGTAGGGGCAGAATACGCAATAAGTGATAAGACAAAGATAAAGGCAGAGTTTGCCTCCAGTAAATACGATGTGAATCTTTTTTCCTCCAAAGACAAGTCGAATGATAATGCGGTGGCGGTAAAACTTCAATTGGTGAATGAGGATAAAAGCATCAGGCTTTTTAAAAAGCCATTGCTCCTGCAAAGCAAGGCCGGGTACGAATTTGTGCAAAGCCGTTTTAGTCCATTGGAACGGTTAAGAAATATCGAGTTTAACCGCGACTGGAGCCTGCCCTATAATATTACCCCGGCAGATGAGCGGTTAACCAACCTGGGCTTTAAAATAAATGATAAGGCAGGTAACCGCCTGAAATATGAAGTGATTAATTACAACCGGAGCGACAAATTCAATGGCTATCGCCACCAGTTGGATTTTTATTCGCAGGTAAAAGGGTTTAAGATCACTAACATGATTAGCCTTACTACCAATAGCAATCCATTGCAAAACGGTACATATTTGCGGCCAACCATTGATGTGAGCAAGGTGCTGCCAAAATACCGAAACATTCATTTGGGTTTAAATTACCTTGGGGAACATAACCAGCAACACAATAAATCAGGCGATACTTTAACCCCCTTTAGCTTTGCATTTAATGTTTGGCAGGCGTATATAAAATCAGATGAATCAAAATTAAATAAATGGGGTGCCAGTTATTTTACCCGTAATGATCATTACCCGGTAAATAAAAACCTGGTACGTGCCGACAGAAGTGATAATTACAGTTTTTTTACAGAACTCATGAAAAATGAAAATCACCAGTTGAAGCTCAATGTAACCTATCGAAAGCTGCAGGTGTTTAATTCGCAGTTAAGCAGGCAAAGGCCCGATGAAAGCTTGCTGGGAAGGGCTGAATATTTTATAAATGAATGGAAGGGATTGGTAACAGGTAATGCATTATATGAAGTAGGAGCCGGGCAGGAGCAGAAAAGGGAATTTACTTTTATTGAAGTACCGGCAGGTCAGGGGGAATATACCTGGAACGATTACGACAGCAATGGTGTTAAGGAACTGAATGAGTTTGAGATTGCACTTTTTCAGGACCAAAGAAAATACATCCGGGTAAACACACCCACCAACCAGTTTGTAAAAGCCAATTATGTGCAGTTCAATTATAGTATGGATCTTAATCCCCGCGCTGTAATAAACGCTGCCAGTGCAACCGGTTTAAGAAAATTAATCAGCCGGACAAGTACATCTTCTTCTTTACAGATTTTGAAGAAGGACCTGGCTACAGGGAGCTTCCGGTTTAACCCCTTTAGCAAAACGCTGGTGGATACTACCTTACTTACCCTGAATTCATTTTTGACTAATACATTCTTTTTTAACCGCACCAGCACCAGGTGGGGAATGGATATTACGCATGGGCTTACGAATGGCAAATCATTGTTGACTTATGGCGTGGAGAGCAGGAAATTGCGTAACCTCATTTTTAAAGCAAGATGGAATTTGAACAGGCGGTTTACCACTAATATTACCCTTCGTTCCGTAATAAATCAATTAGGTACCCCAAAATTTGACAACAGGAATTACATGGTTCAGCAGAAAGTGGTAGAGCCATCCCTCAGCTATATCAACGGTACCAATATCAGGGTTACGATTGCTTATAATTTTAGCGAGAAAAAAAACACCATCGGTTATTTGGAAAAATCAGTTAACAATATGGTTAGCACAGAGGTTAAATACAATGTACTTTCCAGTAGTACTATTGATGCAAGGTTTTCGTACAATGCCATCAAATTCAACTATGCTGCCGGAGGCTCGCCTAATTCCACAGTAGGCTATATCATGTTAGATGGTCTGTTACCAGGTAATAATTTTTTATGGACACTTGAATATACAAAACGGCTGGCTGGTAATATTGAAATGACGATACAGTATGACGGAAGAAAACCCGGTGAAGCCAGAACGGTGCATATCGGAAGGGCAAGTATCAGGGCAATATTATAAACACCGCTGGTGTGCAGTAATTACCAGGGCCTGATAATGGTTACAAAGGATTCCTACGGTTAACAGCTTAACGGTCTTTATTCTGCAGACTTCATATTATCCGCATCTTTTGAAGGGCTGGCCCAAAAAAAGCGTTCCGATATTTCGGAACGCTTTAGCAGATATGTATAGCCGATTTATTTATCCAAATAATCCACCCTTCTTAAAGGTGCGTACTCCTTCACCTATTTTGAATCCATTGTGATATACTTCAATTTTATAAGCACCGGTTGCAAAATTGGTATTTTGTTTCCAGTCAAAACTTACTGTTTGACGCTGTCCCTGTGTGTAGCTTATTTCAACCTTATGGGTAAATAATTTTTCCTCACCCTCCCTCGTTGTAAACTTACCGGAACCCAGTGCTTCTACCGCAACCGGACTTCCATCGGGAGCAGTAATCGACACATACAATTCTTTATTGCCGGATGATGCTATCCTATTCTCATCCAAATCAAAAGTGATGCGGAGTTTATCCACTCTTTTTGCGGTAGTGGTTTGTTTTTCCTTGCCGTTCTTTTTTTCCTGAACGCCGGTAATATTAAAGTTAGATGCATGCAACGTAGACCCCACATCAATCAGGCTTTCTTTTTCTTTTATAATTGTTTTGGCCGAATCAAAGTTCTTTTCCACAATGAGCTTTTCCTGTGTTACTGCTTCTTTCTCCTGGGCTAATTGTACGTTTTGGCCTTTAAGTGTTTCAATTTGCGCTTTGTAATCCTGGATATCTGTATTCAACGAAGCGATCAATCTTTTTGCTTCAGCAAGCTCTGCCTGCGTGGCGTTTGCTTTTGAAAGCAGGGCTTGTATCCGGCTTCTCTTTTCAGCAATATCCCGGTCTTTGGTAGTGATGGTGCTATCCTTTTTTGCGTTGGTCGTTTTTAACAAATCGTATCGCATCGTTGCCTCATCCAGTAAACTTTGCAGGGTATCTTTTTCTGTTCTTACAGTCACTAATTCTGAATCTTTTTGCAGGAATGTTTCTTTGGTTTTACTTTTATCCCAGATGATATAACCCCAGGTTCCGAGCAGCGCTATTACAAGTGCAATGGATAAAAAGGTACGCCAGTCAGATTTTTTAGGTTGGGGTGCATTGGGCGGGGTACTTTCTGCAGAAGGGAAATTTTCAAATGCCATGGTAGTATATTTTAATTTTGATAATAATCTAAAA
>JANPIJ010000135.1:0-41958 GCA_031424955.1 Ferruginibacter sp. | reverse complement strand
TCTCAGTAGCCTGTTATCTTCATTTGCTTCTGTAAAGCCCACAATGTCAAATACCTGCTGGCAATATGTTATCATGTTAATCGCCTCAAACTTTAGTAGATGAGATTCCTTTAATTGCTGATAACTAGTTGCAAACTCCTCCTCCAGTATGGTACAGATGTAATTGAATTTTGATGGCCGCAGTTCCTGGGTCAATAAATTTATGCAGGAGTCCTCAATGATATATGCAGGTTGTTCTTTATCCAATTGATTCAATAATGCATCTATTGAACTTATTTTACTTTGTAGGTACTCTGTTACCTTCCCCTCGCTCTCTAGCTGTAATAACAGATCCGGATTATTTTCACGGATGTATTGATGAAGTTTATAGATCAGAATTTCCTGCATAATCATTGATTTTCAATTTTATTCCAGCAATGTTTTTTTATACTCCGAAAAAAGATTTTAGAACAGTCGCCACAATAACTAAGAATACGCAACTGCCAAACCATGCCGCAGCGACCTTCCCGGTGTCCTGGTCACCACTATTCCACTTTTGATATACCTTAACTGCACCAATTAACCCAACAATGGCACCCACCGCATACATTAAATTGGTGCCTGCGGCAAAGTAACTCCTTACCTGTGTATTGGCTGAATTAATACCCGCTGTACCACTCTGAGCAAAAACAGAAAGCGATACCAGCAACATAAAAGTTGCTGTTGCTATTAATAGCAGATACTTTGAAATTTTGTTTTTCTCTTGAACACTTTTCATAATAAATTTTATTTTTAGTTAATGAAGAATAAAAAAGAATGCTCCATTGTATCAATTCAATCGCACTTGTTTCTCCTGCACACTGAACAATGAAGCATTACTTTTTTTAAATCAGTTCCACAATGGGGTTATATCATTTGAATGCAGTAAGTGAGGGTATTTCAAATTGGCTTCCGTTAGAACAAACTGCTCGAGTTCATTTTGGCAATCAGCATTTTTTACCACAGGATATTTTGAAGCAATTACTTGAAGGGAGTTCAATATTTCCTTTTTTTGTATGTGGATATTATCGTCTTCCTGGAAATAAGCCTGCACTTCATCTTTAAATGTCTGAACCCATGGCGAAATATCAGTTTCTACGACAGATTTTGGAAGATAGTCTTCCTGATTGTTGGATTCCTGCATACTTTCAACAGGCGGAAATGGTGTTGTGCTAATGGAAGGGTCTTTCACTTTTTTAATTCCAGCCAGGCTTAATATGTCCCAGCGGAAATAGCGAAAAGCAACAACAGCATAATAACAAACTAATAAAAGGGACATTATTGAAAAGTATTGCCCCCATGTGATTGAATTAAACATGATGATTATATTTTCTGGTTCACAAATCAGTTTCACTTAAGAGTGGTGTGCAGAAAATATTGCAAAAACTTTTCCAGAAATGCAAAAAAATGGGTAAACGGGGTAGGACAACCCCACTTACTTAATTGAAAATGAATGGATTAGATTTTTAAGTCATTCAAAATCTGTTTGGAGCAACATAAAGGGAGGAACTTCTAAAGCCTTTGCCAACTGAACTATGGTAGTAAAAGTGATATTTACCTGGCCCTTTTCAATCTTGGAAATTTTGCTATGGTCAATATCACAGGCATAAGATAATACCCGAAAGCTTAAACCTTTAGCTTCTCTGAGTTTTTTAATATTATCTCCTAATTTTTTTAGATTGATTTTATCCGCTTGCCTGCCCATTTTTTGGATTAGGTAGCAAGGTGGGCAAAGTAGGCATAAATATTGTGGTCTAAAACGACCACGGCACCAATTTATTGACGATTTTTTAAATAAATTATTTGATAGAAACGATCTGAGTCCATAATGCAACCACTAAGTAAAGCAGATTTCTCTGATGCTTTTATGGAATTGGCAGCAGCACATGATTTCCGGTCACTGGCGGATATGCTGAACTGGCCGACAGGTGTTTTATTAATGCACAATGGCTTTACATATCATCATTACCAGGAGTTGAGGGGATTTCTTAAGAAGAATGAGTTACTGCATCTATTGAGAACCCAGGTTTAATTTAAAAGGATGGATCTATTTCGTAATCTTAGTATGCCTAGGCATTCGATCACAATTTGTCTAAGATTTTTATCCATTTATACAAAATATCTTTTACAGTATTAATCGTGGCTTTGTCGGGCGCATGATATTTTGTTTCCAGGCTACCAAATGAAATATTTTCTGTTTGTAATGTGGTGAACATTTTGACAATAATCCGGAGCATGGGAGCCACAGTCCTGTTAATAATAATCTTATCAATAACCATTAACCTAATAAGTAATGCCAGTTTGGAAACTGATAAGGAAGTATGAACTTTATTTTCAACCTCATTGTTACTTTCATTAATCTTTACAGGCAAATGCTCAGTTTCCAAAAACTTAACTTCTTCATCAATCCATCCATTAATTTGCTTTTTCAAAGAAGGCATAAATTTTAAATAGGTACAGTCTAACTTTACAGATAGCTGATTAATATTTTTTTGCTCAAATCGCAAAAGATTAATCTTTTCTATATTAGTGGATAGATTATTTAGGTGTGACGTTAGCCTTTCATATTCATAGCTAATAAAATTGTCTTCGTTAAAATTAAAATAGTACAGCGTTTCCCTGAGAGATTTTGTAGAAGCCAATGCCTTGTCTACAAGCAGCTCATTCAATAACTTTTTAATATAAGACAATTCCACATAGGTAATATTTGTTGATCGAATATTTGCAAATTGATGAATGAATTCAATGATACCATCGGCCAGATATTTATCAACATGGTCGTTTTTCCGCAGTGTTAATGTAATTTTTTTCAATTGCTTCTTTACTTCCTCTTTGTAGATGGTGAAATATAATGCGGGTATCTTTTCATTTCGATCAAAATAGTTACTCAAAAAATCCTCGATAAAATCCAACGTATTTTGCAGGTGTCGGCTAACCTCATTATAAAGCTCAATGATTCGTTCAGTAACTATTTTATTTTGTTGATACGCATACAATTTATCCAGCAGTCTGATAAGTAAAGCCTGGTGTAACTGAACATATTGTTGCTTGTCGATGATACTTGAGTTATCGATTAATACATCCATAAATAAAACCCTTACATTTTCCTGTTCCGTCCGCAATTCATCGATTAAGGATTGCAGCGTTCCCTCGGTAAAACTAAAAAGTTCCTTGTTTAGGGGATTTATTTTATTCATGACCAACGTTGTCCATTTCGTAAGTATGTTGGATGGGGAAATCCTATTCAACATATCTTCCCGCACTGTCAGCGCATTGTCAAAATCAGCAAGGTTTACTTTTCCGGAGGGTTTTGTCATCTTCAGCACTTTTTTCTATTCTGGTGTAGTACAAAGGTGAAGCCCGATTCCGGAAAATGCATACGCTATCAATACTATTTTTATACGTATTTATGAGTATTTTTTGAAAAAGATTCTCATAAGAATAATATGCATACTGCATACGCAGAATTGCGTACATCGCAATAAACGTTTGGAAGTCAAATAATTATACCTGAAAGGAATTCGGTCGTAATTTGTTCATATTCGGTAAAAATTTATTGGGATTCCAATTTGTTGATTAATTCTATTTTAGTGGACACTTCAACCTTTTCGAAAATGTTTTGCGCATGCTTTGCAACGGTTCTTTCCGCAATAAATAACGTATTTCCTATTATTTTATAAGTATGTCCCTGGCAAATCAGCTTTGCAATATCTTTTTGTCTGCCCGTAAGATGATATACCTCGCAATTTTGTTCAAAAGTTTCTGATGTGCTTTTTACAGAGGTTTCACGTTTTGAATGGAGGGTTTTGAATGCTTTGTCCCATACAGCTCTTTTTTGTTTGCCTGCATTCAGTAATATTGAATCTATTTTTTGCAGTAATTCACTAATTTGAAAGGGCTTTTGAATATAATCAATTGCCCCTAACTTAAGTCCAAACAATTTATCATTGTAGCCTGCTTTTGCCGACATGAAAATAATCGGAATATGAGTATACAACGGATCTTTTGTAATTATTTTGACTAAAGAATAACCATTCATCTTATCCATCATAACATCAGTAATGATCAAATCGGGTATGAACGGAAGGGTTTTGATTTTATTGATTGCCTCATTGCCGTTTACAGCAGGATAAACATTGTAGTTTACCGAAAGTTTTTTATTCAGGTAAGTTAAGAGAGAGGTATTATCCTCAGCAATTAAAATAGATTGCTTTTCATCGTCATGAACTGAATCCTCAATATCTACGGTATCCGCATTGCCAATTGTATTCCTGGGAAGATCAAAAGAAACAACATCTTCCTGCTCCATCATATTATGTGTCTTCAAAATAACAGTTATTTCTGTGCCGGGGTTTTTCCCTGTGTTGCTTACCATGCTTATTTGCCCGTTTAAGTCATCAACCACTTTCTTTACGATCGGCAAGCCTAGCCCCATTCCTTGGGCGCAACTTTTTTGATTGGTTATTTGGTAATAGGGTTCAAATACCTTTTTCTGCATTTCAATGGGAATGCCAATACCGGTATCCTTTATTATAAATTTTATTTTTTCATCATTACTTTGAAGTGAAAGCTCAATCTTACCTTCATCTCTGGAAAACTTAACGGCGTTTTCAATAAGATTATTTATAATCCGGTTAATAGAAAAAGGGTCAGCCTTTATATAAATATTTTCTTCAATTGAAGAACTCAATTCAATATTTCTTTTGGCGGCATACTGTTTAAATAAAATGGCACTATCCTGAAGTATTTCACTTAAGTTACAAATGAGGTTATGGTTATAGACTGCAAAGCCTCTATTGAATTTTTCTAAATCAAATAAATTGACAATATCCGCTGTTAATTTATCAAGGTTTCTTTTTACAATAGTTAGTTCCTCAGAAGGCTCTGATTTACTGATATATTCTTCCAGGTAATTATTAACTAAGGTAAGCGGCGTTTTTGTTTCGTGTGCCAGGTTTACAAATGTGTTAGCTCTCTGCTCACTTATTTTTTCGAGTTCGCTTGTCCTTTTGTCAACCTCCTTTTGTAAGTCGGTATTCCAGTTCAGAAGATATTTTTCCGAATCTATTAGCTTTTGGTATTCAGCTCTCCTTTCTATAATATGCCTTTTCATCTGTAGGGCAAATAGCAATAAAAATCCTAAATTGGTTATAGACGCTTCAACAGCCTGGCCCAGGTTATAGAAATCAATAACGGGCAAACCAACCCAGGGTGTTAAACTTAAAAATAATACCGCTACCTCTTCTTTTGAATCCCTGCTGGAAAAATTATTTCGATATTTAAAGCGAATAGCGTTTACCAATGAAATAATCACCCATAAAGCATATGCTACAGGCAAAATAAGTAAATCTTTCGCTTTTGCGAGGTTGCCTGTGAAACCAAATACCAGAACAAAAATTATATAAGGTGCAATTAAAAATAAATACACTCCTTTGTGAGCATGAAATTTCATTTTCTTTAATGCGAAAGCATTATAAACATAGTAAGGAAAATAACATGGAGTAATAAATCCTGTAGCATAAGCAATGGCCATCTGAATAAAATATGATCCGGGTAGGTTTTCATCAGGTAGCAATCCTCCTGTCACATTATAGATTAGCAGGAGAAAGATTAAAATGATGTTCAGGTAGGCTGTTTTATCATCCGGACGTGCGAGTCTATAAATTAGCAGGTAGAATAGGATCACTAATTCTATACACACAAAAATAAATGTGGCAATATGCATTTGTGTACCGGGAAACAGCATATTCCTTTTTGTTTTAATTATTCTCTTTTCATACAATATAAATGGTAACCAAAATCAAGTTCATTATAAATGGTGAAGCCAAATTCTTTATACCATGGAAGGTTTTTTAAAGTGGACGTTTCTAAACAAATCTTTCTATTTTGTGATAGTCCTTCGGAAATCACATGTTCCAGGAGACTGCTGCCAATTCCTTTATTTTGATTGGCCGGATCAACACCAATAAACCATAAGTAATATAACATACCGGCAGGCTGTACAGCTTTAATTTTTGCCTCTCTCTCAAATGCCTTTTTTAGGTTACTTAAACCTAGACAGGATATAGCCAATTTAACATCTAATAAGATTGATCGTAAGGTAGTTTTCTTCTTATCCGGAAGTACTACAAGGGCACAGCCTTTTTTGTCGTCTGATAATAGAATATCTCCAAATAGGTAGCAGATTTCAAATGAATATTCCATTAAAGCTCTAATCCGTTGGGATTTTCTCTCATCCCGCTTTATAATATAGTTGACACTTTTGTTATCGGCAAAGGAGTTTACGAGAATATCAGCCACAATGTCTTTATCGCTATATTCAGCCCTTATCATATCTTCTAATTCAATGGTTCATAATTTTTTATTAACAATTTCTATACCGATTTTACAAAAAATGATAGTGCTAACCGTATAACAGTTGCTTGTTTCACAATGGGCACTTCTATTTAAATATTATTTGAACAACATCCATTAAGGTTATTCTTTAATGCCGTTCCCTTCGGTCGGGCTTTTCACTTCAATCTTCTTACAGAAGGATTTTCGTTACAATCCCTAACGGAAATGACCATAGACTCAAAAAACTATTCCTGCAGATCCGGCACAGAATTGCACCGGATAACAAATTGGTCATTGAGACTAGGCTCATACTTCAGTAATTGATAAGTGTACGTATTAATTAGCGAATCTCAAATGCTCCTTATTTTAGGCGTATGTTTGTTCATTAGATTAATGTGAATTATATTTTATAACGCACAGCGGCCGGGTTGGTATATTGGCGGGTACCTGCCCGCTCACCGCTATCAGGCATACAGTCTTTAGATAAAAAAAATACCGGAGGCACCAGGAAATGAGGGATAACATTTATCTTTAATGCGGAAATTAAAGTAATTGTTCCAATACCAGAATACTATAACTTACCCTAAATCCCAGTAATGTCCTATAAATCTGGCTTGCCTATTAAAAAATTTAAGCTCCTGGTTATTTTCTTGCTGTGTTTAATTAAAATTTCAATTGCACAGAATTGTCAATCTTCTCAATTTGCACAGTATTATAGCTTTGATGGATTTGGATATGGACCATATGCTGATACAATTCCTGGCGGAGGTTTTATAGCCGGTAACGTAAGAAATTATAGTAAAGCGCTAATAAGAGCTGATGTTGAAGGTAGTTTTTTATGGGGCAAACAATATGGTTTTGTGGAAGCAACGTCATATTCCAACGGAGGTTGTGGAAAGGTTGATAAAAAAGGAAATTTCGTCATTGATGTGAATGAAGTTGCTTTAGCACTGCTTAATTCAATGGGGGATGTAATAACCATGAAGGAAATCAAAGCTTCTTCTAATAATGTGCTCATAAAGGATGTATTCATTTTGCCCGATAATAAGAAATTGGTTTTTTTAAAGGATCAGGCATATTATGGTGGGGAAGCCTACGCTTTGGTATGCCTGTCCGAAGATATATCCACCATATTATGGTCAAAATATTTCTCAGGATACAGCCTGTTTCTGGACAAACCGGATTATGTCGACAACAAGTTATTTTTTTCGGGACGACTCAATGACAATGGCGTATTTTTTTGCATAAATGCAATTACGGGCGCCCTGCTTAACCAGGCTAAATTCGATATCGGAACCGGTATGACCCTCATGCGGCATTTTTATAAAACCGATGATGGTTATATAGCAACGGCGCAATATAGCTCTGCTCCTACACATCCCCACAATCATGTGGTGATTCGTCTGGACAGTAATTTCAATGTCGTCAAAGCTTATGGACTCAGCAATATATTTGACGACCAGGCGCTGGTGCTAATTCCGGAGCCGGATGGAGCCTATTACGGATGCGCCAGTAGCGGAGGGATTCGTTTTGCAGTGTCCGCTACAGACCAGATCTTATATTCCCGCATCACTCTAGTAGGGTATCTTCATGCTCCCTTCACTTTTTTTAAATACCGAGGCGGGCTTTTATCCGTGTCAAACGGTAATTGGTATAATGTAGGAGCCAATTATGAGTCATCTATTGCGATAGTTAAAAGCGATGAAAATGGTTCTTACCCTTGTTTTTCAGGTCAGTCCACCAGGAGCACCAATAAAGTTAACGTAATAAAAAGTCCCTTATCTCTCTACTACCGGGATAGTTCCTTTTGCCATTTGCAGGCGGTTACGCCGATCGTTTCAGTACTAAATTACCGGGCTCATCAAAACTGTGGAGTAACCGGCAATTGTAATTCATTCCAGGTACAAGGCACTACCAATATTTGTGGTCTTGGCTCATATATATTTACTGGGAAAAGAAATGACGGGTGCACATTACCTGTAAACTGGAATATATCCGGTGGAGGCACTGGTAGTTTTACCAAAGATAAATTGAGCGACAGCACCCTTAAGATAACTTTCCTGCAATCCGGAACTTACCGTCTTATCGGATCCCTTGGAGACTCCTGCCTGGCAGATACTGTAAATATAGTAGTGTCGGGCTCAGCGCAGTCACTTGATCTTGGGCCTGTCGACTCAACGATTTGTCCCGGCAATACGATAGTGCTCAATGCAGGAACAGGATTTTCATCGTACCGGTGGCAGGATGGATCAAATCAGCCGACTTATAATGTATCTGCTCCGGGGCAGTATTACATAACGGCCGTATCCAACTGCAATACTGTTTTCTCCGATACGATTAATTTTAGTATCGCGGCACCTGTTGCTATTTCCATCGGAGCAGATCGTTCAAAATGCAATCATGATACGATTCATTTAACTGCACCGCCCGGCTTTCTTAATTATTCCTGGGGGAATAGTTATGATATAAATACATTAACAGGTCAATCAGTAATTGTGCAATCCGAAATAGATACTTATTATTTTATAAAAGCTGAAAAAACACCTGGTTGCTTTGCGAATGACACAGTAAATATTACCGTAAATGTATCTCCTCCCATTTACCTGGGAAAGGATACCAGTATATGCGCAGACAAATTTTTAACCCTTAGCGCGGCCACAGGTTTTAACAATTATGTATGGAGCAACGGTATGAGTATCAGCCAGGTTGTCGTCAATACCCCCGGTATATTTTCAGTTATCGGAACAACGATAGAAGGATGTAAGTCTTATGATACACTTCGTTTAACGGAAGTTCATCCTTTACCGGCACCTTTTCTCGATAAAGATGAAGGACTTTGCAAAGGATTTAACAGGGTATTAAACGCGGGACAATTTGATCAATACCTTTGGCAGGATGGTAGTACTGATTCAACGTTTGTTGCACAGGCTACGGGTATTTATTACGTGGAGGTTACAGATGTAAACGGATGTAAAGGAAGCGATACAACAACCATCTATGCCATTCATGAATTGCCAGCTAACTTTTTAAATGCATCCCTTGAAATTTGCAACTATGAAAGCAAGACTATACAACCCGCTCAATATTTTCAAAAATATGAATGGAGCAATGGGAGTAGCTTAAAGGCGATGGTTGTTTCAAATCCCGGCTTGTATTGGCTTCAGGTCACAGACCACCACGGTTGCAAAGCCGCAGATAGTATTTTAGTTATTCAGAAACAATGCCTGGTTGGCCTCTTTGTACCCGCGGCCTTTACTCCAAATAATGACTCTAAAAACGACGTGCTCAAAGCTATGCTGTTTGGCAATGTACAAGCATTTGAATTCAATGTTTACAATCGTTATGGGCAGTTGATATTTGCCACAAAAGACCCGGCCAAAGGTTGGGATGGCTTGGTAAAAGGAATAAGCCAGGAAACCGGAACTTTTGTATGGGTATGCCGATATCGCATGAATGATGCGGTAGAGCGAGTTGAAAAAGGAAGTAGTATATTAATCAGGTAAAAAGGCCATGTAAAAAAGGCGCATTTATGGTATATTATTCCAATGCTTTGCGGGAAAGCAGTATGGGGCAAGCGTTTCAACCAGCTTCATTGTCATTGTACTCCCACACTTTATCAAAAGCTGTTCCGGGCTATACGAACCCGCCGAACTTCATCACCTCACAAGAGATGTGATAGCCATATAAAACATTCAGAAAGTTATTTAAATCAATATTTGCAAAACGATCTTAATTCCAAATGAAAATGATTTGAACAGATGAATCAGGGAAGCAGTCAAGGAATTCTTCGAGAATAAAATTATATGGAAGGGTAAAACTCAAAGAGTATTTGCTTACATCTTTAATTTGAAAAAAAGGTTTTTCGAAACGGTATCATTTTGACAAATCTTAAGATGAAATCAGAAGATCTAATTGGTTATCATAAATATTTGAAACAAATACAGAGTTCAGAACAGTATTCAGATTGCTAACAATTATTATCAAGCAGTGTTGAAGTTGACTGACGACAAAAAACACGAGGAAACAATTGGTATTTACATCAAAGCATTTGATGTTTGTCCAAGGTTTTTTGAAGTAATTAACAAACAGAGTTTTTTGTAAAATGGACTTTGGTTATCTGCAAGCCCTAACAGTTTACTTACTGAATATTCTGTAGGTGAGTACAACTACAAAAGAGGTGAATTTCAAAAAGCAAAACAACATTTTCAAAAGGCTCACGAAATTGCCCCAAAGCATGACACCCCAATAAAGTTATTTGTAATACTAAAAAAGAAATGAGACTAAAATTTCTGCCAACATCGATGGCTGATGCATAACTAATAATCGAAAATTAGCTCCCTTTTCAAATTTTGTAGGAGTCCGGTCAGGATTTAATATCAAATTCACGGGCTATTAATTTTAAGATGGAACAAAAGGTTATAATATCAAATTAAAAGCCCTAGATATGGTTTGAGTTGAGTTGCTACCCATCAACATAAATTAGTTGCTATGTATTTTGCCTCTTGTATTTACCCGTCGCATCGCTAAAAAGTTGGATAAGGTGCCTATCTCCGGCTCCTCTGTACTGATTCGCAATTTTTTCATTCGCCTCGCTTTGCTGGTCTGTAGCCTTTCATGCATCCGGTCGTGTAATGGATTATCGATGGTACTATCTATCTCCTTATATTTTATTACTTTACCCAGGTAGCTTGTCTGCAGCCGACAATTCTTGCAAGCTGCTTCTCTGCTCCGGCAGGAAGTTTGAGAATATCAAATCTTATTTTAAAAAAGTGGTGCAGATTAAATCAGTTGGTATTTGACTCGAAGAAGGAGAATCAAAAAATCAGTTTCGACATCACTCAAGTTTCGACAAGTTCGTAAATTGACTCGTTCTAAAATAACTTTACACTTGTTATTTATTAATACTGCTAAAAAAGTACACATGAAGATTCGAATAAATTCCAATCAGGTAGATAATGTGGTTGCCCTATGCAATAATATTTTTCACAATTGTATAATCCATAGTAAAATTTAGTACTGATTTGTTACGGTCAGATTTGCATTTGATGCAATGTTTACAACAGCTCCGGGTAAAATTGAAATACTCTTGCATACAGCATTGATTCCTGCAGGTACGGTGGGAGAAAACGGGGTACCAGCCGGTATGATAACTTCATCGTACATTGCAGGGATTACACCTGCACTCCAATTATTTCCTTCTGTCCATTCCGTATTGAAGGTACCAGTCCATCTGAAAATAAGATTTCGTAGAGTAGTATCTTCTGCAATAACTTGTACAGGAATGGCAGCGGTTTTACCTGCATAGATTGCAGTTAATATTGTGCTACCTTCCATTTTTGCATGAATGATGTTCGCAGAACGTAAGCTCGCAATACTGGTATCGAGCAATTGAAATTGAATATCAGTGTTTCTGCCGACATTATATTGCCGGCCATTATTAAAATATGCTATTACGGCTGCCGAAGTTGAGTTATTTATTTGCGTATAGAGGGTATCGTGGTAAAACGCTATGCTGTCAAGGGAAGTGTTTTGACTGACAAAAATGCTTAAGGTATCATATCCCACCAAGGTACTGGCACCGTCATCGTATCCCAGGGCAATCAATTTTATTTTTCCAAATGCATTTGCAGGAACTGTATAATTGATTATACCGCCCGACAATACAGTATCCAAAATATACGAATTTGACACTAAATTAATCGCTTCAAAAATAATTCTGTTTACTCCGTTTGCCGCATTAATATGTACCGGGACTACATCCCCAGGGTTAAAATACTGATTGGGTGAGGGGGAATTAAATTGTAGACTTCCTGTTAATATTTTTGATGAAGTACCTGACGGAAGCGGACGGAAGCGACTATTTAGGGTTACAGGTGCAAACCCGTTTTGGGAAAAAAAGATTGCATCTGAAGGATTGGTATTTAATCCGTTGATCACTGTATTTAGTACATCATAATTAGATGGAGAACCAATATGTAATTGCCCTGGAATAGTGGTTGTTGCAGAAAGAGGAAGCCCTCCTGATTGCGAAGGTACAGCTACTGCTAAATCGTTTTGGTCGCCGAAAAAAAGAAAGTCAGTAAAAGCATCAACAGTTTTTGCTGCTACAGGTGCAGCGGCGGCAAGAATTAAATAATAAAGATGATCGTCTGAAAAAATGTTTTTTGTAATGATGCTATGGCTTGGTACTATTCCATTATTCAACATGGTGTTGTTTAGAAAATTCATGCCGACACTGTTAATCGAAAGATCCTGGATAGCTCCATTGTAGATTGAAGAGTTAAACAAAGTATGTGCTATTGGTTCACCAGCAATTTGTGCAGCTGCTGAAACCAAGCTTGTTTTATTAGATAATAAATTACCCAATGGGGACCCTGAATGTGGGGTGTTTAAGGTAATCAATTTATGCATATCCTGTTTTTTGCCATATTCTTTGGATTGTAAATAATACCTACTTAGTAATCCTCCCATACTATGGCCGATAACATCCACCTTTCCTGCTGAATAACCATTTGTACGAAGCCTGCCTAAAATAGTATTGATATTGGAAGGAACAATATTTCTATTTCGGTAAAACGAAGCCGCATTGGTGAATGAATAATCAACATTATAAGTTAATATCGTGGGGTAGTACCCACTTGTATCCAACTTTGCATCCATATCGGAGAATGACTCAATATTCCCCCATAAACCATGAACCATGACAACCGGTGCCCGATATATTTCAATGGGAATCGTATAAATGATAGCAGCAGAGTTCCCAATATCCACTATTTGAATTTCGTCTATACGAAAAGGTTTGTAAATAGCGGGCAAATATTTTGGATGCGTAAATTTAACTTTGATGGTATTGCCATTCACCGCATAATTCGCCAAGAGGAAGGCTCCAAATAAATCCGCATTATCTCCGTAAGGGTCGCTGGCAATACGAAACCGGATATTATTTGCCTGAATGCCTGAAGCATTAGTATAAATAAATTCTGTTGCCGCAGATGCATCAGCGCAAACTTTTATCGTCGCTGGCGTTTGCCTCGCAGTGCCTGTCCATAATAATTTTGGCTGCGAAAAAGTACTATTGTTTTGAATAACGTTTTGTATAGTAATCCCTGGGGCCATCACGCCTGTGCACAGAGTAGTAACTTTACCTCCTTTCATTTCACCATAATTACTCAGGTACACTTCCGAACCTGCACCTGTTTGCATATCAATTGGGATTGTAACCGTTCCTATAATTGAAGAATCAAATATAGGCAGGCGATTTCGGGCACAACCTAGATATCCATCCGAATCCGTCTTAATCAAAGCCAGATCCGTGCTATTTAAACCCAATACCGGATTGCTGCCCCATCCACCGATAATATAACCCCCATCCTGAGTTTGTTTTACGGCATAACCGTTGGATACGTATGGTCCGCCAAAACCTTCTGCCCACTGCAGTTGCCCAACGGTCCCGGTTTTTATAAGTAAAATATTATCCGTAGAATTAATGCTTGTGACACCTGTTAAAATGAATCCGGCATCCCTGGTTTGTTCCACTGAATAAGCGCTATGGTAGGATATACCGGTAGCCCCATACTGTTTTTCCCAAATCGGATAACCATTAGAATTTGTCCTTATTAAATATGCCTTGGAGTAACCTGAACCGAAACTCATAGTCATGCCACCAATGATGAAACCTTTATCGCTACATTCCCGGATCGCATATCCTTCGTCAGTACCTGCACCACCAAAAGTTTTCACCCACGAAACAATACCCGATTCATTCGTTTTGACCAGGAAAACGTCTGACTTTCCATTCCCAAAACTAGTAGTCCGACCACAGGCAATATACCCGCCATCTGAAGTTTGGCGAATGGATGAAAATACATCATTCCCCACCCCGCCATAATTCCTGGTCCATTCTTGATTTCCGTTGCCATCTGTTTTTATTAAATAGCCATTCATGCCGGTATTGTTTGGTCCATACAGGAAATCGGAAGTGGCAATAATGTATCCACCATCCCTTGTAGGTTCTACATCACAGCCGCGTTCCGTTCTGGCATCAGCATAATACTCCTTGATCCATTTAGTATTGCCGTTGTTGTCAAGTTTTAACAATACTACTGTAGAGCTGTAATTATAACCTGCCACGATATAACCATTATCGGCTGTCTGCTTTATAGAATTGGCAAAGTAATCGGAGCCGAAACTGTTATCTCCAATTGCTTTTGTCCAAAGCGTATCACCCAATGAATTGGTTTTAACGATATACATTAGAGATACTCCATAAATAAAACTCCTGGTGCCTCCAACACAAATATACCCACCGTCCGAAGTAGCTTCCATATCGGTATTATCCAGTCCCTGGTATATCCCTTCCTTATCTGATCCTCCATAATACCTGTAAAAAATATTTTGTGCATTGATGGAATGTAAGGAAACCAAATTAGTAACTGTAAAAAGTAACAAACGAATGATTAGATTTCTTTTCATTTTAAATTGAGTTTGATCTTTATGAACCCATGCGGGGAAATAGCGTTTCCGGTAAAATGGTTGAATTGGCTTTGTACCGTTTTCTTACCGATGAATTGGGTAGACCAATTATATCTCCGGACACAAAAAATATTCTGGAATTAAATCTACTATATTTTCATAATGAATCCTAATGGTTTAGTGGTGCATTATATATTCATTCTGCACCGGAGCATAACTCTATCTAAGAAGCGCTTTAATAACAGAAGCCGACACAGGCTGGTAAAATATGTATGGGTGACCACTCGATACTAATACTTCAATCGCTGGTTCAAGCCCTGCCCTTTCGAGTATAGTTTTACAAAGCCTTTTGCAGCCTGGAAGACAGGGACACCGTCTTTAATACGGTAGCATTTATACCAATAACAAAATTGATGTGTAACGATTTGATGTAGTTCACATAAGTTCTTCTGGTTAAGGCCGCTTTGCTGCCTGCTTTCAATTAAGAAAAGCATAGTAAAAATAGAATTCCTACCGTGAACAGGAATAACCAACCAATCAGCCTCCAAGGTTTTTATTTACTATTCAATTCGGTTAAATCCATACTGCACATAGGACATTTACCAGCTTGATTATCTGACCCGCCTGAACTCATTGGGCAAGTGTACAACTTCATTGCTTCCATTTTCATTTGTTCTTTAGGAGCATGTTTCGAAAATGTCAGGCATGGATAAGTCATTCATTGTAAAACAGGCTTATTTTATAACTCCTGCCTGTACTTAACTATGTCCGTATTTGACATCAGGCTGTCCTTTGGGAGGCTGAAAGCCGGGATACCTTTACATCATCAAATAACAATTAAAAAAAATAAAAATGAAAAAATTAGCTTTCGCATTGCAGGTATTTAGCTTAATAGCCGTGTTTCCGGTATACGTGGTGGCAGAGTTTAATCATGAAACCGGGAGATTAACTGGTGATCATTCCACTCCAGCAATTATAAAGGAGTCAGCGAAAATGAATACCCAATCCACATTGAGTTTAGCAGAAGAAAATGACGATGTGGTTGTCTTAATGCCTAACATGAAACACTATTAAAAAATATAATTCATGAAAGCATTACAGTTTACCTGGTTTGCCATTTTAATATTATGCATAGGATATGGCAGTTTGTTTGCCCAGCAAATAGGGGCCCCTAAAAATGCGTTGAATGAGTATATCCGGACTGGCCTGAACAACAATTTGTCGTTACAGGAAAAACAATTCGATCTTCAGAAAGCTCATCTTGCACTTCAGGAGGCGAAAAGTTTTTATCTCCCTACCGTTACTTTTCAAAGTGATTATAGTGTAGCAAAAGGAGGGCGCACCATCGATCTGCCCCTAGGAGATTTGCTTAACAGCGCCTACACCAGTCTCAATAAACTTACATCATCGAATAATTTTAAGATGGTGCAGAATCAGAAGGTCGCCCTGATGCAACCGGTTTTCCAGGATACCAGGATCCAAACGAATATTTCACTGGTTAACCAGGAGATCCGGTATTTTAACCTGATACGAAAAGAAGCGATCACAGAGAAACAGGCAGCCATCAATGTGTTTAAGCGTGAACTGGTACGGGATATCCAGGCTGCCTATTATCATTATATGCAGGCACAACAGATTATTGAAGTGTATAAAAATGCAGATCGCCTATTACGGGACAATATCAGGTACACAGAAGTTCTGTTAAAATATGACAAAGCGCTAAAAAGCAGCCTGCTGAAAGTAAAGGTGGAGCTTTCAAATAATGCTTCAATGATTTGCGAAGCGGAGAATAAAATGAAGGCTGCCGCTGCGTACTTTAATTTCCTGATTAATGCTCCACTGGAAGCTCCCATTATCACAGACACCACTATTTATCCCGTGAAAAATTTGGTGGATAGCAATACTTCAACAGGAATACACCCGGGCAGGGAAGAGATCATACAGGTTCAAAGTATGATTAAACAATCAGCGCTGTTGGTTAAAAAAGAAAACGCTGCATGGTTACCGCAGGTGGGCGCCTTTTTCAATACCGGTATACAGGGGAGAAATTATAAAATGAATAATGAGAACGCATACCTGGTTGGTGGCATACAACTAAAATGGACCATTTACAATGGTTCCAAAGCATCCATCAAAGCAAGGCAAGCCGGCACAGATTTGCAAATGCTCCAGGTAAAATTGGCGGAAACAACCCGGCAGATTGAAGTAGAAAATTTGAATAAAAAACTGGAGTTAAATTCCGCAGTTGCTAAACTAACGGCTTCAAAATCGAACCAACAACTCGCCTTGGAAATTTTCAGGGAAACCCAGGTGAGGTATCGGCAAGGCCAGGCGTTAAGCATCGAATTGCTGGATGCTTTTACCCAATTGGTCAATAGCCAGCTTGAATATAAGATGAATGAAACAGACATACTTATTAAACAAGCCGAGGTGGAAAGAGCAATAGCAGCATACATTTTATAAAATATATAAACAACTAAAAATGGAAAAGAAATTACTCTTTATATTATTGACAATGGTGTTGGTTTTACCTGCCTGTCAGCACAAACAAACAGCCAACCTTTCGAACCAGGCTATTGCCGTAAAAACGCAAAAAGTAGCCTTTAAAGATTATGCAGTACCAGTTGTTAGCAGCGGGATGATTACTTCCGGAAAGGAAGCAAGGCTTAGTTTTAAAACCGGCGGGGTTATTTCCCGCATGTATGTTAAAGAAGGCGATGTGGTGCATAGCGGACAATTACTCGCCACGTTAAATATGACTGAGGTGAATGCCCAGGTGACCCAGCTTCAGTCCGCTTACCAAAAAGCAAAACAGGATTTTACGCGTGCTGATAATTTGCTTAAAGACAGCGCAACAACCCGGGAATATTGGGAGAATGCCAATACGCAATTGCAGATGAGTGCAGCATCTTTAAAGGTAGCCTCCTTTAACAGGCAATTCTCTGCGATTTACTCCACTGTATCAGGAAGGGTAATTGGTAAATTAAGCAATGAAGGGGAAATGGTTGGGGCAGGTTCCCCAGTATACATCATCAATTCTACCAATGAAGAAGACTGGGTGATTCGTGTTGGAGTGTCAGATAAAGACTGGGCACGCATCCGTTTAAAGGATAAGGCAACGGTAACATTAGACGCCTACCCTGGCCAAACCTTTACAGGCATCGTATCAAATATAGCGCAGGCTGCAGACTTAAACACAGGAACTTTTGCCATTGAACTGAAGATAAATCCCGGGGCGCAAAAATTTGCCAACGGCTTAATTGGCAAGGTTCAGATCTCTCCGACCATAACAGACAAAGTATATCTTGTTCCCATATCTGCCATTCAGGAAGCCGATGAACATAGTGGAAATGTTTTCTCAGTGTCCCCGGACAGAAAAATGGCAACCATCCACAAAGTGCAAGTCGCCTATATTTTAAAAGATATGGTTGCTGTTAGTTCCGGTCTTGAAAATGTAAATGAAGTAATTACCGAGGGCGGCGCCTACTTATCTGATAAGCGTTCATTAAAAATTCAACAATAATCATCTTCATAAGTTCACTCATGAGCATTACGGCATTTTCAATCAAAAACTACCAGTTTACCATCATCATCTTTGTATTGCTGCTGGCACTGGGCCTCGGTTCGTTGTTGCATATGCCGAGGGGCGAAGATCCTACTTTTACACCACCCACGTTTGTAGTGGTTTCGGTTTATCCGGGTACCAGCCCGAATGACATGGAGAAACTGGTTGCAGATCCAATCGAGGAAAAATTAAATGAACTGGATAATATAAAAAGAATCCGTTCCGACATTAATGATGGAGTTTGTGTTACAGAAGTGGAATTCATGTATAAAGAAAATCCAGATGAGAAGTACAATGAGGTAGTGAGAGAAATGAACTCGCTGCGTTCATCCTTACCTGCCGATTTACTGTCTATTGATATTCAAAAAATTACTGCCTCCGATATTAATACCTACCAATTGGCTATCACGGGCACCACTTCAACTTACCGGCAGTTATATGATGAAGCGGACCGCTTGAAAAAAAGCCTCGAAAAAATCAGCGAGATTAAGAAAGTTAAAATAAATGGTTACCCCCAGGAACAGGTGCGGATTTCCATCGATCTTGAAAAAATGGCCCAGAACCGCCTTTCGCTCAATAGGGTATTGGCTACCATTCAAAGTGATGCCAAAAATATCCCAGGTGGCAGTATTGATGCAGGAGGCAAAAAATTCAATATCAAAACCAGCGGGGATTACACTTCCCTGGATGAAATTAAAAACACGGTGGTAATGGCCTCAACCAATCAGCTTGTCTATTTAAAAGATATTGCTTCGGTAGAAATGAAACATGCTGATGAAACCTACATCGCCCGTTTCAATGGAAAAAAAGCATTGTTTGTTTCGATCAGTGAAAAAGATAAAACAAACATTATCGCCATCAACAAACAGGTGGAGAAGCTCCTGACAGGTTTTACATCCTCCCTGCCTCCTTCCATCAAACTCGAAAGAGGTTTTGTGCAAGCCGAAGATGTGAGTAAGCGGCTATCACATTTTACAAAAGATTTTTTAATTGCTATTTTACTCGTACTCATCACGCTGATTCCACTGGGTAGCCGGGCCTCGGTCATTGTAATGATCTCCATACCATTGTCCATTGCGATAGGTTTATTTTTACTGGATAGTTTTGGATATACGATTAACCAGTTGAGCATTGTTGGCCTGATCGTTTCATTGGGTTTGCTGGTAGATGACAGCATAGTAGTGGTGGAGAATATAGAACGATTTTTACGCAATGGCTATTCAAGAATGGATGCTGCCATTAAAGGAACCAAACAAATTGCGATTGCTGTTCTTGGTTGTACTGCCATTTTGATTGTTGCATTTTTACCCATCGTTTTTCTTCCTGAAACTTCCGGTGATTTTATTCGTAGTCTTCCCATGGCTGTGATACTTACCGTGCTGGCTTCGTTGTTAGTCTCAATGACCATTGTTCCATTCCTGGCAAGCAGGTTGCTTAAGAAAAATCATGATCCGGCAGGTAATATATTTATGCAGGGATTGCAAAAAATAATAGCAGGTTCTTATTCCAAACTACTCGACAAGGCTTTATCCAAACCCAAAACAACACTTCTTATTGCTTTATCGCTTTTTGTTGGTAGTCTCTTTTTGTTTAAAGTTGTTGGATTCAGTTTATTTCCCCGATCCGAAAAGCCAATGTTCCTGGTCAATATCGAAACACCATTGGGTACCAGTATTTATAAAACGGATAGCCTGGCCAGTGAAGTGGAGCGTGTAGTAGCATCAACCCCAAAAGTGAAATCAGTTTCAAGTAATGTAGGGAAAGGCAATCCCCGGATATATTACAATATTGCCCAAAAAAATGAATCCCCTAATTATGCACAACTATTTGTCCGCCTGGAGGAAATGGACTTTCCGGAGATTGAGCAATTGATTCAGCAATTAAGAAACCGGTTCAATAATGTACCGGACGCCAAAATTGAAATAAAGCAATTTGAACAAGGACCACCTATTGAAGCACCGATTGTAATCAGGGTATTTGGCGAAGATTTGGACTCATTAAAGCAAATGGCAAAACAAGTGGAAGGGATCATTAAATCTACCGAAGGAACGATTTATGTCAGCAATCCATTGCAAACTTATAAAACGGATATCAAGGTTGATATCAATAAGGATAAAGCAGCGTTGCTGGGCATTCCGCTTAAAGAGATAGATCGCACCATACGCCTGGGGGTTTCAGGTGTTACGATCGCCAATTACAAAGATCAAAAAGGAGATGATTATCCTATTTCAGTAAGTTTAAGCAGGGAGAAAAATCAAACACTGGATGTTTTCAATAAAATTTATGTGCCGTCTCTTTCAGGTGCGTTGATTCCGGTCAATCAACTAGCCAATCTTAATTTTCAAACATCAGTCCCAACTATTAAACACTATAATAAAAGAAGGTACATCCTTATTTCCAGCTCTGTGGCACATGGATACAACACAGAAGCGGTAACCAATAAAATTGCTGCATCACTTGAGCAACTACGCATGCCGGCCGGCTTTAGTTATATGGTAGCAGGCGAAATGGAAAGCAAGGCACATAGTTTTGGTGGCCTCGGTAAAATTATACTCATTACAGTATTTGCATTCCTGGCAATCCTGTTATTAGAATTCAAAACTTTCAAAAGCACCCTGATCGTACTTTCAGTAATACCGCTTGGAATCATAGGTGCTGTAATAGCATTACTAATTTCAGGCAATACACTTTCATTTATTGCTGTCATCGGTATCATTGCCCTGGCTGGTATTGAAGTAAAGAACTCCATCCTGTTGGTTGATTATACCAATCATCTGCGCCGGGAAGGAAAGACATTGGACGAGGCCATACATGAAGCTGGTGAAACACGTTTCTTACCAATTATATTAACTACCATGACAGCCATCGGAGGATTAATTCCACTCATCCTGGAGCACTCACCATTATATTCTCCCCTTGCCTGGGTACTGGTTGGTGGACTAATTAGTTCATTGATTCTATCAAGGGTGGTAACACCTGTTCTGTACAAACTACTGGCACCAAATATTTAAATTTTAAATCCTTATTAAATGAAAAAGAATAAAGTTATTAATAAGCGCATGAGCAAAATAACAAAAGCACTACTGCTGATTTTAATTTTCAGTGGATGCAAAAAAGAAGTATTTAACTCCGGTAAGACTAATGAGTTTACATTACAATCTGTTGCCAATGGAGCATCCTACGACATAACCGTTGGCCAGCCATCCGATTACAATCCATCCAACGGAAAATATGCCACCATTTATGTATTGGATGGTAAAGAAATATTTGGTTTTGTTGCAAACCGGTGCAGGGAAATTTCCGATCAATATTCCTTAAAAAATGTATTGGTAGTAAGCATTGGATATGGAAAAGACCGCAGCATAGATTATACACCCACAAAAGTAAGCGCTGTTACAGGAGGAGCTCCTCAGTTTTTGAGTTTCATTGAAACTCAATTAATACCTAAAATGGAACAGGAGTACCAGGCAGATACTGCAAGGGACAGCCGGGTCATACTTGGACATTCATATGGAGGTTTATTCGGCGCCTACGCATATAGTGTTAACAGTGCCGTTTTTGGAAACTACATCCTGCTGAGCCCATCCCTTTGGTTCGACAACCGTGTTGCCCTGCAAATGGAAAATGATAACCGGGTTAAAAATAAAAACAATAAGCAACTGGTATTTATGGGTATCGGAGAATCGGAAGAAAGGGATCGGATGCTGGTACCTTTTGAAATATTTTATCAAACGCTGCATAACAACTATGGTAATATTAAGCTGGCAAAAAATATTGAAAAAAACACCGGACATATGGATTCAAGAAATCCCAATATAATCAAGGGGCTAACTTATTATTTTCTAAACAGGTAATTCCAAATCAACATAATTAAATTAGCATTTAAAATAGAAATTTCAGGAAACAGTGGTAATTTTTATTCGTCGTTAGATCGGTTTAACCTTGGTGTATTTTCGGGCGAAATCATGCTGCAACCGACATGAATGTTGCCTGATATTTTTCTATATTTATAACAATACTTAATTATCAAATGGGTAAAACATAAAACGTCAACACAATGAAATATAATTTGACTATAATGCTTGCATTGCTAATCACGACCGTATTTGCGCAACCAAACAAATAAATTGAAGTGTTGACGTTGGGGTCATTCCATTTTGCTTTTCGAAATTTAGATGTGATAAAGACAAGTACTGAGGACCAAATTGATGTACTTGAATCAAAACATCAAAAGGAAATAGAAGAAATAGCTAAGCGGATTGCAAAGTTTAAACCTACAGTTATCGTAATTGAAAGAAACCCGGTTGATCAGAAAAAATATGATTCTATATACAATCAGTACCTGCAAGGCAACTATCATTTAAGGCGTGATGAAGAAGAACAGATTGGCTTCAGAATTGCCAAAATGATGAACCTGAAGACCCTGTATTGCGTGAACGCCTGGGGAAGGGATTATGAAGCGCTGGATGCAGTTTTAGAGGGTAAAGATAGCCTTGAAAGTAAAAAATTCATGGATTATTTTAATCAGTATGCTGATACTATAAAACAGTATTTTCCAAAGCAAATTTTTAAGACAAAAGGCATCAGGGCAGAACTGATACAAAAAAATGACAGCAGAAATATCAAATTAGATATGGGCACCTATTTAATTGGAATTTTTAAGTATGAAACTAAAGACAATGATTTTTTTGGGCCAGACTTTGTTACGGGATGGTGGTTCAACAGGAATTTGAGAATTTTTAGAAATATTCAAAAAATAAATGCAAAACCAACGGATAGAGTTTTAGTTATTTTTGGTGCAGGGCATATGACTTTACTAAACTCATTTTTTGAATCTTCCCCGGAATACAAATTGCTTAAAGTAAATGATTACTTAAAATAAAAAATGGAGCTTTTAAAATTGTCGATTTACTTGCAAGGCCGTGGGCGGTGGGGACACCGCCCACGGCTGAAAAATTAAATAGAAGCAGTATGGTGCACTTTATGCAGGACTGGATTGGAACAAATATAATTGTTGGCTGTAACCCGAAAGTGTTTTACAGTCAGCGTTTTCTCAAATGCAATAACTTAATACACTGCCATGCTTTATAAAAATCTTTTGCGGATCTCTGTGTTTTTACTCCTGATGACTTCTTTAGCTTTTGGACAGTCCCAAAACAAATGGATAACATCTTCTCCCGAAGAACAGGGAATGAATTCCTTAATTTTTGCCAATGCAATAAAGAAAGCCAGGCAAGAAAATACAAACATCCACAGTCTACTAGTAATCAAAAACAATCATATCGTTCTTGATGCCTCTTTTTATCCTTTTAAAAATACTTATGTTCACGATTTGGCATCAGCAACCAAAAGCATTGCCTCATTACTGATTGGAATAGCAATAGACAAGAAATTTATTAAAAGTGAACAAGAACTCATTTTTAATTATTTTCCTGAATACAGGATTGTTAGTGATACTTTACAAACGGTGACTATTAAAGACTTACTCAACATGTCTTCAGGTTTTCATTGCAGTTGGAATGATGGGGAAAGAGAATTGACACAAATGAAAAACACCACTGACTGGGTGAAGTTTATGTTGTCAATGGCTTTTACAGATAAACCTGGTAAACAATTTTCATATTGCAGCGGCAATTTTTATTTGCTCGCAGAAATATTGCAAAGAACAACCCGCATGACCTGCCATGAATTTGCGGATAAATATCTGTTTAAGCCATTAAATTTTGGAAAATCTTATTGGGTAACTAATTACAAAGGAGTAAATTATGGCTGGGGGGATTTGCATATTTCAATTTATGATTTTGCAAAAATCGGCTGTCTTGTTATAAATAATGGAACGTGGAATGGTAAACAAATTGTTTCAAAACAATGGATAGAAAAAATTAAGTCTTTGCATAAAATTCACGGTACAGAATCTTATGGGTATGGCTGGTGGTTTGATAGTGACAATCCTGATGAAATTCAAGCCGTAGGAAGAGGCGGTCAGCGGCTATTCATTTTTAAAAATAGGAACATCGTTATTGCTACGTTTGGCGGTGGGGGATATGATGATGGAAACATCGATGACCTTGCATTGCAAGCTATTAATACATATAATAAAAATGAAAATAATTACGCTTTGTTACTACAGCAAGTTAAAGAGGCTTATTCACCTGGTACACCCGGCATGACCGCTAAAGATTTTCCGGTAAATGAATTAAACAAAAAATATCTGCTTGAAAAAAACGATATGGGGTTACTAAATATGCACTTTGAAAAAAGAAAATCTGATTACTATATCGTTCTTGGATTTATAGATAGCTCTAAAGAAGAGCATCCCATAGGAATGAATAATCAATTTAAAATTTCTGATGAACATACTTTTGGATTGCCTATGGCTGTTAAAGGCAGATGGATAAATGAAACATTGTATATTGATTACAATCGATTATGCAGAATAGAAAACTATAAGTTTACAATTACTTTTAAAGGGGATAATTTAATGGAACTTAAGTTGACAGAACCTTCAAAGGGAATCAATCAAACTATCAGCGGGAAAACAATGTAAACCGGCAGAGACAAACACTCGATACCTACTATACTTATTGAAGGAACAACATTCGACTGTAATACTTTCATTAAATATCGCAACTTTTTTTACGCAATTCCCCAAAAAATGATTGATGCTTTTACATTGGCGTCATTTCATTCTGTGGTCCTCCTTTTTTTTGTCTTCCTTTCTACTGCCTAAAAAACACCCATTACAGATTGAATATCCTTTTAATTCCCGACATACTATTCATATTCATATTTATACTTGTCCGTTTTTGACATCAGCATGTCTGTATCGCCGCTGAAAAGCGCAATAATTTTACACTATTAAAAAACGAATAATAATATGAAAAAAATATTAACCATTGGCATTTTTCTAATCAGCACGATAGCAACAAATGCCCAGACTGACACATCCAAAATTGAACAATACTGCCAGGTAATTGCTACGCCCAAATTATTCAGCAATAAAGTAACCATTGACATTGACTTTGGAGAAGAGAAAAGCTTTTGGAGGGATACCCGGCTTAAAACAGACGGGAGTAAAATAAGAAACTTTAATACCATTATTGATGCCCTCAATTATATGGGCAGGGAGGGCTGGGTATTTATTAACGCCTATCCTGTTCGCCTGGGTGATACGGAAATTTTTCACTTTGCCTTTAAAAAGCAATTTTCCAAAATGCAAATCAGGGACGAAGCAATTCAAACTGACCGGGGCAACAGGTATTTTTAGATATGTCCGGTTTTGACCGTTGATTGTCTGACCCAACTACTTTAACATCACAATCTTTGTCTTATCAAATTTTAAAAATTAAATAATGAAAAAATTAAAATTACATCCATTGCCTGTTAGTTTGCTTTTGGCAGCTATCCTTTTTTTGACTGCCTGCCATGTGATGCGGCATGAAAGTGGCCCGGTACCAGGCATTAAGGGTGAAGATAACTTTACTTACAAAACTCCTGGTTATGATGCTGCAAAAAAAACGATCTTAATTATATCGGATAATGATGGAACCGAGATGTTTGATATGATGGCACCTTTTTATCTCTTCAGTGCTACTGAAAAGGCAAACGTTTATATTGTGGCGGAAAAGAAATCACCCATCATTGTTAAAAAAGGTTTGTTTGTATTACCACATTTTACCTTCCGTGAAATCGATTCAATGCAATTACCAGCAGACCTGATGGTTGTACCCAATCAGTCTGGAAATCCAAAAACCGTTACCGTAAACTTTATTAAAAATCATTATACCGGTGCAAATAAAATCTTGTCAGTATGCGATGGAGCTGCCACCGTAGCCGCCACCGGCATTTACAACGGTAAGGAACTAACTACCCATTCTTCCGATTATGCGGGACTGAAAAGGAAATATAAAAAACCATCCTGGGTTACCGGGGTAAGCGTTACACAAAATGGAAACTTATTTAGCACAGCAGGTGTAGCAAACGCTACGGAAGGGAGCCTTACTGTAATCAATGATCTTTTCGGCAGGGAAACCATGCAGAAAGTATTATCCGGTATTCATTACCCGTATGCCGAGATCAAAAAAGATCATCAAAACCGCGTCGTAAATACCAATCGCATTTTTATTGACCTGCATAAAGGAAAGATTCAGCATAAAGAAAAAATCGGTGTGATGCTTCAAAATGGTATCAATGAATTTGAATTGGCAGCAATATTAGATACCTACTTCCGCAGTTTTCCTCAATCAATAGAAACCTTTAGCAATAACAGCATTCCGGTAATTTCAAAATACGGGTTGACCCTTTTACCATCGGGTGATATCAATAACAATTTGGCTACAGAAATCCATGTACTGATACCGGGCTCCTTCTCCCAAAATGATGCAGCAGGTTTTAAAAATGCTTCATTCATTAAGTATGATTCCAATGAGCAACAATACATAATCGACAGATGTCTGAAAAGAATTTCAAACCTACATGGTGCCAGCTTTGCAGATTTTGTAAAACTAATGCTGGACTATAATATGTAGCATGGCAATCTGCAGTGACTGCTATTAATAAAGAATTTAATCAACATAAATAAAAAGTAACATGAAAAAGATCGTGATGAGTTTTTGCTTAGTATTATTTGCCTTCTTCCACAAGGGGTTTACACAAACCAGGCTGGTGTCACCCAATGAAATTACCGGAATTTACTGGTCTCCAAAAAAAGATGCGAAAATCGAAATCTATAAAAGAGGGGAACACTACTTCGGAAAATCTATTTGGGTTGCAGCGCCCCGTAAAGACAGCAAAAATCCCAAAGAATCTTTGCGAACCAGGGAAGTTCTTGGAATAGAATTGCTCACCAATTTCTCCTGGAATGATGGCACCTACACAAGCGGAGAGATATATGACCCGGAAAGCGGTAAAACCTATGATTGCAAAATGAACCTGGAAGGCAATAAGCTTAAAGTGAGAGGCTATATTGGTATATCATTGTTTGGCCGCACTGAATATTTTGAAAGGATAAAATAAATACATCAACAATTTAAAACAAAAAGCAATGGCAGCTACAATCATAGGTATTTCTTCAGGAATTTTAATAATATTCATTATTGGCATGATAAAGCAATTTGACAAAAGAATAATTTTTGGACTGGCATTATCAGGAATTGGATTTCTGTATGTTGGATTTGCCTGGACGAATTTACAGGAGCTGGTAGTAAACGCAATCCAGGCAATTATATTCCTGTTTTTAGCTTATTATGGAATTAAAAAAGGCTTCCATATTTTGGCAGCAGGTTATTTGCTTCATGGTTGCTGGGATTTTGCTTACCATTACTTTCAGGACCCCGAGTTAATTCCTCCACACTACGATCTATTTTGTTTATCGATCGACTTTACTTTTGCTGCCTACCTGTTGTTTCTGCATAATAGATTTCGATTAAAGAAAACACTCAATTAAAATACTATAACGATGGCTTCAGCAACATTGCTTGTTAAAAACATGGTATGTGATCGTTGCATACTTGTGGTAGAAGAAATTTTAAATAGCGAATCTATACCGTTTCAAAAAGTAGGCTTCGGTGAAATAAATCTGGTGGAACCGCAGTCGCCGGATCAACAGGACCGGTTGGTAAAAAAGCTCGGTAAGGTTGGCTTTGAACTAATTGATAATTATGCAGGCGGACTTATTGAAAAAATTAAAAACCTTGTTATTAAAAGGGCCAGGAACGAAGCAGTTGAAAAAGAAAAGAAAATAAAGCTGTCGCATTATCTTACTGAAAAAGTGAATCATGAATACACGTACCTGAGCAGTTTATTTTCGGCTGCTGAAGGAAGAACAATTGAAAATTATTTTATTGGCCAACGCATCGAAAAAGCAAAAGAGCTGTTGATGTACGGGCAACTGACTTTATCTCAAATTGCTTTCAATCTTGAGTACAGCAGGACTGCACATCTTTCCAACCAGTTTAAAAAATTTACAGGTTTTACGCCCAGTTACTTTAAAGAGTCAGGCGTTTCAACACGTAGATCATTAGATAATATTTAAACCCAACATTTTACAACGATTATCCAAACTAATGTAACAACTATCCTCCGATCTCCTGCTACTTTTGAATTATCAAACCATTAAAATATAATTTATGAAATTAACAACAACAAACAGCCCGGCTTCCAACAATGTAAAATGCAGCAACCCAAATTGTACCTGTGTTAACTGCAATTGCGGTTCCATCTGTACTTGTGCAAACTATAAGTAAGTTCATCCTACTGAAGCACCATCCGCCGCTCCATAATCGGGCGGCTTTTTTTTGCGTGTTTTATTCAATACATATAACTAACAAAAACTATTTTGCTCATAAAGAAATTTAGAAATCCAATTCAATTCGATTCAAGGATTGCAACCTTGCGTTTAACATATAATACATCAAACTGTAAATTAATAGCTACAATTCAATCCCAAAATGTTATAATGCTTACCCAAAATAATATAACAACTACCCTCCGTACTCTAACTATTTTTGTGCTATCAAATAACAATTAAAATATAAATTATGAAATCAATTACAACAAAGAGCCAGGAAGCCAACAATGTAAAATGCAGCAACCCAAATTGTACCTGTGTTAACTGCAATTGCGGTTCCACCTGTACTTGCGCAAGTTGCAAGTAAGTTAATCCTACTGAAGCACCACCAGGCCGTCCGTTCATTGGGCGGCTTTTTTTAGTCTGTAATTGACACCAATTTGTCCGATATAACCACTACCCTTCGGTGTATCTTTATTGAAACAATTAAATGGAATAAACATATGCAAAAAGTAGCTTTTATCATCCCGCCAACCGTTGAATTACTTGACCTCGCCGGACCAGTACAGGTATTTACAGAAGCTAAATTTTATGGCTTTGACATTGAGCAGGAATTTTATCAATACAGTGAGGAACCGGTTAGTACCTGCGGGCTTGGCTTCGGAAAAATTGCAAATTATAAAACGGCGAAATTGAAAGAAGGTGATTACGTATTTGTTCCGGGAATGGATAATGATTATGTAAACAGCATCCCATTTAAAGCCGAAAGGGAATTCTTCAACTGGCTAAAAGAATGTTCAGAGAAAAGAATATTTGTATGCTCCATTTGTACCGGCGCATTCGCACTGGGGCACGCAGGATTGCTGAAAGATACAGAATGTACCACCCACTGGAGAAGAGTACAGGCCTTACAGGAACAGTTTCCCCAGTCAAAAGTAGTGGCTGATATTTTGTTTATCAAAAGCAACAATGTTTATACAAGCGCTGGTATCAGTGCCGGTATCGACCTGGCCCTGGCAATTCTGGAAGATTTAAAAGGTGCGCTTTTTACACACAAGGTGGCCCGGGGGCTTGTGGTGTATCACCGGAGAAGCGGAAAGCATAAGCAACAAAGCATCTACCTCGATTACAGGAATCACATTAATCCACAGGTTCACGAGGTACAGGATCACCTGATTGATAACCTATCCAAAGAGAACAGTATTGAATCACTGGCTGCCCTCGTGGGTATGAGCCCGAGAAATCTAAGCCGGGTCTTTAAAGAAAAAACCGGTTCCACTGTATTGGAATACCTGACCTTGCTGCGAAAGGAATATGCCAGTACCATGATCAATAACCCGGAGTATACTATTGAATATATCGCTTCCCAATGTGGATTTAAAACAGCAAGGCAATTGCAAAGAATACTAAAAAAATAGTGTCACATAAAGTGATACTGTGCCTCCAACTAACAGTGATTTAAACAAAAAGAAATCATTCAATGACAAAAAAAAACCATACTGTTAACAGGGTTTATTATTGCAAAATTCTTACTTCAATATATATTGAATAGCCCGGATATGAATTGCAGAGAGATTAATTTTTGCATCTTGACCAGGCGCAACATTTAGCCTGGGGTTATATATCCGTTCCACCGGTCACTTCCTGGATTTCCAGTATCATTTTCTTTTTGGGCAATTCAGTATTCTGGATCCGATTTTTCCCGGCATTATTTGGTGCATTGACGCTGGTAGTAGTTTGGAAAGCGATTGAAGCGTTAAAAGGAAATATGTTTGCGTTAGTGCTAGGAGCTGTTTGTATACTATTTTCGGCACTTCTGAGATTAAATGTATGCATCAACCCAATTCATTGGATGCGCTTTGTTGGGCATCCTTTTGTTTTATTTTAATAAAATATCCAGATACCCAAAAACCTAAATGGTTTTATATAGCGGCGGTTATTTTAGCTGTGGGCTTTTTAAACAAGTATAATATTGTCTTTTTATTGATTGGGTTTATTCCGGCACTTTTAATTATAAACAGATCTTTTTTTTCAAGTACCCATTTTTATTTGTCTGCCCTATTGTTCCTGTTACTTATTATGCCAAATCTTGTTTGGCAATACAACAACAACTTCCCGATTTATCATCATATGCAACAATTAGCCAATATACAATTGGTGAATGTAAACCGGTGGGATTTTTTAACGGATCAGTTGTTCTATTTTATTGGATCCTTCTTTATAATTGTTGCAGTACTCTATTCGCTATTATTTTACCAGCCATTTAAAAAGCATGGTTTTTTCTTTTGGACTTTGTGCTTTACATTATCAGCCTTTATCTATTTAAGAGCAAAGAGCTATTATGCCATGGGATTGTACCCGGTATATATCGCCTTTGGAGCCGTGTACCTGGAAAGTATTTTAACATCCGGCTGGAAAAAATATTTGCAGCCCATCGCCAATTGCTTTCCCGTATTGCTTTTTGTACCGATGTACCATTTTATGTTTCCCAATAAAAGCCCGGACTACATTGTAAATCATCCCGGGTACAATAAAAAGTTTGGCTTATTGCGCTGGGAACACGGTAAAGACCATGCTTTACCGCCGGATTATGCCGACATGATTGGCTGGAAAGAATTGGCGCATAAGGTTGACTCCATTTATTCAACCCTTACCGGCAACAGCGAAACACTTATACTATGCAACAACTATGGACAAGCTGGCGCTATCAATTATTATACAACAGACAAAAATATCGCAGCGGCTTCCTTCAACGCAGATTATGTTAAATGGTTTAAACTGGATAAAAGATATGTAAAGTTAATCCGGGTAAAAACATTTGAAAGTGAAGGCGATGAACTAAAGGAAACAGGTCCCTATTTTAATAAATCTTTTATTGGAGGTTCCGTAACAAATAAATTTGCCAGAGAATTTGGCACATCCATTTTTGTATTTCAAAAAGCTAAAATTGATATCAGCCAGCGGTTAAAAAATGAGATTTACGAGGTAAAAAACCATCGTTAACCCTTTCATGAGTTAGCTATACTTGCATAACAAACGATAAAAAGGTGCAAAGAATTGTTTTTGTCATTTTCATTTTTTGTTTTAAACCTTGTATACTTTCAGTACTATTTAAATTAAAGCTTGAAATAGAGATCATTGTCGCTTTTTTTCAGCAACAATACACAAGGATTGCACTTTATAAATCTCTTTGTCAAATAGGGCATCAGGTTCATTTTGTGTTTTTTCACTATGCACAAAATGCAGCAGGTTGTTCTCCAGCAAAGTGATCCATTCATTCTCCGCATAAATATTAAAACCATACTTTGCAAAGGGCATCTGGATGATACTTTCTTTTGTGCGAATGGAAGTATAAAATCTTCCCCCGGGCTTTAATACTCGGTAAATCTCTTTTAAATGTGCTGCAGGTTGTTCCCAAAAGTAAATTACATTGATGCAAAAAACTTTGTCAAAACTATGATCCGCAAATGGAATGTTATCGCTGCTTCCAGATCGCAATATTAGTTTTCCAGCGCTTAAGCTGCCAGGATTGTTACCCGTGGCTGCATTTACCATCTCAGGAGAAAAATCAAGTCCAGATATTTTTAAGCCTTGTGCAATGGAAAACATTTTGTCAAAAAACCTACCATTACCAAAGCCAATCTCCAAAATGGATTCATGGTCCTTTAACAGCATTTCCTGTATTGTAAAATCATAAAGGAAGCTATTGGTCTTATTCATTTGGTTTCCAACCTTGCCTGCCAAAATTCCGCCAGGCTTGCGTAATTGTTTGGCAATTGTTTTGTGAAAAACTCTTTTAATGAAGTTCAGTTTCATGTTAAACGTTTTTTTCTCGGTTATTTATTGAATGTCATGTGTGCCTAACCTTTCGTACAAATTGTTTTTTCATTCGTCCTTCCAATTATTTTGTCCCAAACACAGCCCCAATGAGTAAACTTACAAAACCGGATATGCTTGCAATTTGCCTGTATTGAAAAATAGTAAACCATTTGTCCCTGGAGTCTGTCCAGTTTGCAGGAATAGTATCTGCCGACCAGGTATTGATCACATCATTGATGGGCAAATTGCCTTTTAATGTAAGCAGGATCTCGATAACCAATGCAACCAACGCAATGGTGGATGTAATAGATACCAGGCTATTGGGCGTTTTTGCCGTTACAATTACAAGCAACAGGTTTGCCAAGAAAGCAGCATAAATCACATATTTAAAACTGGCTCTCATACTGATGTCTGTCAGCTGTCTTATATCGGTAAAAGCCCTGGCATCCAGGCCCAGTTGCACTTGCTTTAATGAAAGTATATACATAAAAGCCTGGCTCGCTATCATTGCATATGCAAACAGCGTAATGCTGAAAATGATTTTGGTAGTCATAACTAAATTGTTTTTTTGTTTATAAATGTTGATGGCGGTTTTTGATAAACATAACACCCATTATAGCAAGCCAAACCAGCCAGAGCGTACTACCGATAAAACCTGCCGTATCCCACACAGGGAACCCTTTTATTACCGTTGCGAATAATTCTGCCTGTGCCAGCAGATAAATAGCAGTACTGGTAATACCCAGCCCGTTTACCCATTTTGGCATTGCTTTTAATGTAGCAAATGAAAAGCAGATCATCACCGTCCAGGCGATCGTAAAAAGCTGGCCTAAATGTTCACCCAATATCACACCGCCAAACTGGTGTATGGTTTTAAAGGCGACGATAGCAGCAGCTTTCGTTGCCTCGTCTGTTGCATTAACAAAAGCATCAGCAAGTACAGGTACAACAAATGTCCATCTTAGCAAGCCGATCATTTGAACAATCAAACCAATCACTCCTACGGTTGTTGCAATGCGCACCAATGAAGCTTTATGTTCAAATTTTTGCCCTATCATAATATAGGCAGGTAATAAAGGAAGGCCGGTTGCAGCAAATGCAAACCATGTCCATATCAGGGAATTTCCACCCTGGTAAAATTTGGTAAGGATGGTTCCGGTGTCCTGCCTTAAAATACCAGGATACTCAAAAATAATAGTTAACCCAGTGTATGGAATGAGTAATGCAATGGCTCCTGCAATAAGTAAAATTCCGATTATTTTGTGATTACTTTTCATGTTGTTATTGTTTGATGCTGCAAAGATGCACCAGTACGAATCCCTGTTCAAGGACATTTGTCTATAAATAAATCTACTGTTACTTTTCTTAATCTGATTTTAGCTGACAGCAGTCAATCCTTTCTTTTACGATTTCAGACGGATAGGCAGCATGATTTCCAAAGTGCCTTACATATTTATCATGGTTCACCATGTAGGAATATTCAAACTGGTAAGCCAATTCATACAGTTGATTAATGAATGGACTGAAAAGGTCTGCGATGCTGAATAAAAATTTTGCTTCGCCGGAATAGAGCAGGATTTTAATCACACCCGATCTTATTTGCCCCTTCTTCGTTTTGGCGGTATGCGGCATTTGTTCATTCATTACTGCCCAATGCACATTTTGGTAAGAATAAAGATTATCTGCAAATACCAACCTGGCATTGGTTTCACTGAATGCGTGAGCCAGAGCCGTGGCCGTTGCGGGAAATTAATCAGCCCATTGATCATAAGGTATTTTTGTACAACTAAAAATTAATTCAGACCTGCCGGCAATTGCTTTCATAGCTGATTTGGATCTTGCATCTGCTGCAATTAACTCCACTTTTTGAGGTATGGATATGTTCAACGCTCCGGTTCCGTTGACTAGTACAATTTTTTTGTCAGGGCTTTTATCCAGCAGCAATTGCATAATGGCAAGCCGAAATTGCACGGTTCCAATGATTGTTTTCATGTTGCTTATTTTAGAAGAAGAATGAATAACTGATGCCAGGTGTTGGATTGATTTTTACATCATGACCTTTGGCAGCTACACCAATGGCGCCAATCCTTACATTTAATCCTTTCCATACCATCCAGCGAAAACCGGCTTCTATAGCCACTGCATTTTCATTTTTGTAATCAAGGTTCAGCCCTCTTAAATAAGATGCACCGGCAAAAAACGATGATGGGTTTTCTTTTTTGCCTACAGGCAGAAACCAGACTGTTGCACCGGCTTTAAAAAATTTTGTGGTTACATCTTTTTCAAATGCAGTGATGTAATAGCCTGCATGAACTGAAACGGCCCGATGACGATACTCTAAACCAATAGAAGGATTGCGGAACCCATTAATACTAAATTCGTTTTTTGATAATTGTTTTTGAGAAAAAGCGGAAGTTGATATGAGTACCAGCAGTACAGTAATTACCTGTTTCATGTTGATTTGCATTTTATTATTAATTAATAATGCAAAGTTTCAATTAGCCGGGTTCTTTAAACCGGACAAATGTCTAAAAGAAAAATCAGCGTATTTTACTTCTTATCCTGCTCAAGTGCCGTGGGGTAACACCCAACATAGACGCTAAATGTTGCAAAGGTATTTGTTGTAAAAGATGTGGTTCATTGATCAGCATTTTTTCATAACGTTGTTCGGCGGTTAAGACAATCAGGTCGTGGCGGCTGGCGTCAATTCCACAAATAGTGGCCTCCAATAAGCCGATATAAAAGTCTTTGAATGAAGGAATTTCATTCACCAGCATTTTAAGTTTTTGTTTACTGATCATGCTGATGCTGCCATCTGCCAGCGCTTTTACATTTTCAAGTGACGGGGTTTCACTTATAAAACTTAGCACCGAAGCAAAAAAAGTATTTTCGATAGATACATAACTTGTTCTTTCTTCCCCGTCTTTGATAACGTAGTATTGAAACATCCCCGTTTCAACAAAGCCGATATACCTGCTTGTTTTGCCCTCTTCTACAATGAAATCATTTTTTTTGAATGACTGTAACTCAAAAGCATCTAATATCCTTTCCAGGTGATCGCCTGCAAAGCCAATGGTTTCAAAATACCTTTTAACTTTTAGCATATATATTTGGTTGCTTAAATCAGGTGAGGTTTTTTAGGTTTTGTTGGCAAAAGTGCCAATTGTATTGCTTAAATTTTATTAGATGACCATATTTATTTCCATTGCTAAGTAATTAAAAAGTTCAGTTTAACCATGCGAGATTTTTAAATGGTTCCCTTCCCCATGCCAAAAAGCCTCCCCTTAAGTACGCGTGCAAACCAGGTTGCGTTAGGATTTATTAATGGTTTTGCAAAGGAATCGTATTTTCCACAAATTGATGTTCAGTTTCGACTTCTTAGAGAGAAAGTGTTTTAGTCTCACCAAACATTTGACTGTTATCAGTGTAAGGGAAAGTAAAAAGTCGTTCGTTGTTTGCATCTTTTACAGAATACCGACAATGCGATTGTCTTTCATGTTAAGGCATTAAAAGTACAAGAGATTTTCAAAAACTTTTTTGCGTCTGTTTAGCTACGTTTATGCAACCAGGTTCAGCTTCTCTTTTAATAATTGATACCTGGGGTCATCAGCCACTCCTTTGAACATGGGGTGATCTATTAGAATTGCTACTACCCCCATTCTTTTTTCAACACATTGAAGTAAATAATAAAAAGCCTTGTCCCTTTCACCTAACGACCACCATATCATGGCTAAGTCTATATCCAATACGGTTCCGGGTTCTTCCACCTGCCTTTGCTCTATCTTACGGATACATTCAAGTGCTTTTTCCACTTCTCCGGAATGACCATAGGCACATCCTAAAGGTGCAAGCCCTTTTAACGGATTCTTTATTAACAGGTGAACTTCTTCAAATATTTCTGTTGCTTTCTTCCAGTCTCCCTTAAGTGCGATGCACCATCCTTTTGCCTCCAATGCTACCCGCATGTTGGGATACAGGTCTAATAACCTTTCCACTTGTTTTAAGGCATCATCTGCTCTGCCTGCATTGAGGTAAGCATCCACAAGGTACTGGTTAACGATGGGTGATATTGGATCTGCCTCCAATGCCTTTTCCATTATTTCAACAGCCTTCTGCTTACGGCCAGTGCTCAGGTAATATAAAGAAAGCAACTGGTGGGCCTCCGTCGTTGCGGGATGTAGTTCAACCGCTTTTACCAAAGATTCGTAAGCCTGGTCCCATTTCCAGTCGTAAAGCAAATACGCCGCACCCTTTGCCGAATAACCTGCTGCTAATGAGCTGTCTAATTGTATTGCTTTGTCGCTGAACCTATGCACCACCTCAAACGCTTTGTTGGGATGCATTTGGCCAGTTGCACCCAAATATGCATAACCTGTTGCAGCCATAGCGTAAGCATGGGCGTAACCCGGTTCCAGTGCTATTGCTTTTTCAAAATACTCTATTGCTTTTTTAGTATTCTTTGGCGTGATCTTATTGTGAAAATGAAGGCCTTTCAAAAACAGTGAATAGGCCTCAATGTTTTGAATGGGGGTTTTTACAAGTTTTTCCTCATGCTTTTTGGCAGCAAAATTCTCACGGCACTTATTAACGATGATACTGCTTATTTCATCCTGCACTTCAAATATATTAGTAAGGTCACGGTCGTAATTTTCACTCCAGATATGATACCCGTCAGCTGCATTTATTAACTGCGCCGTAATGCGGACCCTATTTCCTGCTTTACGTACGCTACCTTCCAATATTCTATCTACGTTTAACTGTATGCCGATTTCACGTATATCGTTATCCTTTCCTTTAAAGGCAAAGGACGATGTCCTTGAAGTTACCTGCAAGCCATCTACTTTAGTAAATGCATTCATTAGTTCTTCTGTAATACCATCACTGAAGTATTCGTTTTCAGGATCGGCACTCATGTTTACAAATGGCAACACTGCAAGGCGGTTAGTTGGTTGTTTGGTTTTTCCTTTAAGTTCATTACGGGTGGGGACAACCAGGCCTTCATTGTCTATTGCAAATACGCGGACTGGTTTTATTATATTCTTAAATTCAAAACAGCCCATTTCACGCGCAGTGAGATTTTCCTGGTTTCTAATTTCATCAAACACTTTTTCTGAAATAAAAATAGAACCCGGAACAGCAAGTGATTCAATTCTTGATGCGAGGTTAACGCCATCGCCATAAATAGTTTCATCTTCTATTGAAATATCTCCCGTATGGATACCTATTCGCAGGTCTACCTTGGGTTCCTTCCGTAATGTTTGTTGTATTTCTACAGCACATTTAACTCCATCAACAGCGCTTTTAAAAATGCTTAGAGCACCATCACCATAGTATTGAAGAATTTTCCCATTGTAACCGCCAACAGAAATTTCCAAAACTTCCTTCACCTTTCGACGATTGTCTTTTGCTAATTGTTCATTTTGCTGCATAAGAGCAGTATAACCAGAAATGTCGGAAAACATTATTGCAGCTAGTTGGCGCATACGTGAAAATAATAAAAATAAAGAACTTTATTTGGTCAGAAATTGTCGATGAGGATACATCGGAAACCGGGCTTGAGACAAACTATGTTTTCAATGTATAAATATTTACGCAATCAAAATTTATATCACTTCCTCATTGTTATTCAGTTTTTAAGTTCCTGTAATCGCTCCACCTCCTCTTCAATCAATAGCTTCACCTCCATTTTAACCTTGTAATAATTATCCATCACCTGTTGCTGCGCAACATTGAAACTACTGGAATTTCGTGGTAGGGTTTATATTCATTCAATTTTTTAGTATCGTTTATAATTTCAGCATAAAACATCTTGAGCTTTATTTTTTCATGCGGTTTATCTGCAACCAGCCCTATAAACCCTCTGGAAGAAAGTAAGCAATTTTAGAGGCAGAAATGTCACTGTCCAGTTTGTTTGGAATCCCTGATGAGTTATTCGATTGGTTTACGGAAATACGCTGCCTGTTCTGAATGTGCTCAAAAAACAATTTCAGGAAAATCTTCAGGTACTATGCATTTTTTATTTTGGCCAATGCACCACTGAGTTCAATACGCAATCAAAATATCCAGGGCAGAACTGGTATTTAAGCTCCTCACTTACATTTAACAATGTCCGTATTTGACATTAACCTGTCTTTTGGAACGCTAAAAGCCGGTATACCTTTACATCATCAAATAAACAATTAAAAAAAACAAAGATGAAAAAATTAGCATTCGCAATCCAGGTTTTTAGTTTAATAGCTATGTTTCCATTATACGTGGTGGCAGAGTTTAATCATGGTAACGAAAGGTTACCTGATGACATTAATTCTCCAGCTATTATAAAGGAGCCAACGAAAATAGATATCAAATCCATATCAACATCAGCGGAAGAAAATGGCACTCTGTTTTTAATAGCATCCGGTATTAACCGCTATTAAAAATCGCTTCCGGGAGCTTTGATAGGTTTATTTAATTCTTTCAAAATGGGGTATTCCTGTATCTAAAATCAATTAAAAAATTAAAAAAACAAATTAGATGAAAAAGATTTTCTTATTTATTGCCATCACCGTGTCAATATCTGCCAGGGCACAGGTTAATACAGTTTCGTTGCAGGCAAGTGGTTTAACCTGCAGCATGTGCAGTAACGCTATAAACAAGGCCCTAAAAACGCTCAGTTTTGTACAAATGGTAGATGCCGATATCAAGACATACACTTTCGTGATATCCTTTAAACCAAACAGTGCAGTAGATTTCGATTTATTAAGAAAGAGCGTTGAAAAAGCAGGTTTTACTGTTTGCTCTTTTGTTGCTAATATTCATTTTGAAAATATCCAGGTAAAGAATAACCAAACAATCATATTTGAGGATAAAAAATTTCTTGTGGTAAATTCCAGTGACCATGTTTTAAACGGGATCAAACAAGTAAAAATCCTGGACCGGGGATTTGTGTCACCGAAGAAATTTAAAAAGAATCCTTCTTTCGTTTCAACTCTACAAACCTATCATGTTGCACTTTAGCCATCTTCCGGTTAAGATCATTTATAAAATTTTAAGAAATGAAGACACTGCTTTTAATAGGGATACTTCTCCTTTCCCTAACCTGTAAAGCCCAGGAATTGTTCTCGCTGACTGAACCGGCCAGTAATATGGCTGCCGGAAGTATTGGATTCAGGATTGATAATTCTGTCATGGATGAGACCAACACCTTTAAAATAAACTATCACCTTATTCCGGAGATAAGGATCGGTGTATCAAAGAAATTAATGGTTTGTGGGAACGCTTTTTTCAGTAACCGTAGCACTCAGCTTACGGTAGAAGGTGGAAGTTTTTACGCCAAATATCGTTTCCTGAGCAAGGATGCAGTACAAAAACATTTTCGTGTGGCTGCCTTTGGAAGAATGAGTTTTAATAATAGTGATATTCATCAGGAAGACATTAATATGTATGGCCATAACACGGGTTTTGAAGCCGGTATAGTAGCTACTCAATTATTACAAAAAGTTGCTTTGTCTTCTTCAATATCAATTTCAAAAGCGTTTAACAACGGTAATGGCAACAAATATATATATGGCACGAAAAATAGCAAAGCAATTAATTACAGTTTCTCATTGGGTAAACTCATGTTGCCGAAAGCCTATACCAGTTACCGACAGACCAACATAAACCTAATGGTAGAAACTTTATGCCAGGTAAATACCGGATCAGGGAAATATTATGTAGATATTGCCCCTGTTGCGCAATTGATTTTTAACAGCCAAAGCAGAATAGACATCGGTTACAGAAAACAAATAAGCAGCAGTTTGATAAGAACCGCTCCAAATGGCTTTTTTATCCGGTTAGAGCATAATTTCTTTAATGCTTTCTAAACTCAACCTATACATCACTCAATTTAAAAGGTTCCTTTTTTAATGATAAATAAATGGATTGAGTGCACTAATATTAAATCAGGCCATCCAAACTCCAACTACGGTTATATCTCTACTTGTGCAATTGCAGGTAAACTATACATCGAAAATATCAGGAGGCCATTTCTTAATCAGGCGTCTTTTACTGTTTATAAAATCTTTTATCTTTTCAGCATATTTTATTCAAAGTTATATTAAATAACAAAGACCTTTTTTCTCACCACCCAATGCAACAAACCATTTTTTTTATGTCTAAGAAATTAAACACGGCGTTTAGAAAAATGTGGTGGCAAACCTAAAACAATGGCTAAAGTAGATACCCAAAATGTTATAAAGCTTTGCCAAACTAATGTAACAACTCCCACCCATCCTACATATACTTTTGTGATATCAAATAACAATTATAAAACAATAATTATGAAGTCAACAACAAAGAGCCAGGGAACCCAAAGTGCAAAATGCAGCAATCCAAACTGTACCTGTGTTAATTGCAATTGCGGTTCCACTTGTACTTGTGCAAACTGCAAGTAAATTAATCCTACTGAAGCACCACCAGGCTGTCCGTTATTTGGACGGCCTTTTTTAGTCTGTAATTGACACGATTTTGTCCGATATGACCATTATAGTTCGCTGTACCTTTATTTAAACAATTTAATACAGCAACGATATGCAAAAAGTAGCTTTTATCATTCCACCGACTGTTGAATTACTTGACCTTGCCGGTCCGGTACAGTTTTTACGGAAGCAAAATTTTATGGGTTTGAGATTGAACAGGAATTTTATCAATACAATGAGGAACCAATCAGTACATGCGGGCTTGGCTTCGGAAAAATGGCCAGTTACAAAATAGCAAAATTGAAAGAAGGCGATTACGTTTTTGTACCGGGTATGGATAATGATTATGGAAACAGCATACCATTTAAAGCCGAATGAGAGTTCTTCAACTGGTTAAAAGAATGTTCAGATAAAAAAATAATTGTATGCTCCATTTGTACCGGGGCTTTCGCTTTGGGGCATGCTGGATTGCTAAAAGATACAGAATGTACAACCCACTGGAGGAGGGTACAGGCGTTGCAGGAACAGTTTCCACAGTCAAAGGTAGTGGCTGATATTTTGTACATAAAGAGTAACAATGTTTATACAAGCGCCGGTATTAGTGCAGGAATCGACCTTGCTTTGGCAATTCTTGAAGATTTAAAGGGTGCGCTTTTTACACATAAAGTAGCAAGGGGGCTTTTTGTATATCACAGGAGAAGCGGAAAACACAAGCAACAAAGCATTTACCTTGATTACCGGAATCACATTAACCCGCAGGTTCACGAAGTACAGGATCACCTGATTGATAATTTATCCAGGGAAAATACTATTGAATCTTTAGCTGCCCTTGTGGGCATGAGTCCAAGAAATCTGAGCAGGGTCTTCAAAGAAAAAACCGGTTCTACTGTATTGGAATACCTAACCTTGTTGCGAAAGGAATATGCCAGTACAATGATCAATAATCCCGAGTACACTATTGAATACATTGCTTCACAATGTGGCTTTAAGACTACAAGGCAATTGCAAAGAATATTAAAAAA